>CAYGCV010000206.1:0-8048 GCA_964348425.1 uncultured Vicinamibacteraceae bacterium | reverse complement strand
CGACGAGGCGGAAACGATCGAATCCGCCAACCGGGCCGCGTTCGACCTGCCGCCGCAAGAAGGCAGCGTGGGCAACTACAACGCGTTCTGGCGCGACATCGGCACGCCGCTCACGCGGACGTCGCTGATCGTCGATCCGCCCGACGGGCGGATTCCGGCGCTGTCGGCCGAGGGCGCGGCGCGCATCGCTGCCGAGCGGGCGGAGCGCAGCACGCGCGGTCCCTCGAACTCGCCCGACACCTACGCGGACCTCTCGCCGTGGACCCGCTGCATCTCGCGCGGGTGGAACGGCATCGGAAGCTGGTACAGCAGCAACTACCAGATCTTCCAGGCGCCCGGCTACGTCATCGTCCTCCAGGAGCTCATCCACGAGGCGCGCATCATCCCGCTCGACGGGCGCCCCCATGTGCCCGGGTCCATCCGGTTGTGGATGGGCGACTCGCGCGGCCACTGGGAGGACGACACGCTGGTGGTCGTGACGACCAACTTCGGCCCCAAGACGAGCTCTTGGGGCTCGCGCGACACGCTGCACCTGACGGAGCGCTACACGCGGGTCGACGCGGACACGATCGACTACCGGTTCACCATCGACGATCCGCACACGTTCACGCGGCCGTGGACGGTCGCGCGGCCGATGACGCGCATCACGGATCGGCGCTCGATCTTCGAGTACGCCTGCCACGAGGGGAACTACTCGATGGCGGGCATCCTGGCCGGCGCCCGCGCCGCGGAGCGCGCCGCGGCGGCCGGCGGGGACGGACGGTAGGCCGGGCGGTGGACGACGAGTCCAGGCCGGCGGCGGCGGAGCCCGCGGAAGCGCAAGCCCCAGCCGAAGAGCGGCCCACGGTGGAGTTCAGGCTCGATCCGCACAGCCCCGCGAAGCGCCCCGAGCAGCTCGCGGCGCTCGTGGAGAGCGCGTTGCGGCGGGAGTTTCCCGCGGCGTCGAAGGTGGTCGAGGTCGTGCATGGCGCCGAGGACGGGGTGATCAGCCTGCGGAACCTGGAGGAGGTGGACGGCGGGACCGCCGAGAAGCTCGCCCACCGCGCGCGGGTCGTCTACAACGACTTCATGATCAGCCCCTGGTATTGACCGCCGGGAGGCCGTCAGGAACCCGCCCGCAGGGCGCCGACGGCCAGCACCGCCCAGCCGGCAATGAGGCACAGGCCGCCGATGGGGGTGATCGCCCCCAGCCAGCGGGTGCCGGTCATCACCAGCAGGTACAGGCTGCCGGAGAAGATGACGATCCCGGCCACGAAGAGCCACCCGGCCGCGCTCACCCACGCGGCGGGCCAGCGGGACGCGGCCCAGGCCACCGCCAGCAGTCCCAGCGCGTGGATCAGGTGGTAGCGCACGCCGGTCTCGAACACCGCGAGCATGTCCGGCGTCGCCCGCGCCTGCAACCCGTGCGCGCCGAACGCCCCCAGCACGACGCCCAGCCCGCACAGCGCCGCGCCCGCCGCAAACCAGTTGGCCGCCATGCTGCGCATGATAGCAGGGCGGCGCGGGTCGGACGGGGCTGTTCGCCGAACTCGCCGCCTTGTTTTCAAAAATATGTATTTTCAAAAACAACAGCTCCCATTATTCTCATTCCTGAAAGTATTTCGTTCTGAGCCACAGTGATGCACGGTGGTGAGGGGCTGGATTCTACGTGCATGTCCGCTACACTATTCTCGGAAAATGTGCTTTTCGACAATAAACTTCCAGGTTGTTTTCACTGTTGAAAGCTACGGGCGAACATGACCCCTGTCGCTGAGCGAAGCCTGCAGCGACGCGCCCGTCTCGTCCGCTGTCCCGGCGGCTATCAGGCTTGCGTCCCGGAACCGCTTCCGCCACCCATCGCCTGGACCGCCGAACTGGTCGCAGCGCTCTCGTCGGCAACGCTGGCAGCCGGCAAGCTGGCGGGCGAAGGAAGGCGACTGCCCAACCCGCATCTCGTCATCCAGCCGTTCCTCCGCCGCGAAGCGGTGCTCTCCAGCCGCATCGAGGGGACCGAGACGACGCTGGGCGAGCTGCTGGCCGACGAGGCCGGCGGAACGGTCGAGCGCAACCCCAAACGGACCTGCGCGAGGTAGGCAACTACGTCTCTGCCCTGGACTACGGCCTCAATCGCCTGGCGACGCTGCCGCTGTCGCTGCGTCTGGTCCGCGAGCTGCACGAACGGTTGATGCGGGGCGTGAGAGGCGATGCAGCCACGCCGGGGGAATTTCGGCGCAGTCAGAACTGGATCGGACCTCCCGGATGCGCCCTGAACGACGCCACGTACGTACCGCCGCCGCCATCCGAATTGACGAGCTGCCTGGATGCCTGGGAACGGTTTCTGCACGACGACACGCTTCCGCCCCTGGTGCATGCGGCGCTGGCGCACGCGCAATTCGAGGCGATTCATCCCTTTCTGGACGGCAACGGCCGCGTCGGCCGTCTTCTCATCACCCTCCTGCTGGTCGAACGGGACGTGCTCCCGACGCCGCTCCTCTATCTGAGCGCCTGGTTCGAGGCCACGCGGCAAGCCTACTACGCACACCTGCTGGCGGTGACGCGGGAGGGCACATGGGAGACTTGGCTGACCTACTTCCTGCGGGGCGTCGAACTGCAGTCCGAAGACGCTCTCGACCGAATCGGTCGCATCAACGACCTGCACGCCAGCTGGCGCGAACGACTCGGCGCCGCTCATTCGACGCTGCCCTCACGCGCCCTCGACCTGTTTGCCGGACACCCGTTCTGGACCGCATCCAAATTGGCCGGCAAGCTGGGGGTTTCGTTCGCGACGGCCCAGCGTGCGATCGCCCGGCTGGAATCCGCGGGCATCGTCTCACTCGCCTGGGCGGCGAAGCGGAACCGCGTCTATTGCGCGCGGGCCATCCTCGAGATCCTGGACGAGCCGTCACCGGCCGGCCGGGGCTGAACCACCTGCCGGACGCTCCCGCTCCTCGGCCCGCGCGCCGCTCAGGCTGTTCGGCAGGCCGTAGTTGCCCTCGTGGCAGGCGTACTCGTACATGTCGTACTCGTCGTCCCGGTGCAGCGGCATGGAGGCCGTCCACGGCGCGGCGTACACCTCGGGGTCCTCGATGGTCACGTCGTAGCGCATGCGGTCCGGCTCGACGAGCGTGAAGCGCTCGACCACGCGCATGCCGGCGCTCTGCGGAATCGCCTTGAGGGTCGCCGTGGTGGAGATGCCGGTGGCGATCGTGCCGACCCGGGCAGCCCGGTAGTTCGCCACCTCCACGACGAGCGTGCTGCCTTCCCAGCGGCCGCGCGAGTCGCCGTTCCACAGCCGGACCGCGTCGTCCGGGGGCGGCTGGCCGCCGAGCGGGATGACGCGCGGCTCGTGGATCATCTCGTACAGGATGACCACGTGGTCCGGCGTCTGCAGGATGCGGTACGCGTTGTTGTACCCCGCGGGGAACATGCCGCCCGGCACGCCGCGCGTGATGCACCGCTCCCACGGCGTGTGGTACGTGTAGGAATCGGTCAGGTGAATCAGGTTGTGCCGCTTCCGCTGCTCCGCCTCCGGCAGCACCGGGACGCGGCCGGTCGGCGGGTCGACCACCAGCGAGCGCCTCAGCGCGCTGCGCTTCGACGAGTGCCCTTCGCCGTCCCCCTCGCCCAGGAAGCTGGCCAGCCCGCCGGGGTTCGGCCCGGTGATGCCGCGCAGCCCCTGCGGCGTCACCTCGAGCCCCGGGAACCAGTGCTCGAGCGCCTCCAGACGCACCGGGTCCTCGTCGGTCGGCACCTCGAGCGGCGTGCGGTCGAAGTTGACCCACACGCCCTGAATGTCCGGCTGACCGTCGGGCGTGCGCGGCAGCGCCGCGGGGTTCGTGGCCGGCGGGGTCGCGGGCGGCTGGCCGTCCGCCTGCCCGGGCGCGAGGGCGACGGCCGCAATCAGGGCGCCCGGCACGCCGAGCGCTCGCAGCGATGGACGGATCATCTGGAACCTCCCGGGCAGCATCGTACACCCGGAATTGGTCATATAATCGCCGTACTTCCCGAAAAGAGGCAGTCATGACAACACGTCGTCGATCGATTCAGCGTTGGCGCGCCGCGGTCGGCGCGCTGGCCGGGGCGGCCGTCTGGCTCGGCGCGCTCGACCTGTCAGCTCCCGCGGCCGCGGCCCAGCAGCCCGAGCGGCAGCCGGCCACGTACACCGTCGGCCAGGCCGACGCCGGGCTCGCCGCCTACCGGCAGCACTGCGCGTCCTGCCACGGCGAGAACCTCGACGACGGTCCGTTCGCGCCGCCGCTGCGGGGCATCGTGTTCCGCGAGAAGTGGCGCGTGCGCTCGGTCGAGGCGCTCTACACGGAGACCGAGTCGACGATGCCGCAGGACCGCCCGGGGTCGCTCGGCACCGAGACCTACGTCGCGCTCATGGCCTTCCTGCTGCAGGAGAACGGCGTCGAGCCCGGCTCGGACGAGTTGCCCGCGGACATCGACGTGCTGGCGACGCTGGCGCCCGGGTGGCGCTCGCAGGGCGGCGGCCTCTCGGCGGGCGTCGTCCTGCCGCCCGTGCCGGTGCGCCGCAACCCGCTCGACGGCATCCGCGCGGTGACCGACGCCATGCTGCGGGACCCCGACCCCGGCGACTGGCTGCTGTGGCGCCGCACGTACGACGCGACCGGCTACAGCCCGCTCGACGCGATCGACAGGACCAACGTCGACGACCTGCGCCTGGCCTGGTCGTGGGCGCTGCCGGGCGGCCCGAACGAGTCGACGCCCGTCGTGCACGACGGCGTCCTGTTCGTGCACGGCTACGGCGACGAGGTGCACGCGCTCGACGCCGCCAGCGGCGATCTGCTGTGGGAGTACGGGCGCCGCCTGCCGCGGGACGTGGCGCCGAGCCTCAAGCGCGGCCTCTCGATCTACGGCGAGCGGCTCTACGTGCCGACGTCGGACCTGCACGTCGTGGCCCTCGACGTGCGGACCGGCACGGTCGTCTGGGAGACGGCGGTCGGCCAGCCCGGCGCCCGCACGCGCATGACCGGGGGCACGCTCGTCGCGGGCGGCACGGTCATGGTGGGCACGACCGGCCGCGCCGAGGGCGGCAACCACATCATCGGGCTCGACGCCGAGACCGGGGCGGAACGCTGGCGCTTCCACACCATCCCGCCGCCGGACGCGCCCGGCGGCAACAGTTGGAACGGGCTGCCCTACGAGCAGCGCAACGGCGGCTCGGTCTGGATTCCGGGCAGCTACGACCCGGTGAACCACCTCGCCTTCTTCGGCCCCGGCAACACGTACGACACCGCTCCGCTGCGCAACCCGGTGCACCAGGAGGGGATCACCAACGACGGCCTCTACCTGGACACCACGCTCGCGCTCAGCCCCGACACCGGCGAGCTGGCGTGGCATTTCCAGCACCAGGCGAACGGCCAGTGGGACCTGGACTGGGCGTTCGAGCGGCAGGTCGTCGAGCTGCCCGTCCGCGGCGTCCCGACCAGCGTGGTCGTGACCGCCGGCAAGCAGGCGATCTTCGACATCGTCGAGACGGAGACCGGCCGCTACGTCTCGTCGATCGACCTCGGGCTGCAGAACGGCATCACGGCCATCAATCCGACCACCGGCGAGAAGATCGTCGACCCGCGGCTGATTCCGGGCGACGGCGAGACGAAGATGGTCTGCCCGCACGTCGGCGGCGGCCGGAGCTGGGCGCCCACGGCCTACGACCCGCGGACGAAGATCGTCTACGTGCCGATCATCGAGGCCTGCATGGACATGGTGCCGGTCGCCGAGGGCGAGCGCGGCAGCCTGTCGACCGGCGTGCGCTGGACGGTGCGGCCGCGGCCCGAGAGCGACGGCAACTACGGGCGCGTCGAGGCCGTCAACCTGGAGACGCAGGAGACCGTGTGGATCGCGCGCCAGCGCGCCCCGCAGACCACCGGCGCCCTCGTCACGGCGGGCGGCCTGCTGTTCGCCGGCTCGCTCGACCGGCGCCTCAGCGCGTACGACGCCGCCACCGGCGAGCGCCTGTGGGCCACGCGCCTGAACGACGTGCCGAACGCGCCGCCCATCAGCTTCGCGGCCGGCGGCCGGCAGTACGTGGCCGCGATATCCGGCGCCGGCGGCTACCTGACCGGCGCCTACTCCGTGATGGCGCCCGAGATCCGCAATCCGACGGACCGGGCCGCCACCCTGTGGGTGTTCGAGGTGCCCGGTAACCGCGAAGCCAACTGATGAGGGAGGCCGTCATGCGCAAGCAATCCGTCTGGCTGCCGTCGTCCGTCGCGCTCGTGCTGCTGGCCTGCGTCTCCGCCGCCGCGCAGCCGGCGCCCGAGGCCGGGGCGCCGCCGCGCACCGCGTGGGGCGATCCCGACCTGCAGGGCGTCTGGGACTTCCGCTCGCTGACGCCCATGGAGCGGCCCGCCGAGCTCGCCGGCAAGGAGTTCCTCACCGCCGAGGAAGCCGCCGTGTTCGTGTCGGGGCTGGCCGCCACCAACTGGGACGACCGCTCCAACCCGGAGGGGCGGTTCGGCCTCGACAGCGACATCGAGCACGGCTACAACCAGTTCTGGATGGATTTCGGGACCAGCCTGACCGCCGACAACCGCACGTCGCTGGTCGTCGATCCGCCCGACGGGCGGATTCCGTGGATCCCGGGCGTGGACCGGCCCGGCGGGTACGGCGACGCCTTCTCCGGGACGCCGCCCGCCGGCCCGGAGGATCGCCCGCTCGCCGAGCGCTGCCTCATGGGCTTCAACTCGGGTCCGCCGATGATTCCCAGCGCCTACAACAACAGCGTGCAGCTCTTCCAGACGCCCGACCGGGTGGTGATCTTCAACGAGATGATCAATAGCGCCCGGATCGTCGCGATGGACGGGCGGCCGCATCTGCCGGGCACGATCCGCCAGTGGATCGGCGACTCGCGGGGCCGCTGGGAGGGCGACACGCTGGTGGTCGAGACCACCAACTTCCTGCGCGAGACGCACTTCGAGGGCTCGAGCGCGAACCTGCGCCTGACCGAGCGCTTCACGCGCGTCGGCCCGGACGGCCTCGTCTACGAGTTCACGGCCGAGGATCCGCGCCTGTGGACCAGGCCCTGGACCGCGCGCATCCCCATGCGGCGCACGGACGGGCGCATCTTCGAGTACGCCTGCCACGAGGGCAACTACGGGATGGTCAACATGCTGGCCGGCGCGCGCGCGCAGGAGGAAGCAGGGCGCTAGAAGGTTCGAGCTGGCGCCTGCCCGGGGGTTTGGGGCGCAGCCCCATCTGGAAGTGAGGATGTATGTCTGCCATACGTTGGGCGCTCGTGGCGTGTCTCGTGATGTCCGGAAGCCAGGCCCTGGCGCAGCCGGGCAGCCCCTTCGTCCCGGTCACGGACGAGGTGCTGCAGGATCCCGATCCGGCCGACTGGCTCATGTGGCGGCGGACGCTCGACAGTTGGGGCTACAGCCCGCTCGACGAGATCGATCGCGACAACGTGGGCGACCTGCGGATGGTCTGGACGCGGGCGCTCGGCCCGGGCCTCCAGCAGGGCACGCCGCTGGTCCGTGACGGCGTCATGTACATGCCCAACCCCAGGGACGTCATCCAGGCGCTCGACGCCGCGAGCGGCGATCTGCTGTGGGAGTACCGGCGGCCGCTGCCCGAGGACGTGGACGGGTTCCTCATCACCGTTCTCGCCGAGATCAACCGGAACATCGCCATCTACGACAACCTCATCATCGACACCAGCGTCGACGACTACGTCTTCGCCCTCGACGCCGCGACCGGCCGCCTGGCCTGGGAGACGCAGATTCTCGACTACCGGACGCATCCCGCCAACCAGACCTCCGGACCCATCATCGCCGGCGGCAAGATCATCTCGGGGCGGAGCTGCACCCCGGAAGGCGGTCCGGAGGCGTGCGTCATCACCGCCCACGACGCCAGGACCGGTGCGGAGCTGTGGCGCACGCGCACGATCCCCGCACCCGGCGAGCCGGGCGACGAGACCTGGGGGAACGTGCCGTTCGAGGAGCGCAAGCACGTGGGCGCGTGGATGGTACCCAGCTACGACCCGGCGCTGAACCTCATCTACATCGGCACGTCGGTGACGTCGCCCGCCCCGAAGTTCATGC
>CAYGCV010000205.1:0-8059 GCA_964348425.1 uncultured Vicinamibacteraceae bacterium | reverse complement strand
GAGGCGCGCTGTGCGCGCCTTGCGGGTCTGCACGGTTCTACGGCGCAGACCCGCGGCGTAGCACTTCGCTCATCGGGGGGCCCGCGTAGCCGGTCATCTCCAGGTAGCCCCTGCCCCGCACCGGCTGGCCCTCGCGCGTGCCGGTCGCCGTCACCGCCCCCTCCCAGTACGTCACGCCGGTCGACTCGCCGGTGCTCAGCTCCTGGCTGTCCACGGCGGCCTCCACGCGCAGCTCGATCCCGGCGGCCGGCACCGCGACGCGCCACGCGACCGGGTAGACGGCCCCGCTGGCGGGCGACGACCACATCCGGCCGGGGACGAGGCGGAAGTCGCCGGCGTCGAGCGCGGTCGCCCGGCCCGCGGCATCGACCAGCGTGCCGGCCGAGTGGGGATCGATCGACCCGTCGCGCTGCCTGAGCACGTAGACCATCAGCTCCGTGTCGTCGTCGAGCTGCAGCGAGAACCAGTCCCACCCCTGCTGCGACGGCTCGAGGAAGCTCGTGCCGAACTCGTGGTCCATCCAGCTCAGACCCTCGACGTCGATCGCCTCTCCGTCCAGAAAGAGGCGGCCGCGGGTGGCGAGGCGCGTCAGCGAGTAGTAGTGCGAGGCGTTGCCCGGCTGGGCCCCCTTCTGGCTGAAGCCGCCGCGGCCGTGGGCCACGGGCGGCTTGGCGGGCGTCAGGTGCAGGTCCACGCCGAAGCCGTCGCGGTTCGCGCGCGCCTGCAGCCGGTGAGTCGTACCTTCGAGACTGACCCGCCACCCTTCGTTCCAGACCTCCAGCGCGTCGGTCGCGGCGCCGGCCCAACCCACGCCGGCCCGGTTGAGGCGCTCCGCGGTGAGGTGCCGCCCGCCGTCGACGTCGGTCAGCGCCAGGTGCGCCATGTGCAGGTCGCGCACGGCCCAGCGCGACGGGTTGGCCGGCCGGGCGTCGACGCCGACGCGGAAGAACGTCACCTGATAGCCGAAACGGCGGCCGTCGGCGGCGGCCAGGTTGCCGGTGTAGTACCACCACTCGATGCGATAGTCCGGATGGCTCGCGTGGTCGCGCGGCAGTTGGAGCACGTATTCGGGCCGGGCCTGGCGCCACTCGGCCTCCTGCGCGGCAGCCGGCGCCGTCCCCGGCAGGCAGGCCGGCAGCGCGACCGCCGCCGTCCACGCCGCGAGCCCGCCGGTCCGCGTCACGCGTCCGCTCCGCGCTCCGCCAAGTGGAAGCGCCCGGCGAGCCGGGCCGGGTAGAGGCCGGCCAGCGCGGCGCCGGCGACGACCAGGGCCGCCGCGCGCAGCAGGAACCCCAGCGGCACGTGATACTGGATGGTCCATCCGAAGCTCTGCACGTTGATGACGTAGATCAGGATCAGCGACAGCAGGAAGCCGACGGCCAGGCCGATGCCGAGGCTCACCATCCCGAGCACGACCGCCTCGATCACGATCATGCGCCGCAGATGGCTGCGCTCGGCCCCGAGCAGCCGCAGCATGGCGATCTGCCGCCGCCGCTCCAGCGCCAGCGTCAGCAGCGTCGCCGCCACACCGAACATGGATACGCAGATCGCGATCGCCTCCAGCGCGTACGTGATCGCGAACGTGCTGTCGAACACCCGCATCACGCTCCGTCTGAGCGACGCGTTGGTGTTGATGAATACCGGTCTGTCCGGACCCAGCACGGCCAGCACCTCCTGCCGGACCCGGCCCGGATCCGCGCCCGCGGTCAGGTACGCGGTGAGTCCCGACGGCCTGCCGTCCCCGTAGTACGTCGCGAATGTCCCGCGGTCCATGACCACCAGGCCCCGGTCCGTCGAGTAGTCGTAGTAGACGCCGGTCACGCGGAACTCCTGCTCGCCGCGGGCCGTCTGCAGCGTGATGTCGTCGCCGGCCGCCGCGTCGAAACGCAACGCGAAGCTCTCCGAGACGACGACCGCGGGCCGCTCGAGCGCCGCGGCCAGGGCGCGCCGCGCGTCGGCCGGCTCCTTGAACAGCAGGTTGCCGTGCTCGAGCATGACGTCGAAGCGCCCCGACCCGACCACGATCAGCGAATCGCGGTACGGCAGGTCGACGCTGCGGAAGCCGTCCACGGCCAGCACCGACTCGTGCGCGCGCAGCGCGGCCTCGACGTCGGCGGAGACGGTCGTCCGGGCGCCTACCGGCGACTGGCGGCCGGCCGCGACGAACAGGTCCGCCTGCAGCGTCTGCCCCACCCAGTAGGCGACCGTCTCCCGGAAGCTTCCGATCATGATGGCGATCGCCACCATCATCGCCAGACTGACCGCCAGCGCGGCCACGGAGATGGAGACGCGCCGGATGGCGCCGCCGAGGTTCGTGCGCGCCAGCTCGCTCTCTACCGGCATCCAGCGCCGGGGGCCGCGCACGCGCTGCAGCCCGTACAGCGCCGGCGGCACGAGCAGCGCGGCCGCGAACACGATGGCGAGCACCGCGAGCAGGCCGAACACCGGCAGGCCGGCCACCGCCGGGCGCGTCGCGCACCAGGCCGCGGCCGCCAGCAGCAGCCCCGCGCCGGCCACCTGGCGGCCCGGAAGCCCGCCGGCCGGCGACAGCCCGTCCTCGTTGCGCAGCGCGCCCACCGGCGTGAGACGCGCCGCCTCGCGCGCCGGCACGACGGCCGCCGCGAGCGCCAGCGACAACCCCACGGCGACGGCCAGCGCGACGTCCTCGGGCCCGAGCGGCGGCACCCGTGCGGCGGACGCGACCCAGAACGTGGTCACGGTCGACGCGGTCATGCGCACCGCCGCCTGCGCCAGCAGCCACCCGAGCGGGGCGCCCAGGGCGCACCCGACCAGCGCCAGGGCGGCCGCCTCGCCCAGGAACAGGGCCAGGACGGCGCGCCGCGGCGTGCCCACGGTGCGCAGCATGCCAATCTCCGCACGGCGCGTGATGACCGTCACCGAGACCGTGTTGTAGACGAGGAACATGCCCACGAGCAGGGCGATGTACGACAGCGCGGCGAGGTTGAAGTGGAAGGCGGCCAGCATCTTCTCGACCTGCGCGCCGCGGCGCTCCGGCCGCTGCACCGTCAGGCCCGGCGGCAGCCGCCCGGCGATGGCCTGCTCCACGGCGGCCACGTCCAGACCCTCGGCGAGGCGGACGTCGACGCGATCGACCCGGCCCAGCCGGTCGAGCGCGAGCTGCGCCGCCGCGATGTCCATGAGGATGAAGTTGCCGTCCAGCACCTCGGCCGGACCCTCGCGGCCCAGCAGCCCCTTCACGATCAGTCCGACGCGGCGGTCGCCGCTGATCAGGTCGACCGCGCTGTCGACGTCCAGCCCGCGCCGCCGCGCCAGCTCCGCGGTCAGAACGACCGCCTGCGGGTCGGTGAGCAGCGCCAGGAACCGTCGGGTCGTCAGCGACTCCGCGTCCGTGCCGGCGACCAGCGGATAGTCGCGAAACGGCCGGTCGCGCAGGATGTCCACGCCGAGCAGGCGGACGAGCTCGGCCCCGCCGCCCGCCGCGCCGCGCGGGTCGAGCAGCACGTCACCCTCGATGACCGGGCTCACGAGGCCGTACTCCCGCAGCCACCCCAGCTCCGCCAGCAGGGCCTCGTCCACGCCGCTGCCGGCGCCGGCAATCTCGAGCGAGGTCCGGCCCGACATGGCGTTCAGCGCGGTCTCGAAGCCCAGGACGGACGAGGCGTTGGCCAGGCGAATCGCGATGACGACGGCGATGCCGACCGCGATGCCCGCGATGGTCACGGCCGTGCGCGGCAGATCGCCCCGCAGGGACCGCAGGATGAACCAGCGGAACAGGCTCACCCGGCGCTTCCCTGGGCCGCCACCGCCCGCGCCGGCGCCGTTGCCGCGTCGAGCACGACGGCCCCGTCGCGCATCTCGATGATGCGCCCGGCCCGCGCGGCCACCCTGTCGTCGTGGGTCGCCAGCAGCACGGCCGTCCCGAGCCGGGCATTGAGCTCCAGCAGCAGCTCCAGCGCGCGCTCGCCGTTCACGGAATCGAGGTTGCCGGTCGGTTCGTCGGCGATCAGCAGGCGCGGGCGGTGGATGACGGCCCGGGCGATAGCCGCGCGCTGCGCCTCGCCGCCGGACAACTGCGCGGGACGGTGGCCGGTACGTGCCCCGAGCCCGACGCGCGCCGCCAGATGCGCCGCCCGCTCGGTCGCCGCGGACGCCGGGGCGCCGGCCAGCAGCAGCGGCAACGCGACGTTCTGGGCCACGGTCAGCGTCGGCAGCAGGTTGAAGAACTGGAACACGAACCCGACGTGGCGGCGGCGGAGGCGGGTCAGCTCGTCGTCGTCGAGCGATTCGAGCAGCTCGCCGGCGAGGCGCACCGTGCCGCGCGTCGGCCGATCCATGGCGCCGCACAGATGGAGCAGCGTGGACTTGCCGCACCCGGACGGTCCGACCACCGCCACGAACTCGCCCGCCGCGACCGTGAAGCTCGCGCCGCGCACGGCGGCGACCGCCAGCTCGCCCCGGCCGTAGCGCTTGTGGACGTCGGCGAGCTCGAGGACGGGCATCGGGTTACCGCCGGCCGTCCGACGCCGCGACGTAGCCCCGGCGCGCGCGGACGCGGAGGTCGCGATTCTTGACGCGGACCTGTATGCGGTGGTACCTCCCGTCGGCCGGGCGGCTCGGGGTGTAGCCGAGCATGTACTGGTGGTTCAGCTCCTCGGCAATCCGCTCGGTGGCCGGCGCGAGGTCCGGGCTGTCGCGGATGACCTCGGTGTATCCGCCGCTCTCGCTCGTCATGCTCTGCAGGGCGCGCAGGTCGACGCGGTCGTTGATCGGGCGCGATTCCGGGGCGTCGATGGCCACCGCGTACACGAAGGCGTCCGCGCGCCGCAACGCGCGCACGACGTCGCCGATACCGACGTCGCTGGCCGTGTCCGACCCGTCGGAGATGAGCACGACCGCCGCCCGCTGATGCGAGCGGCCGGCGAACAGCGGCAGCGCCATCGCCATGGCGTCGTAGATGGCCGTCGCGCCGTACGGCCGGACGTTCCGGAGTCTTCCCCCCAGGCGCGCGGGTCCCACGGTCCAGGGCTCCTCCAGCCGGGGATCGTGGTTGAAGACCACCAGGAACACCTCGTCGGTCGGCTCGAGCAGGTCCATCAGGAAGCGATCGAGCGCCTGGCTCGCATCGCCCATCCGCTGTCCGTACATGCTCTCGCTGACGTCGAGCAGGATCCCGAGGCTGACCGGCACGCGGCCGCGCTGGAACTGGGTGACCGTCTGCAGCACGCCGTCGTCGAACACCTCGAAGTCGTCGGCCGCCAGATCGCCGACCAGCCGCCCGGCGGCATCGCGCACCGTGGCGGTGACCTGCACCACCTCGATGCCGGAGCGGAAGACCTGCGGCTGCGGATGGCCGGCGGCGACGAGGCAGACGGGCAGCATCGCCAGCAGGCCGCCGATTGCTCTCGGATCGGGATGCACGTCCCTGGCTCCCCCGGGGCAGGCAGCGCCGCCTTCCATTATAGTGTCGGCAGCGAGGCCGGCAGCCGATGACGAACGCCCCCTCCCACGTTCGCGGCGCGACCGACGCGCCGCTGTCGACCGAGACAATCGGCGCGATGCTCCGCCGCATCGTCGGCCGGTTCGGCGCGCGCGAGGCGCTCGTCGTGCGCGCCCAGGGCTACCGGGCCACCTACCGCGAGCTGTGGGACGCGACGACGGCGCTCGCCAGGGCGCTCATGGCGCGCGGCATCGACGCGGGGGACCGCGTCGGCATCTGGTCGCCGAACCGCTACGAATGGGTGGTCACCCAGCACGCGACCGCCCGCATGGGCGCCATCCTCGTCAACGTCAACCCGGCCTACAAGTCGCGCGAGCTCGAGTACGCGCTCAACCAGTCCGGCATCCGCCTGCTGCTGCTGGCCCGCGGCTTCCGGAAGACCGACTACCGCGCCCTGCTGGACGCGGTGCGCGGGCGGTGCCCGCACCTCGAGCAGGTCGTCGTCATCGACGACGACTGGGACGCCCTGCTCGCCGAGGCCGCGGCAGTGGACGACGCGGCGCTGGCGCGGCGCGAGGCCGGCCTGGACTGCCACGACCCGATCAACATCCAGTACACGTCCGGTACGACCGGCGCGCCCAAGGGCGCGACGCTGTCGCACCACAACATTCTCAACAACGGCCACCTCTGCGGCGAGATCCTGGCCTACACCGAGGCGGACCGGGTGTGCATCCCCGTGCCGTTCTACCACTGCTTCGGCATGGTCATGGGCAATCTGGCCTGCGCCAGCCACGGGGCCTGCGTGGTCGTGCCGGGCGAGGCATTCGATGCCCGGCTCACCCTGGAGACCGTCGGCGCCGAGCGCTGCACGTCGCTCTACGGCGTGCCCACCATGTTCATCGCGCAGCTCAACCATCCCGACTTCGAGCGCACGGACGTCAGCAGCCTGCGCACCGGCATCATGGCCGGCGCGCCGTGCCCGGCGGAAGTCATGAAGCAGGTCCACGACCGGATGAACATCCGCGAGATCACGATCTGCTACGGCATGACGGAGACCTCGCCGGTGTCCACCCAGACGCGGCGGGGCGATTCGTTCGAGCGGCGCGTCTCGACGGTCGGCCGGGTGCACCCGCACGTCGAGATCCAGGTGGTGAATCCGGAGACGGGCCGCGTGGTCGAGCGCGGGACGTCGGGCGAGCTGTGCACGCGCGGCTACAGCGTCATGCTCGGCTACTGGAACAACCAGGAGGCGACGGCGGCCGCCATCGACGCCGAGCGCTGGATGCACACCCGCGACCTAGCGGTGATGGACGACGACGGCTACCTGCGCATCGTCGGGCGCCTCACCGACATGATCATCCGCGGCGGCGAGAACATCTATCCCCGCGAGATCGAGGAGTTCCTCTACACGCACCCGGAGATCGAGGACGCGCACGTCGTCGGCGTCCCCTCGCGGCTCTACGGCGAGGAGGTCATGGCCTGGGTCAAGCTGAAGGCCGGCGCCGACGTCGGCGCCGCCGCCCTGACCGCCTTCTGCCGGGGCCGCATCGCCACCACCAAGATCCCGCGCTACTGGAAACGCGTCGACTCCTTCCCCATGACGGTGACCGGCAAGGTCCAGAAGTTCCGGATGCGGGAGGTCGCGGCAGCCGAGCTCGGGCTCGACGCGGGCGCCGAGGAAACCCGGTAGACGCCGCAAGTCTTGGCGTTTTGCGGGATCCGTGGTCGGTTGACCCCTATCGGACCGTGGTGTACGCTTGCGGCTCGCTGAGGCGCCCCTTTTTTCGGCCATGGCTCGACGAGGAATTCAGGAATTCTTCAGATCGTCCCTGTCCACGGCGCTGATAGGCTACGAAGCGGCTGTGTTGGGAGGTGTAGTGTGAGACGACTCGTGAGCGTATTTCTGCTGTCGCTGCTGCTCGCGCCGGGCGCCGCCCTGGCCCAGGAGGGGCTGAGCGAGGAACCGATCGGGACGCTGGCCCAGCTCATGCGCGGCATCATGTTCCCGAATGCCAACAAGCTGTTCGACGCCCAGGCGGTGGAGCCGGGCGGCGAGTTGGTCAGACTGGACGAGCAGTTGGACGAGCTGCTCGGCGACGTCCTCGCGCCGCGCATGATCAACCGGATCAACAATGCCGCGGCCGACTCCATGAACGCTCTCATGGGATCGACGTCCACCCGCTTCGCAGCGATCTACCGCGGCTGGCCGGAGGTCGAGGGCGCGGCGGTGGCCCTGGCGGACGGCGCCAAGCTGGCCATGCTGGAGGGCCGCCAGTGCGACAACGGCTTGGCGGTGCCGATCGACCGCGCGGACTACATCGAAGGGGCCCGGCTCCTCGAGGCGTCCGCCGTCAGGGTGCTCGAAGGCGCGCGCACGCGGGACTACGACGAAGTCTGGGACGCCATCAACTACGTCAACGACTCGTGCACGCACTGCCACAAGACCTACCGCGACGGTCCCGACAGCAGGCAGGAACCGCGCTGCCAGTAGCAGGGTAGCTGCAGCCCCGGCGGACAAGCCCCGGGAGTCCGTTTGCCGCGGGCTCCCAGGACAGGAGGCAGGCACGGATGTTGACGCTACGGAGCGTGTTCGAGTGGCTGGAAGCGATGCCGATGAGCACGGCGTTGCGCGAGTCGATC
>CAYGCV010000204.1:0-8064 GCA_964348425.1 uncultured Vicinamibacteraceae bacterium | reverse complement strand
GGGGCCTCCGCCGCTCCGGTGCCCGCGCCCCGGGGGGGTTGCTCGTTCCAACCCCCGGGGGCGACGCCCCGCGCCGCTCCCGCCGAGGCGCGCTGTGCGCGCCTTGCCGGGGGTCGGCACTGTACCAGCGCGCAGGCTCCTGGCGCGTGCTACCATCAGCCGCGGCTGGCGCGACGCCGCCGTGAGAGCACCCCGGCGCACGGATTGAACCCGATAACCATCGTCTGGTCGCCCGCGGCCGCGGTCAGGCTCGACGCGGCGCAGCGGTTCGTCGCCGGCCGCGGCCCGGCTGCCGAATGCCTGGCCGTGGGCGAGAGCCGGGGCGCGGTGGACGACCTCGCCCGCGAGGTCGCGACCCGCGCGGGAGCGGTGTTCGGGCTGCACCGCTTCAGCGTGCGGCAACTCGCGGCGCAGCTCGCCGGGCCCGAGCTCGCCCGCCGGGGCTGCGCCCCGGGCACCGGGCTCAACATCGAGGCGATTGCCGCGCGGGCGGCGTTCGAGGAGCGCCAGGACGGCACGCTCGGCTACCTGGGCGAGGTGGCGCGGCTGCGGAGCTTCGCGCGGACGCTGGCCGCCACGCTCCAGGATCTCCGCTGCTCGGGAGTCGACCCGGTCCGGGTCGCGGACGCCGCCGGCGTGGGCGGCGAGCTGGCGGCGCTCGCCGGGCGCTACGCGGCGCAGCTCGGGCACGCGCGGCTGGTCGACGCGCCCGGTCTGCTGCGGACGGCCGCCGCGGCCACCGCCGCCGGCGCGGGCCCGCCCTGCGGCCTTCCGCTGCTGCTGCTCGACGTGGCGATCCACGATGACGCCGTGCGCGCGCTGGTGGCGGCGCTGGCCGCGCGGGCGCCGAGCGTGCTCGCCACGGTGCCGGCCGGCGACCGGCGCACGCGCGCCGCCCTGGAACGGCTGCCCGGCGCCCGCGTCGAGGAGCCCGGGCCGTCGGATCCTGCCGGGTCGCTCGACCGCGTACGCCGCTACCTGTTCACCGCCGACGCACCGCCGCCGCCCGCTGTCGGCCCGGCCGGCGAGGCCGCCGGCAGCGCCCACACCGCCGGCGCCGGGGACACAGGCGACGTCGCGTTCTTCTCGGCGCCCGGCGAGGGGCGCGAGTGCGTCGAGATCGCACGCCGCATCCTGCAGGAGTCCGCGCGGGGCGTGCGGTTCGACCGCATGGCCATCCTGGTGCGGGCGGCGGACGTCTACGCCGGCCACCTCGAGACCGCGCTGAGCCGCGCGGGCGTCCCGGCCTGGTTCACCCGCGGCACGCGCCTGCCCGATCCGTCCGGCCGGGCGCTGCTCGCCCTGCTCGCCTGCGCCGCCGAGGGGTTGTCCGCCCGCCGGTTCTCCGAGTATCTCTCGCTGGCCCAGGTTCCGGCGCCCGCGGCGAGCGGTGCCCCGCGGGCTGGCCCGGGGAGCTGGACGCCGCCCGCCAACGCCGAGGAGGTGCTCCCGGGTCCGGCCCTGCCGGCGCAGCCGTCGCTGTTCGACGCGCCGCGGCCCGCGCCGGAGGAGCCTCCCGATTCCGACGAGCGGCCCGTGGTCGAGGGCTCGCTGCGCGCGCCGTGGAAATGGGACCGCCTGCTCGTGGAGTCCGCGGTCATCGGCGGGCTCGCGCGCTGGAAGCGCCGCCTCGACGGGCTCGCGCGGGAGCTGGCGCTGCGCCGCGAGGAATGCGCCCGCGAGGATCCGGACTCCCCGCGGCTGCGCGCGCTCGACCGCGACCGCCGCAATCTGCGCCACCTGATGCGCTTCGCCCTGCCCGTGGTCGAGGACCTGGCGGGGCTGCCCGACGAGGCGCCGTGGGCCGTCTGGCTGGAGGCGCTCGAGGCGCTGGCGCCCAGGGTGCTGGCCCATCCCGAGCGGGTGCTGGCCGTGCTGGCCGAGCTGCGGCCGATGGGGCAGGTCGGGCCGGTGGCGCTCGGCGAGGTCCGGGACGTGCTGTCCGAGCGGTTGACCGAGCTGCGGGACGACCCGCCCCCCCGCCGCTACGGGCACGTGTTCGTCGGCCGGCCCGAGCAGGTGCGCGGCCGCGTCTTCGACGTGATCTTCGTCCCCGGCCTGGCCGAGCGCGTCTTTCCGCACAAGCAGCGGCAGGACCCGCTGCTGCTCGACGAGGCGCGGCGCGCGCTGAACGCGAACGCCGGCGACGACGCGCTCGGACTCGAAACGCAGGACGACCGCGCCCGCGGCGAGCGCCTGCTGCTGCAGCTCGCCGTGGGCGCCGCGGGCCGGCGGCTGTGCCTCTCGTACCCGCGGCTGCACGCGAGCGAGTCGCGCCCCCGCGTGCCGTCGTTCTACGCGCTCGACATCGAGCGGGCGCGGGTCGGCCGGGTCCCGGATCTCGAAGACCTGAAGCGGGCCGCGGACGACAGCGCCGGCGCCCGTCTGGCCTGGCCGGCGCCGGCGGACCCGGCCCGGGCCGTCGACGACACCGAGCACGACCTGGCGGTGCTCGGGCCGCTCCTCCACGGCGCCCCGCGCAAGGCGCAGGGCCGCGCGCGCTACCTGTTGAAGCTCAACCCGGGGCTGCACCGCTCGCTCGTCACGCGCTGGGCGCGCTGGAAGCGGCCCTGGTCGCGGTATGACGGCCTGTACGGCCTGCAGCCGGACTCGGCCGCCGCGCTGGCAGGCTACCGGCCCGGGCAGAGGCCGTACTCGGTCTCCGCGCTCCAGCGCTTCGCCGCCTGTCCCTATCAGTTCCTGCTGTCCGCCGTGCTCCGGCTGCAGCCTCGCGAGGAGAGCCAGCCGCTGGAGCGGATGGACCCGCTGACGCGCGGCCGGCTGTTTCACGAGGTGCAGGCCGAGCTCGTGCGGGCCCTCCGCGCGCGGGAGGCGCTGCCGGTCACCCCGCCGCGGCTGCCGGCGGCCGAGGCCGTGCTCGACGCGACGCTCGACGAGGTCGCGGCCAGGTACCGCGAGGAGCTGGCGCCGGCCATCGACCGCGTGTGGACCGACGAGGTCGAGTCGATGCGGACCGACCTGCGCGGCTGGCTGCATCACGTCGCGGACGAGGGCGGCGAATGGACGCCCCTGTTCGCCGAGTTCGGGTTCGGCCTGCCGGCGGGCGGCGGGCGCGATGCGGCGAGCGTGGCGGAGCCGGTCAGGCTCGACGGGAAGTGGCTCCTGCGCGGGGTCGTCGACCTGATCGAGGCCGGGGCCGGGCCGGCGTCCAGCGCCCCGCTGCGGGTGACCGACCACAAGACCGGGAAGAACCGTCACCGCCAGGAGCTGGTCGTCGGCCGCGGCGAGGTGCTCCAGCCCGTGCTCTACGGCCTGGCCGTCGAGCAGGCCCTGCGGCGGCCGGTGGAGACCTCGCGCCTGTTCTTCTGCACGCTCGACGGGATGTTCACGACCCGGCCGGTGCAGCTCGGCGAGAGCCAGCGCCGCCAGGGCCTGGAGGTGATCGAGGTCATCGACCGGGCGCTCGAGGCCGGCGTCCTGCTGCCGGCCCCGCGCGAGGGCGCCTGCCGCTGGTGCGACTTCAGGGCCGTGTGCGGACCCTGGGAGGAGACGCGGGTCGGGCGCAAGGATCCGGCCCGGCTGGCCGACCTGGAGGCGCTGCGGCGCATGCCGTAGCGGTTGGCGAACGATGGATACTGCGTCCGCGCTCGTCGACGCGGAGCCGCGCCGGCGCATCCGCGAGTCGCTCGACGAGAGCCTGTTCGTCGAGGCGGCCGCCGGCACGGGCAAGACGACGGTCCTCGTCGACCGCATCGTCAACGTCCTGGCGCAGGGCAAGGCCCGGGTCGACAGCATCCTGGCGGTGACGTTCACCGAGAAGGCGGCCGGAGAGCTGAAGCTGCGCCTGCGCGCGGAGCTGGAGCGCGTGCGCCGGGACCGCGGCGCGAGCGGGACGCTCGAGGACGCCATCGCCCGCCTCGAGGAGGCGCAGGTCAACACGATCCACGGCTTCTGCGTCGACCTCCTGCGCGAGCGCCCGGTGGAGGCCGGCGTCGACCCCCGCTTCGAGGTCCTGTCCGAGCCGGAGGCGCGCGGGCTGTTCGCCCGCGCCTTCGACCTGTGGATGGAGGAGGTGCTCGCGGACCCGCCCGACGGCGTTCGCCGCGCGCTGCGCCGCCGGCCCTCGGCGGCCGGCTTCGATGCGGATGCGGCCGACGACGGGCCGACCGATCGCCTCCGGGCCGCGGCCTGGCAACTGGCCGAGTGGCGCGACTTCGACACGCCCTACCGGCGGGCGGCGTTCGAGCGGGAGGCGCTGGTGGACGGGATTGTCGAGGACCTCTGCCGCCTCGCCGAGCGGACGGAGCAGGCAGCCAATCGCCGCGACCGCCTGTACCTCGACACCCGTCCTGCGCGCCTGGCGGCCCAGGCGATCCGCACCGGCGAGGCGATGCGGCCGCGGCGCGACTACGACGGCATCGAGTCGCAACTGGTCGAGCTCGCGCTCAACCGGGGCTTCACGGATCCGCGCCGCGGCGCCGGATCGCGCTACGCGGCCGATATCGCGCGCGCGGATCTGCTGCAGGAGCATCGCGCCCTGGTCGATCGCCTGCGCGAGTTCCGGCGCGCGGCGGATGCCGATCTGGCGGCGCTGCTGCAGCGCGAGCTGCGGGCGCCGGTCGCGCGCTACGGCGAGCTGAAGTCGAGCACGGGGCGGCTCGACATCGTGGACCTGCTGCTGCTGGCGCGCGACCTGCTGCGCGCGGAGGACGCGGTGCGGCAGGAGTTCCAGCGGCGCTACACGCACCTCTTCGTCGACGAGTTCCAGGACACCGATCCGCTGCAGGCCGAGGTGCTGCTGCTGCTGGCCGCCGCCGACCCCGCCGAGCGGGACTGGCGCCGCGCCGCGCCGCGCCCGGGCAAGCTGTTCGTCGTGGGCGACCCCAAGCAGTCGATCTACCGCTTCCGCCGCGCGGACGTCGACATCTACTACCAGGTGAAGGCCCGCCTCGAGGCGCGCGGCATGGCGGTGCTGCAGTTGACGAGCAGCTTCCGCAGCGCGCCGCCGATCCAGCACCTCGTCAATCGCGCGTTCGAGCCGCTCATGGCGCCGGAGGCGGGGGCCGCGGGCGCCTCGCGCTACGTGCCGCTGTCGCCCACCCGGCCGGAGCCGGCCGGGCAGCCGGCCGCCGTCGTGCTGCCGGTGCCGCGTCCCTACGGCTATCGGCGCGTCGCGGCGGCGGCCATCGAGCGCTCGCTGCCGGATGCCGTGGGCGCGTTCGTGAGCTGGCTCATCGACGAGAGCGGCTGGACGGTCACGGCCGCGGCCGGGTCCGCGGCGGGCGGCGGGGGTCCCGTTCCGATCGCCGCGCGCCACGTGTGCCTCCTGTTCCGGCGCTTCGAGAGCTTCCGGCGCGACATGACGCGGCCCTACGTCGAGGCGCTGGAGGCCCGCGAGATCCCGCACCTGCTGGTCGGCGGCCGGGCGTTTCACGAGCGCGAGGAGGTCGCGACGATGCGCTCGGCGCTGGCGGCCGTCGAGTGGCCGGACGACGAGCTGTCGGTCTTCGCGACCCTGCGCGGATCGCTGTTCGCCATCGACGACGAGACGCTCTTCGGCTACCGGCACCGGTTCGGCGCGCCGCATCCGTACCGCATGCCGGCGGCGCTGGCGCCCGGCGCGGCGCAGCCGGCCGAGCTCGACCGTTTCGTGCCGGTCGCCGACGCGCTCGAGCTGCTCAAGGACCTGCACCGCGGCCGCAACCGCGTGCCGGTGGAGGCCACCATCGGCCGCCTGCTCGACGCCACGCGCGCGCACGCCGGCTTCGCCCTGCGCCCGGCCGGCGAGCAGGCGCTGGCGAACGTGCTCCAGATGGCGGAGATGGCCCGCCGCCACGACGCCGCCGGCGGCCTGTCGTTCCGGAGCTTCGTCGAGCACCTGCTCGACGAGGCCGACCGCCGGCAGGCCGGCGAGGCGCCCATCTTCGAGGAGGGGAGCGACGGCGTGCGGATCATGACCGTCCACCGGGCGAAGGGCCTCGAGTTCCCGGTCGTCGTCCTCGCCGACCCGACCTGCAAGCTGCACCGCCGCACTGCCGACCGCTACATCGACGGCGAGCAGGGGCTGTGCGCCCTGCGGCTGGCAGGCTGGCAGCCTCTGGATCTGCTCGACCACGAGGCGGACGAGGTGGAGCGGAACCGGGCCGAGGGGGTGCGGCTGGCGTATGTCGCGGCCACCCGCGCCCGCGATCTGCTGGTCGTGCCGGCCGTGGGCGACGGGCCGCACGAGGGCGGTTGGCTCGACCCGCTGCACGGGGCTCTCTATCCGCCCCTGGAGCAGCGCCGCACGGCAGCAGCGGGGCCGGGCTGCCCGGCGTTCGGTCGCGACTCCGTGCTCGAACGGCCGGAGGGCGACCCGGCGCTGGCTGCCACCGTCGCGCCGGGGCTGCACCGGTTCGCGGGCGACCGGGAGGGCGCTGCCGGCTACGACGTGGTCTGGTGGGACCCCCACGCCCTCCGGCTCGGCGTCGAGGCGCACTTCGGGATCCGCCAGGAGCAGTTGTTGTCGAAGGAGGTACCGGAGGCAACCGTCGAGGAGGACCTGCACCGCTATCGGGCCTGGCGGCAGGGGCGGGCGCGGGCGCTGGAGCACGCGGCGGCGCCGAGCCTCGTCGTCGAGACGGCGACGGGCCGGGCGGCGGCGGCCGCCGGCGGCAGCGGTCGCCGCGACGAACCGGACGTGGCGGTGATCGAGCTGGAGCGCCCGGCGGTCCGCCCGTCGGGCGCGCGGTTCGGCTCGCTCGTCCACGCGGCGCTGGCGACGGTGCCCCTCGACGAGCCTGCCGCTGCGGGGGAGACCGCCGCGCTGCACGGCCGTCTCCTGGGCGCGACGGACGCGGAGGTCGCGGCCGCGGCGGCCGCCGTGACGGCGGCCCTGCGCCATCCGCTTCTCGATCGCGCCCGCGCGGCGCTGGCACGCGGGGAGTGCCGCCGGGAGGCGCCGGTCGCGGCCCTCGACGACGGCACCCTCGTTGAGGGCGTCGTCGACCTGGCGTTCCGCGAGTCCGGGCAGTGGACCGTGGTCGACTTCAAGACGGACAGGGAGCTCGACGAGGCGCTCGACGTCTACCGGCGCCAGGTCGCCCTGTACGCGGCGCTCGTCGCGCGCGCGACCGGCGAGCGGGCGACGCCGGTGCTGATGAGGGTGTGAATGCCAGTCAGCCAACGGATCTAACATGTAGCGATGGCGATCAGATCTCGAGACGTACGGCGGCAGTCACCGGCGCGGCGCCGGGCGTCGCGGCCCCGCCGGCGTCGGCTGCCGCTGTTGGTGGCCGCGGCGGCGCTCGTGGCGACCGGCTGGGGGCTCTATTCGGCCGGCGCGCCGGGGCAGCCGCCGGCGCCCTCCGCCTCCGTCGTCCGGACGCTGCGGGTGGACGTCCTCCGCGAGCTGCCGCACGACACGACGGCCTACACGCAGGGGCTGCTGTGGTGGAACGGCAGCCTGTACGAGAGCACGGGCCGCTACGGGGAGTCGACCTTGCGCCGGTTGAACCCGGAGACCGGGGCGGTCGAGCAGCGGATCGACGTGCCGCCGGCCTTCTTCGGCGAGGGGCTGGCGCGGACCGGCGACCGGCTGATCATGCTGACCTGGATGGCCGAGCGGGCGTTCGTGTTCGACCTGGACACGTTCGAGGCCCTGCGCAGTTTCCGCTACCGCGGCGAAGGATGGGGGCTGTGCCACGACGGCCGCCGGCTCGTCATGAGCAACGGCTCCGACACGCTCACGTTCCGCGACCCGGAGACCTTCGAGCCGCTGGGCGCCGTGCCCGTAACGCTCCGCGGCCGGCCGCAGGCGGACCTCAACGAGCTGGAGTGCGTCGACGGCGCCGTGTACGCCAACGTGTGGCAGCACGACTACATCGTGCGGATCGACCCGGACAGCGGGCGGGTGACCCACCAGATCGACGCCGCCGGCCTGCTGTCGCGCGACGAGGCGCGCGGGGTCGACGTCCTCAACGGCGTCGCGTACGACCCGCAGGCCGGCACCTTCTACATCACCGGCAAGTGGTGGCCGAAGATGTTCGAGGTCCGCTTCGTCGAGTAGCCAACTCTACCCAGGAGTCTGCGCCGGCGGGCCGCGGCGCCGCCGGGAGGGGGGGG
>CAYGCV010000203.1:0-8125 GCA_964348425.1 uncultured Vicinamibacteraceae bacterium | reverse complement strand
GCGCGGGGCTGTGGGGGCCCCGCAAGCGGACGCCGGGGGCTTGGGGCGCAGCCCCGTCCAAGGAATGCCCCGTTGTCAGAGGATACGCTGATCTATATCCTGCAGCATGACAGCCGGGAGGCGGCGTACGTGGAAGCGACCGACTCTTGCCGCTGCAGTAGCGAGCGACCCGGCCACGGAAGGAGATCGTGCGATGAGTGAGCAACCCCCGCAGGGCACGCCTGCGGGACATTGGGTCTCGTACCGCCCCGAGATCAAGGTGCTGGACTGCACCATTCGCGACGGCGGTCTGATGAACGACCACCAGTTCGGCGACGAGACCGTGCGGGCCGTGTACCGGGCCTGCGTCGACAGCGGCATCGACTACATGGAGATCGGGTACGTCAATTCCCGCCGGCAGTTCCCGCCGGGCCAGTTCGGGCCGTGGAAGCACTGCGTGGAGAGCGACATCCGCCGCATCGTGGGCGACAACGACACCGCGCTGAAGCTGTCGGCGATGGCCGACGCCGAGAAGAGCGACTACCGGGAAGACATCCTGCCGAAGTCGGAGAGCGTCGTGGACCTGATCCGGGTCGCCACCTACATCCACCAGATCCCCCTGGCGCTGGACATGGTCAAGGACGCCCACGACAAGGGCTACGAGACGAGCCTCAACCTGATGGCCCTGTCCACGGTGCCCGATGGCGAGCTGCACGAGGCGCTGGCGCTGGCGGCCGAGTCCGAGGCGGACGTGGTCTGCATCGTCGACAGCTTCGGCGCGCTGTACGGCGAGCAGATCGACGGCTACGTGAAGACCTTCCAGAGCTATACCGCGGGGAACGGCAAGGAAGTGGGCATGCACGCCCACAACAACCGCCAACTGGCGTTCGCCAACACCGTGCAGGCCACGATCAAGGGCGCCAACCGGCTCGACGCCAGCATGGCCGGCCTCGGCCGGGGCGCGGGCAACTGCCCGCTGGAGCTGCTGCTCAGCTTCCTGCACAACCCCAAGTTCCGGCTGCGGCCCGTGCTGCACTGCATCCAGCATCACATCGAGCCCATGCGCGAGGCCCTCAAGTGGGGCTTCGACTACCCGTACATGTTGACGGGGGTGCTCAACCAGCACCCGCGGGCCGGGATGGCGTTCAACGAGTCGGCGGACCGCGGCGACATCATCAAGTTCTACGACTCGCTCGACGATCCGGATTGATGCCGGCGCTCGGGGCACGGCGGCGCCGCGCCCCGAGCCGCGGACGTTGTGAACGGAGGATGCCGATGCATCGACGACGAGGCGACGGTCGTTCGGACGGCCTGCGTTGCGGAACCATCGCCGCCGCGGTCGCGCTGGCCCTGGCGCCGTCCGCCGCGGCGGCGCAGCTCGCTTCCGCGGCGTACACCGCGGCCGAGGCCGAGGCGGGCCGCGCGGTGTACGACCAGGCCTGCGCGTCGTGCCACATGCCCAACCTGAGCGGGCAGTTCGAGGCGCCCGAGCTGGCCGGGCCGAGCTTCCGCGGGACGTGGGGCGAGCGGCCGGTCGCCGAGCTGCTCGAGCTCGTGCGCGCGACGATGCCGACCGGGGCGCCCGGCTCGCTCGCCCCGGATGCCTACAGCAGCGTCGTCGCCTACATCCTGCAGGCGAACGGCGTGGCGGCCGGGAGCGTGGCCCTGGGCGCCGCCCCGGCGGTCGCGCCGGCCGGCGCGCCGCCGGCCGCGGACGCCCGCGCGGGCACGCGGGTGTTCCGGCCGATCGCGGACCGCGCTCCCGTCACCAACGCGATGCTGCTGGACCCCGACCCGGCCGACTGGCTCATCTACCGGCGGACCTACGACGGGTGGGGCCACAGCCCGCTGGACCAGATTACGCGCGAGAACGTCGGCGAGCTGCAGCTCGCCTGGGTCTGGGCGATGGGCGACGGGCGCAACCAGCCGACGCCGCTGGTCTACGACGGCGTGATGTACCTCACCAGCCCCGGCAACGTGGTGCAGGCGCTCGACGCCGCCACCGGCACGCTGCTGTGGGAGTACCGCCGGCCGCTGCCGGAGGCGCTGCGGGGCGCCAACAGCCGCAACCTGGCCATCTACGACGACAAGCTCTTCATGGGGACGCGCGACGCGTTCGTCGCGGCGCTCGACAGCCGCACGGGCGAGCTGGTCTGGGAGACCCGGATGGCCGACTACAATGACGGCTACTCCAACACCAGCGGGCCGATCGTCGCCGGCGGGCGCGTCGTCAACGGCATCAACGGCTGCTCGCGCTTCATGCCCGACAGTTGCTTCATCACGGCGCACGACGCGGCGACCGGCGAGGAGCTGTGGCGCCGGCTGACCATCGCCGCGCCGGGCGAGCCGGGGGGCGATTCGTGGGGCGATCTGCCGCTCGCGCTGCGCGGCGGCGGCGACTCGTGGATTCCCGGCAGCTACGATCCCGAGCTGGATCTGCTGTTCTGGCCGGTGGCGCAGGCCAAGCCCTGGGTGCCCGCCAGCCGCGGGCTGACGGTCCACGACCCGGCGCTGTACACGAACTCGACGCTCGCGCTCGATCCCCGCGACGGCGCCATCCGCTGGTACCGGCAGCACGTCCCCGGCGAGGCGCTCGACCTCGACGAGGGGTTCGAGCAGGTGCTCATCGACAGCGGCGGGCGCAAGGCCCTGTTCACGATCGGCAAGCACGGCGTCCTCTGGAAGCTCGACCGCGAGACGGGCGCGTTCCTCGGGCACGTCGAGACCGTCTTCCAGAACGTGTTCGAGCGCATCGATCCGGACACGGGCATCGTGACGTACCGCCAGGACATCGCGGACGCGGGCGTCGGCGACTGGGTCTCCGTCTGCCCGAGCACCGCCGGCGGCCACAACTGGCACGCGACGGGCTACAGCCCCGAGACGCGCCTGCTGATCATCCCGCTCAGCCAGAGTTGCCTCGAGATCGCGGGCCGCGAGGTGGCGCTGGAGATCGGCTCGGGCGGCTCGCAGGCCGACCGGACGTGGTTCGAGATGCCCGGCACGAACGGCAACCTGGGCAAGCTGGCGGCGTACGACGTCGATACGCTGGAGGAGCGCTGGAGCATCGAGCAGCGCGCGGCGTTCGCGACGGCCGTGCTGACGACCGCCGGCGGGCTGGCGTTCGCCGGCGACGTGGACCGCTACTTCCGGGCGCTCGACGCCGCCACGGGCGACGTCCTGTGGGAGACGCGGCTGGGCACGTCCGTGCAGGGGTTCCCCGTCTCGTACGCCGTCGGCGGCACGCAGTACGTCGCCGTGTCGGCCGGGCTGGGCGGCGGCAGCCCGCGGCGCGTGCCGATGCTGCTGAGTCCGGACATCGTGCATCCGGACACCGGCAACGCCCTGTACGTCTTCGCGCTGCGAAAGTAGGCAGCGCGCCGGTCGCCGGCGGCAAAGAACGCTTGGCGAACGGCGCCGACTGGTTCAAACTAGGGAGTTGCCGGCCGCCCGAGCCGCGGCCGGCGCTCTCGCTCGTCACACGGGCAGATCTGGAGGCCTGAAAGATGTCACGCACAACCGGGTTCGGTCTCGTCGCCACTCTGGCGGTCGCACTCGGCGTCCTGGCCGCCGGGCCGGCCGCGGCGCAGGAAGCTGCGGCGCAGCCCACGTTCACGAAGGACGTCGCCCCGATTCTGCAGCGCTCGTGCCAGCACTGTCACCGGCCCGGCTCCATCGCCCCCATGTCGCTGCTGACGTACGAGGAGGCGCGGCCGTGGGCGCGGTCCGTCAAGGACAAGGTCGTCACGCGCACGATGCCGCCGTGGTACATCGACAAGAACATCGGCATCCAGGAGTTCAAGTACGACTACTCGCTCACGGACGAGGAGATCGCCACGGTCGCCGCCTGGGTCGACGGCGGCGCGCCGCGCGGCAATCCGGCGGACATGCCCCCGCCGCGCGAGTTCCGGGACATCGCCGAGTGGCAGATCGGCGAGCCCGACTGGGTGGTGGAGATCCCCGAGCCGTTCGTCGTGCCCGCCGAGGCGCCGAACTGGTGGGGGAACCTCGAGTCCGACTCCGGGCTGACCGAGGACCGCTGGGTCAAGGCGGTCGAGACCAAGCCCTCGATCGAGGGCTTCCCGGTGGTGCATCACGCCGTGACCGGCGTGGTGGCCCCGGATGCCGAGGACGTCGACGGCATCGGCGAGTTCCTCAACGAGTACGCGCTCGGCAAGAACGGCGACATCTACCCGGAGGGCACCGGCCGCCTGATCCCGGCGGGGTCGAAGATCCGCTTCAACATGCACTACGCCGCGATCGGCGTCGAGACGACCGACCGGACGCGCGTCGGCCTGCAGTTCTATCCGCGGGGCGTCGTGCCGGAGCGCAAGATCATCGCGGCGCACGTCGGCGACGAGGAGGATCTCGACATCCCGGCCGGGGCCTCGAACGTGCGCCACGACGGGTACTACCGGCTCAAGGAGAACTCGCACATCACCGGCTTCCAGGCGCACCTGCACAACCTCGGCAAGCGGCAGTGCCTCGAGGCGATCTACCCGGACAACCGCGTGGAGACCCTGAGCTGCGCCGATTGGGACTTCGGGTGGCACATCGTCTACAACTACGAGGACCACGTGGCGCCGCTGCTGCCGAAGGGCACCATCCTGCACGTGATCAGTTGGCACGACAACTCGGAGGCCAACCGCTGGAACGACGACCCGACCAACTGGACCGGCTTCGGCCAGCGGTCGAGCGACGACATGAGCTTCGCCTGGGTGAGCTGGTACGAGCTCGACGACGAGGCGTTCGAGAAGGAGCTCGAGGAGCGGCGGGCGCTGACTGCCAACAACAACGACTAGAGCTGCGTCGGCGCGGGAAGAGCATCATGAAGGGGCATAGTCGCATCGTCGGCGCGGCCGGTCTGGCCGCCTGGCTGGTCGTGTCGCTGACAACGCCGGGCGCGGCGCAGGAGCGCTGGAACCGGGGCCAGAACATCCAGCCGGTCTTCGAGGGCTGGGAGCGGAACGACGACGGGTCGTTCACCATGGTCTTCGGCTACCTGAACCGGAACTACCAGGAGCAGCCGGTCGTCCCGGTCGGACCGGACAACTTCTTCGAGCCGGGTCCGGCCGACCGGGGCCAGCCGACGCACTTCTACAACCGGCGCCAGCAGTTCGTCTTCGAGGTGCGCGTGCCGGCCGACTGGGGGCGGGAGCGGGATCTCGTCTGGGCGGTGACCCACAACGGTCGGACCGACCGGGCGTTCGGCCACCTCTGGCCGGTGTGGGAGATCGACAACGTCGTCCGGCGCCAGAACCGGGGCACGGGGTTCGCCCAGGGCTACGCCGACAACCAGCGGCCGAGCATCCGGCTGGCGGGCGCCGACCAGCTCGAGGTCACGTTGCCGGACGCGCTCGAGATTGCCGTGCTCGCCGGCGACGACGGCATCCCGCCGCCGAACCCGGACATCCTGAAGCGGACGCTGCGGCCAGGTCCGAAGATGCAGGCCATGGTCAGCCCGCGGGACGCGGCGACGACGGGCCTGGCGGTGACCTGGCTCCACTGGCGCGGGGCCGGCGAGGTGTCGTTCGAGCCGCGCGTCCTGACGCTCGACGAGCAGGGGCAGGCCGTCACGCGCGTCAGCTTCAGCGCGCCGGGCACGTACGTTCTTCAGGCCGTGGCCGACGATACGGTCTTCACGACCCCCGTCAACGTGACGGTGACCGTGAATCCGGCGGTCGCGGCGCCGTAGCCGCAGGCGGGGGCGGGGCGAGATGCGGCGGGGCCCGGGCGTCGCGGTCGTGGTCGCGCTGGCGGCTGCGGCGGGGTGCTCGGGCCGGGCGTCCGGGGATGCGACGGCCGGCGGACCGCCGGCCGTCGCGGACACGCCCACGCGCGCCCGGGCGGCGGACGGTTCGTACATCTCCTGGCGCGAGCACATCATCGACGACCTCGCCGCCGGCGGGGTCGCCATCGCGGGCAGCGACGGGCTGGCAATGGCCGACCTCGATCGGGACGGCCACCTCGACGTCGTGTCCGTGCACGAATCCGACACGACCTACGACGGCGTCGCCGACGGCCACGTGCGCGTCGCGTACGGCGCGGCCGATCCGGACACCTGGGAGCGCTACACCCTGGCCGCCGGCCCGGAGGCGGGCGCCGCGGAGGACGTCGCCGTCGCCGACATGAACGGCGACGGCTATCCGGACGTCGTCGCGGCGTGCGAGCTCGCCCACCTGATCTACCTCGAGAACCCCGGCGTCGCGGGGCGGGCCGCGCACTGGCAGCGCGTGATTCCCCCGGTGGCGAGCGGCCGCGGGTCGTACATCCGCGTCTTCCTGGCGGACTTCGACGGCGACGGGCGGCCGGAGGTCGTCGCCGCCAACAAGGGTGCCCAGAACCCAGCGGGGGACACCACCCGGACGCATCCGATCTCGTGGTTCGCGCTGCCCGCCGATCCGCTGGACGGCGACGCCTGGGTCGAGCACGAACTGGCACGCGTCATCGTGCCGATCAACGCGCAGCCGGTCGACCTCGACGGCGACGGCGACCTCGACGTCGTCGGCGGCTCGCGCGGGGAGCAGCGGATCTTCTGGTTCGAGAACGTGAGCGCGGCCGACATCGCGTTCGTGGAGCACCGGATCGAGATCCGGCCGGCGGCGGCCGTCACCGGCTTCAACCTGGACTTCGCCGATCTCGACGGCGACGGCCGCCTCGACATCGCGCTCCGGGACGAGGGTCGCGGGCTCGTCTGGCTGGCGCAGCCGGCCGAGCCGGACGGCGCGTGGCAGGCCCACGCGATCGGCGACCTCGCACCCGACCGGCTGGTCGGCTTCGTGCTCGCCGACCTGGACGGCGACGGCCGCCGCGATGCGTTCGCGGGCGCCTACAGCCAGGGACCGCGCGACGTCGACGCCGCCGAGCCCTCCGCATCGCACCGGGCCGGCCGCCTGGCGTGGTTCCAGCAGCCGGGCGATCCGGCCGGCACATGGACGCGCCACGACGTGTCCAGGCGCATCCGGGGCATGTTCGACAAGTTCGTGGCGCGCGACATGGACGGCGACGGCGACGTCGACCTGGTCGGCACGCGTGGCAACTCCGTGCCCTACGACGGCGTCTTCTGGCTCGAGCAGGTGCGCAGCGCCGAACCCCTGCCCGCCTTCGACCAGGCCCGCGAGCGCGAGAGCCGCCAGTTGCCGTTGCCTGATGCGCCGGATCGCTGATCGGCTCTAGAATGGCCGCGAACGCTGAAGAAACAGGGAGTGCAAACGGTTGCCTATTCGTCGCCGTGTGCCGGCCCAACGCTCTGGCTCAAGTGTGGCGTCGAAACAAGGCAGAAAAAAAAGGGGCGCACGCTCCAACGCCTCGCGCTCCAGAGAGCCGGTCGGCGCTAAAGGACTTGCCCCTTCTAGACCTCGGACACACACACACACATGTCCTTCCATAACTATAGCTCACGATGATCGATCCGGTCAATGAGACTGATGTCCACGTCGGAGCGCGAGTGCTGGATTTCTTCGATTCCAGGTCACCGTGGAATCGAGGCCTCTGGAACGCAGGTCTCCGCCTGACACTTTGCGAGGTGTTGGAGGCGGCGCGAGCAGCAACGTCGGGGGTTCTGAGTCCACGCGCCTTGGGTTTTCTCGCCAATGTGGCGCAAGGAATGGTGGGTACAGACCCCGGGGCGGGTCCCAAGGAGGAGAAGAGACTACTTCAGCAGGCTTTGAGAACGCGTAGCCGCTCGGGTGGTCTGAGTACCCTCGATTGTGAGACTATCGCGTTGCAAGAGAAGCGATTGAGAAAAGAGTACCTGGCGCGCTGGGCAACTACGCTGCGAGGTACCGATCAGCCACGCGCCGAAGGGGCGGCGCGTGCGATCGCATCTCACCTGTTGGATGTAGGCTACAGCTCCGATTACCTGCACCGGTGGTGGAAGTACCGCTTACAGCACGAGGCTGGCATACGGCCGATTGCCGATATTGTCGACGAGGCACAGGAGCTCTCGCGGCAACCGGTGCGCAGCTTCGATGTCATGGTGCCCGTTTCCCGAAGCATTCGTCTCACACGGACCGATCAGCCGCCAGGGTGGCGGCCACCTCAACTGGTAGCGGAGTGGCTGCGGAGCAACGATTTCAATACGGCGGGCATTCGGCAGGAGGGCGGCTTCCTGTTCTGCGTTCCCGCGCGCGATCCGGGCGCCGCAGTC
>CAYGCV010000202.1:0-8140 GCA_964348425.1 uncultured Vicinamibacteraceae bacterium | reverse complement strand
GGCCGCGCCGGGCGGCCCGGCCCGGCTCGCCATCAGGACGATGCCGGCGCCGAACAGCATCGCGAAGATGGTCATGAACTTCTGATCACCCAGCAGCCGGGTCCAGAGCCAGACCTGGAAGTTGGCCCCCTCCAGGTCGCCGAAGACGGTCGGGTTGAAGTAGGCCGCGGCGGGCATCGCGAAGAGCTGGATGTTGACGAGCAGGATGCCGAGCAGGGCGAAGCCCCGCAGCACGTCCAGCGCGTCGACGCGGGCCACCGGGGAGACGGGGCCGGCGGCGGCGGCCCCGGCGGCGCTGCTCATCGGGGGCCGCTTCCGTCGGCGACGGCCCCGTGCAGCGCGTGCAGAATGAACGCCATGCTGCAATTCCCCTCCGTCGGGTACGCTTCCCGGCGATGATCGTCGATCCGCACTTCTATCTCGCCGCGGTCCCCGCGGTACTCATCGTGGGCATGGCCAAGGGCGGGTTCGGCGGCGGCATCGCCGTCGTCGGGGTTCCGCTCATGGCCATGGTGGTCAGCCCCTTCCAGGCGGCGGCCGTCATGCTGCCGATCCTGATGGTGATGGACGTCCTGGCGATGCGAGCGTACCGGAGCCGGTGGGACTGGCGCAATCTCCGGATCCTGCTGCCGGCCGCCATGCTCGGCACGCTCCTCGGCTTCGCGACCGCCCGCGCGATCTCCGCCGACGGACTCCGCGTGCTGGTCGCCACGGTCGCGCTCGTCTACGCGGTGCAGTACTTCCGGCGCCGAGCAGGCGAGCAGACCCGTCCGCCGCACGCCGGCCTCGGCCTGCTCTGGGGCGCCACCGCCGGCTTCACGAGCTTCTCCATCCACGCCGGCGGGCCGCCGCTGCAGGCTTTCCTGCTGCCGCAGCGGATGCATCGGACGACGTTCCAGGCCACCAGCGTCCTGTTCTTCTTCGTGGTCAACTGGTCGAAGGTCGGCCCCTACTACTGGCTCGGCCAATGGACGACGGACAACCTGCTGACCTCGCTGGTGCTGCTGCCGCTGGCGCCGGTCGGGGTCTTCCTCGGCCGCTACCTGCACGACCGGGTCGACGACGAGCTCTTCTTTCGGGTCGTTCACGCGTCCCTGTTCCTCATCGGCGTCAAGCTGCTCTACGACGCAGCGGGCGCTTGAGGAGTGACGTGCCGATTGACACAAGATGTCCATCGACGTACATCTTGTGATCGTTGGCACTATTCCCGCAGAAGGCGCGTCGAACCGCGGAGCTGCTGGCGCGGCTGGCCTGCAGCAATCCGTTCGACGCCGAGTTCATCGAGATCGAACGTTCGATTCTCGGCGCGGACGATGTGCCGCGCGGGGCGGTCTGGAGTCTCGAGGCAGGCTACCGGGGGCATCCGGCGCTGGAGAAGCTGGCGTCGGTCGCCGAGCGCGTGGCGCGGGACGCCAGGCAGCGCCTGCTCCGCTCGGGATCCGCGGCGACCGAAGAAGAGCTCGCCCTGTATTCCTACGTCGTGGCCCAGGTGCTGTACTGGCGCTACGAGCACGATCTGCACCAGGTCCACGTCGACCCGCAACGCGGTGGCCGCCGGCTGGCATGCTACCGGCGGTTCTGCCGGGACGTACGGCATTACCTGGACCTCGACGGCATCCGGTGGCCGGGGGACGTGGCACCGGCGCACCTGTTCGCCTGCTTCTTCCAGATCCGCCGCGCGTTCGACCTCATCTTCCGCAACATCATCGGCGCGTCCCGGCCCGCCGCGAGGCTGCGGGGGGACGTGTGGCAATCCATCTTCACGCACGACATGCGTCGCTACCGGCGCTCGCTCTACCGTCGGATGCACGACGTCACCACGCTCGTGACCGGACCGTCCGGGACCGGCAAGGAGCTGGTCGCCCGGGCGATCGGGCTCTCCCGGTACGTCCCGTTCGACCCGCAGCGGGAAATGTTCGCGACGAATCTCGAGGGGGCGTTTCACGCCCTCAACCTGTCGGCGCTGTCGCCGACCCTCATCGAATCGGAGCTGTTCGGGCACCGGAAGGGCGCCTTCACCGGCGCCCTGCAGGATCGCGTCGGCTGGCTCGAGTCGTGCCCGCCGCTCGGCACGGTGCTGCTCGACGAGATCGGCGAGCTCGACGCGTCGATTCAGGTCAAGCTGCTGCGCGTCCTGCAGACCCGCGAGTTGCAGCGGATCGGCGAGACGACGCCGCGCGAGTTCAGGGGCAAGCTCATCGCCGCGACCAACCGCGACCTGGGCGTCGAGATGCGCGCCGGCCGGTTCCGGGAGGATCTCTACTACCGGCTGTGCGCCGATCTGATCGAGACGCCGTCGCTCCGCGACCAGTTGCGCGACACGCCCGGCGAGCTTCGCAACCTGGTCCTGTTCGTCTGCGAGCGCGTGATCGGTGCCGACGAGGCGTCCGATCTGGCCGCCGAGGTGCTGGACTGCATCGAGCGGGATCTCGGTGCGGACTATGCCTGGCCCGGCAACGTGCGGGAACTCGAGCAGTGCGTCCGCAACGTGCTGGTGCGCAAGCGCTACACCCCGCGGATCGCTTCGCGGACGCAGGATGCGACCGACGATGTCGCGGCGGCATGGCGTGACGGCGGACTGACGGCGAAGGAGCTGCTCCGCCGATACTGCACGCGCGTCTACGCGACAACCGGGAGCTATCAGGAGACCGCTCGCCGCCTGGCTCTCGACCGGCGCACGGTCAAGCGGTCCATCGAGCCGGACCTGCTCGAACGCCTGAAGACGGGCGACCCCGATTAGGCCGCGCGCGGCTTGCGGCCCGGGCTCCCGGCGAGTGGCCTACGGCCACCACGCGAGACCGACGCCGAGACGGGACGACGCGGCGTCGAGAGGCGGCGCGGCCCCCGACAACGTACCCCTGGCCGTCTTGACGTTCAGATCGAGGGCCCACGACTCGGACAGGTAGATGGCGATTCCGCCGCCGACGCTGAGGATCGGCACGCTCGTGAAGTCGGTGGTGGTCCGGTGGCCGTGCCGGAGGACATCGCTGATGCGCCAGAACGTGAGCGCGAGATCGCCGTAGGGCACCCACCGGCGGCGACCGGCGAGGTGCAGCCGCACACCGAGGTCGACGTGGCTGAACGTCAACCTGTCGAATGCCTCGAGCCCGCGGCTTCTTATGTCCGCGTACGCCCCGCCCAGATACGGCGTGACGATCCGGTTGAGGCCGTAGCCGATCCAGAAGCCCACGAGGGCTGCTCCGTCGCCGGGATTGCTCCCGAAGGAGACCGTCGCCACGCCGCTACCCAGACCGACCGCCCGCCCTTGCGTCGTCGCCGGCTGCGCGTCGCCCTCGGCGGCGCACGCCAGACAGAACAGGACCGGGAGCAGGATGCGCCCGCGCCGCGGGCTGTTGGACGGCGCGGGGGCTCGCCTCCTGCCTGACAGTGCCGATGCCGCTCGTCCCAGCTCCATTGGCGCCGGAGGCCCCGGTGCGCCGAAGTCACCGGCTGCGGGCCGCGTCGACCCGCAGCGGGAAGCAGTGCCGGCCTGCCTCGTGCCGGGAGAACGGCCGTCCCCCCCGGAGCTCGCGCTCCACGGTGGCCCGCTCGAAGGTGGCGCACAGCTCGTAGGCCGTTCCTGCGCCGGCTTCGTAGCCGTACGGCGCGTGCGTCACCGGATCCGTGATGGCGACCTGCGCGTCGGCGCTGCGCTGCAGCTCGTCGAGGCTCGCGGGGAGCCGCTCGTGCGTCGCCTGATAGCGGTCGATGGCCCGCGAGATGGCGTCGAGGTCCTGCGCACGCCGTGCGTCCAGGCGCTCGAGGCGCTGGCCCGTCGGCGACCCGAGCGCCACCAGACCCGCGACCAGCACCACCGCCGCCGCGGCGGCGCCGAGGGCCGGAACGGGTTGGCAGCGGCGCGGCGCCTGCGCCCCCCTCGGCTCCCGCTCCGCCTCGCGCAGATCCCGCAGGTAGTAGCCGAACGCCCCACCGGCAATCGCCGCCATCGTCAGGGCCTTCAGCACGAAGCGCGCCGTCAGCTCGCCGCCGAGGAAGCTGTAGACGAGGGCCGTCACGGCCCCTACCAGAACGCACGACGCGACGAAGAGCGTCAGGTAGGTGAGCTGCAGCCGGATGCGCGATGCGCGGGAGCCGGGCCGGGCCTCGACGTCGCGACGGATGACACGGGAAACGAAGGCGAACAGCGGACTCGCCACTGCCAGCGCCGACACCGACAAGCGGAGCAGCTCGCGGCTCACCTCCGGGGGCAGGCCGGCGGGATCGGGCAGCGCCAGGTCGATCAGCCGGAACAGCACCGCCCCCAGGCTGTAGGCGCTGACGAACAGCGCCATGAACATCACGACATGCAGGAACGCCTCGCGCGGCCGGGTCGAGACCGTCGGCCGCGGGACCGGGATCGGGGACTCGACGTCGGCAAATCCGTCCAGTGCCCGCCGAACCTGGTCCGGCGGCCACCCCGCACGAGTCAGGATGTCCGCGATCTGCTCCCGCGGCAGTGCCCGCTCGAGGCCCTCCCTGACGAAACTGACCAGTTCCCTGCTGATTGCCATCCGCTTGCCTCCTTGGTCGGGAAGTCGCCCGCGATCGAGTCTCAACAGAGCACGGAGAGTGCCAGCCGCCAGGCATCCCCGCAAGCACCTGGATCACAACCGGTTAGGCCGACGGAAGGCGGTTCGCACACGCCGCTCGCCCGGCGCAGCCGGGCATGTCATGTCATCCGACGTACACGGCATGTACAGTGGCGGGAGCGACGTGGCGGGGTCGTGTCGCGCCGGAGCAGGCGCCGCGGCGCTGCCCTGACGTCAGCGCGGACCGGACAGCTCGGTCAGGGCGTCGCGCGGCCCCGACAGGCGCAGCGGCAGATAGATCTGCGACCTGCAAGACCGGCGTCAAGGTCACCGCCGCCCAAATGCGACAGCGTCGTATCACACCGCACGACGTCATGCCAAAATGGAACTACACCATCGAACCGATGTGACAAAATGGGAATTTGTTCTTGCGCCGGCCCCAACGACCATGGTTTCCAATCCGAGTTTCGTCAACTACCAGAGCTATCTGAAGATCCCCGAACTGCTGTCCTTGCAGGCGCCGCTCTCCAAAGCCCACGACGAGACGCTGTTCATCGTCGTCCATCAGGTGTACGAGCTGTGGTTCAAGTGCGTGTTGCGCGAGCTGGAGCACAGCGGGGACCTGCTGTCGGAGGACCAACCGGACCGGGCCGCGTCCACGCTTCACCGCGTGCTCCGGATCGTGAAGGTGCTGGCGAGCCAGCTCGACATCATGGAGACGATGACGCCGCTGGAGTTCGCGTCGTTCCGTGAGCGGCTCGGCGCCTCGAGCGGTTTCCAGTCCGCGCAGTTCCGCGAAATCGAGTTCCTCCTCGGCCGCAAGCGGGAGTCGATGCTCCGGCAGTTTCCCGAGGGATCCGCGGAGTGGCGCCGGCTGGACGTGCGCATGAGTTCGCCGACGTTGTGGGACGAGTTCGTCGGGCTGCTGGCGCGGTCGGGGCATGCCATTCCCGACCGTGCGTTGCGGAAATGGTCGCGCGGCCCCGTCGGACCGGACCCGGACGTTCAGGCCGCGCTGATCCGTGTCTATCGAACCGACCCGAAGTTGAGGGCGTTCTGCGAGAGCCTGGTGGATCTCGACGAGGGGCTCCAGGAGTGGCGCTATCGGCACCTCAAGATGGTGCAGCGCACCATCGGCACCAGGACCGGGACCGGCGGATCGTCCGGCGCCGAGTACCTGATGACCACCCTGCTGGGGCATCCGTTCTTCCCGGACCTGTGGGAGATCAGGGACCGTCTCTGACCGGCAGTCCTGCCGATCCAACCACGACGACCATGAGCGGCCCGGCGACGCCCGAGCGGCACGATGCCCGTCGACTGGCGCGACACTATTCCCGATTCAGGGTGGACCAACGGATCCTCCTGACGGGCCATTCGCATCAGGCGTGGCCCGACGTGGCTTTCGATGCGCAGATGCAAGCCTGGCTGGACGCCGCGGGACTGGTGGACGACAAGTGGGGCCGGGCCCTCGAGGTCGCGGCAAACGTTCGCGCGGGAATCGGCCACCTTCTCGACGACGCTGGCGGGCATGTCGCGCTCGGCCAGAACACCCACGAGCTCGTCGCGCGGTTCCTCTCCGCGCTGCCGTTGCGCGACCGGCCCCGGTTGGTGACCACCGACGGTGAATTCCACAGCGTGCGGCGGCAGTTGGCCCGATTGCAGGAGGAAGGGTTGGAGGTCGTGCAGGTCGGCGCCGTCGGTTCGGGACCGGCAGCCGCACCGGGAGCGATTGCCGGGGCGGTGATCGATGCCGTGGACGACCGGATTGCCGCCGTCCTGATGTCGTCGGTGCTCTACCGGAACAGCCTGATCGTGGATGGGCTGAGCGAGATCGCCGCGGCGTGCGAGCACGTCGGCGCCGAGTTGCTGGTCGACGCCTACCACTCCATCAATGTCGCTCCGTTCTCCGTCGCGGGCCTGGGGCTCGAACAGGCATTCGTCGTCGGTGGCGGCTACAAGTACTGCCAGTTCGGCGAAGGGGTCTGCTTTCTGCGCTTCCCGGCCGATTGCTCGCTGCGCCCGGTCCTGACGGGCTGGTTCAGCGAATTCGAGGATCTGGCGGGCGGACCGCCGACCCACGGCGTGACCTACGGCGGCGGTCCCCTGCGCTTCGCCGGCGCCACCTACGATCCCGTCAGCCACTATCGCGCGCAGGCCGTGCTGCGTTTCTTCCAGGATCAGCGGCTGGACGTCGCCCTGCTGCGCGCCGTCAGCCAGCGCCAACTGGCGAGGCTCGCGGCCGGCATCGACGCGCTCGACCTCGACCCCGCCGCACTGAGCTGGAACCGCGCGCTGCCCCTGGAGCGCCGGGGCGGATTCCTGGCCCTCGACACCCCGCGCGCGGGAGAGATCTCCACGGCGCTGCACCGCGCCGGGATCTACACCGACTACCGGGGCGCGGTCCTGCGGATGGGGCCGGCGCCCTATGTCACCGACGCGCAGTTGGATGAGGCGGTCGAAGCGTTGGGCGAAGCGGTGGGCCGCTGAAACCTCACCAGCCGTGTCCGACCGGCCCGTCGCCGCGGGTCCACCCGAGCCTCGCGCCTGCCGCGGATGAACGTCGACATCGGCAATCAGTCCGGCGGCCCGCCGTGACCGGCGCCGCCGCGGACAGCTCCACGAACGAGGGCGCTCTGCGCCGGCTCCGCGCCGCCTCGACGACCTCGCGGTGATCGCCCGTCGCCGGGGACGACTTCGCCCGCATGAGCCGGCGCAGCGCCGGTTTGCGCATTCCCTGGCAGGAGGCGGCCGGGCGGGCCGACGGTCGCGCGCATGAGCCGGCCCAGGTGTTCGTGTCCCGCAAGGAGCTTGCCATGCCGTATGACGTTTCGCGCTGCGCGGTGTTGGTGGCCGGACTGATGTGCCTGGTGCTGCCGGGGTCGGTCGCCGAGGCCCAGACCCGACCGCATCGGTTCGAGATCGCGGCCGGCACGATGTACGGCTTCCAGGATCCGGAGCGGCCGTTGACTGCCGGGTGGATCGTGTCGAGCGGTTTCGACCTCGGGCGGCAGTCGTTCGTGGTGGAGGGCGCATGGCACCGGGACGCCTACGCCGAGGAGCACCCGTGGAACTTCGACGAGACGTTTCGCGAGAGGCTTCGGAGTCGCTACTGGATGCTGATGGGCGGCGTCCGGGGCGGAGGCCGTCAGGGGCGCGTGGCACCGTACTACCAGGTCCTGGCCGGCGGCTTCGCGGCCCGTTTCAGGAGGGACTACGAGTGGCCGGCGTCGATCGACACCGAGGCGGAGAATGCCGCGTGCGGAGGCTACGTGGACGGCGTGCTGGTCCATCCGTGCCTCCACGTGCCGTACCCCGAGTTCGACGAAGAGCGCTCCGCCGGGTTCGTCATGCAGCCGGGGGTGGGCCTGGACGTGAACGTCTGGCGGCGATTCACGCTGCGTCTGGCGGCCGACCTGCCAATCCTGGCGGGCGGCGACTACGTCGTCCTCCGGCCGAAGCTCTCAGCCCGCGTCGTCGTCGCGCTGGGGTAACGCGAACACGAAGAGATTGTTGCCCAGGCTCGGGCGCAGCTCGGGCGTCAGCACGGCCAGACCTCCCGACGTGCCGGCGACGCCGGTGCTCACCGCGACGTACTGCCGGCCGTCGACGGC
>CAYGCV010000201.1:0-8142 GCA_964348425.1 uncultured Vicinamibacteraceae bacterium | reverse complement strand
GGCACGAACCCGGACCATAGCGGACTTCCCTTGGGTGTTAAGGCAGGGCGAACGCGACCAGCGCCGCGTCGGGCCCGGCGCCGGTGGCGATGACGATGAACTGCCGGCCGGACCGCGCCCGGTAGGTCATCGGATTGCCGGTCGTCCGGAACGTCGTCGCCCCGCGCCAGAGCTCCTCTCCGGTCTCGCTGTCGAAGGCGTACAGGTACGGATCGCCGCCGCCGAGGAAGACCAGCCCGCCGCCGGTCGCCAGCGGTCCGTTGCTCGCGGGGGTCCCCAGCCGCGCGGGCAGGTCGACGCCGCGCAGCAGCGGGTGGTTGCGGATGATGCGGCTGCCTTCGCCGAACGGCACCCGCCAGGCGATCTCGCCCGCGTTCAGATCGATCGCCGCCAGGTAGGCGTACGGCGGCTTGTGGAGCGGAATGGGGCCCAGCCGGCTGGGCGGGTCCTGGGCCACCGCGCGGCCCCCCTCGCAACTGCTGCCCGCGCCGCCCAGCAGCGAGATGTAGTCGGCGTCCACCCGCGGGTCGGACCCGTCGTTGCGGCAGATCCGGACCAGCGAGATGCGCTCCGACGTGCGGACGTAGAGCAGGCCGGTCTCGGGGTCGAACGCGGCCCCGCCCCAGTTGGCGCCGCCGCCGATGCTGGGCCGCACCAGCGTGCCGCGCAGGCTGGGCGGCGTGAACAGCGGGCCCAGCCGGTAGCGGCTCATCTCCTCCCGCGCGATGGCGTTGATCTCCGGCGTCAGGTCGTTGGCGTCGTCTAGCGAGATGCCCTGTTCGCTGAAGGGGGGAGGCTTCGTCGGGAACGGCTGCGTCGGGTACGGCCGTTCGCCCGGCACGTCGGTGGCGGTGTCGACCGGCCGCTCCTCGATCGGCCACACCGGCTCGCCCGTCACGCGGTCGAAGACGTAGACGAAGCCCTGCTTGGAGACCTCGGCCACGGCGTCGATCTCGCGGCCGTCGACGGTGATGGTGACGAGGTTGGGCGGCGACGTGAAGTCGTAGTCCCACAGCCCGTGGTGCACGGCCTGGAAGTGCCACTGGCGCTCCCCGGTCCGCGCGTCGAGGACGACCAGCGACTCGGCGAAGAGGTTGGCTCCCAGCCGGCGGCCGCCCCAGAAGTCGCCGCTGGAGGTGCTGGTCGGCACGTACAGGAGGCCCCGCTCGACGTCGAGCGACATCAGCCCCCAGACGTTCGCGTGGCCGGTGTAGCGCCACGACTGGTCCTCCCAGGTGTCGGCGCCGAACGCGTCGTTCGACTGGGGCACCGTGTAGAACACCCAGCGCCGCGCCCCCGTTCGCGCGTCGAAGGCCTGCACCATGCCGGGCGGATCGAAGCGGCGCTGCACCCGGTCCGGCACGCGGCTCCCGACGATGACGAGGTCCTCGAAGACCACCGGCGGGGAGGTCTGATCGAACGCCTCGCGCGTCATCTCCCGCTCGAGGCCGCCGGTCAGCAGCACGCGCCCGCCGTCGCCGAAGCTCGTCACGAGCTGTCCGGTCCGGGCGTCGATGGCGTGCAGGGTGTCGCGGCTGTTGAGGAACAGGCGCATGCCGCCCCCGTCCGACCACCAGGCCAGGCCCCGGTGCTTGAACCCGCCGGGCGGCGAGCCCTCCGGACCGTGCCGGTAGGCCTGCGGGTCGAAGGCCCACAGCTCGCGGCCGGTCTCCGCATCGAGCGCCACCGCGCGCGCGTACATGGTCGGGAGATACAGGACGTTGTCGATCATCAGCGCGGTCGCCTCGAAGGCGCCCGGCCGCGTCCCGTACTCCGGCAGCGGCCGCTCGGCCGGGTCCCATTCCCAGGCAATCTCGAGCCGGTCGACGTTCGCCCGCGTCACGTCGGACAGGGCCGAGTACTTGGCATGCGATTGCTCGCCGCCCACGTAGCGCCACTCGACCATCTCCCCGGTCGGCGCCTGCGCCCCGAGCACCGCGGTCGAGGCGACGACGGCTACTGCGCTCCACAGTCGCTGCATGCGATCCCTCCTGGCCCTTGCCATGCGCGTTCGGTCATGATAATTCACGCAAGGGGGCCGCGCGGGTCAGACGGGAGGGAGCCATGCGAGAGGAGCGAGCGACGACCAGACGGCAACTGCTGAAGGGCGGCGGGGCCGCTCTGGTCGGCTTGGCGGCGGGCGCGCGGCCGGCGGCCGCCCAGGGCCTGCGCTCCACGCCCGAGGGGCTCGCGCGCGAGCTGATGGCATACGGGCAGCGCTCCCGGTTCGTCGGGACGTCGCGCATCACGCTCGACAACAAGGTCAACATGCAGATGCACGGCGACCCGAACGGGTTCGACGCCCTCACCCCGCTCGGCGAGCAGATGGGCATCATCACCCCGGCGCCGCTGCACTTCATCTCGTCGCACGGCGACCCGCCTCCCGACATCGACCCGGTGCGGCACCGGCTGCTGATTCACGGCATGGTCGAGCGCCCGCTCGTCTTCACCCTGGCGGAGCTCAGGCGCCTGCCGTCGGTGTCCCGGATCCACTACATCGAGTGCCTCGCCAACCGGCCGCGCCCCGGCGCGGAGCAGACGCTCGAGACGAGCCACGGGATGGTCGGCTGCAGCGAGTGGACCGGCGTGCCGCTCTCGCTCCTGCTCGCGGAGGCCGGCGTGCAGGCGGGGGCGCGCTGGGTCGTCGGCGAGAGCCTGGGGCGGACGCAGCAGGCGCGCAGCTTTCCGCTCGGCAAGGCCCTGCTCGGCGACACGCTGGTGGCGTACGGGCAGAACAGCGAGCCCATCCAGCCGCACAACGGCTATCCGCTGCGGCTCGTGATTCCCGGCTTCGAGGGCAAGTTCCAGTTGAAGTGGCTGCGCGGGATCAAGGTGACGGATCAGCCCTACGTGACGTACTGGGAGCACGGCTCGTTCACGCGGCGGGAACGGACGCCGCTCGGATCGTACTGGGAGCAGGGGCCCAAGTCCGTGATCACGTATCCCGCGGGCGGCCAGCGCCTTCCCGGCCGCGGCCACCACACCATCGTCGGCTTCGCCTGGTCGGGCAACGGCGCCGTGCGCCGGGTCGAGGTCTCGACCGACGGCGGACGGACCTGGGCGGACGCCGAGCTCGAAGGGCCGGCCCTGCCGATGGCCATGACCCGCTTCCGGCAGCCCTGGACGTGGGCCGGGGGCGAGGCCGTGCTGCAGTCGCGCTGCATCGACGAGCGCGGCGAGGTGCAGCCGACGGCGGCGGAGTTCGGCGATTTCTGGGGCGAGTACGCGGCGCCCCACGGCAACCAGATTCAGCCCTGGAGGGTCACCGGTGTCGGGCAGGTGCTCAATGCGCTCTAGGAGCCTGGCGGAGCCGCAAGGCGACGTCTGGCGGGCGGGCCGGCTCGCGGCGGCCATTCCCCTGGCGGCCGTGCTCCTGACCGGCGGCGTCGCCGCCGGCGCGCAGGGGCCGACCTACGAGCTGGGCCGGCCGCCCACCGCGGAGGAGCTGCGGCCGCCGGGCGCGGCCATCGGGCCGGACGGGCGGGGACTGCCCCCGGGCAGCGGGACGGCCGCCGAGGGTGCGCTGCTGTACGTCGCCCGCGGCTGCAGCGCGTGCCACGGCCCGACCGGCCTCGAGGGCCCCGGCCCACACCTCGTCGGGCCGCGGGGCGCGGGCAACACGCACTACGACGCGGCCTACGAGGGCGGCAACTGGCAGGGGCGGGGCATCACGAACTTCATGTTCGCGCCCCAGATCTGGAGCTGGATCAACCAGGGCATGCCGCTCAACCAGCAGGGCTTCCTGACGGCCGACGAGGTCTACAGCCTGACGGCGTACCTGCTCCACCGCAACGGCATCATCGAGGAGGACGACATCCTCGACGCCGACAGCCTGCCCCGGGTCCAGATGCCGGCCCGCGGCACGTTCGCGTACACGCCGGATCACCCCGCGTTCGCGGAGTGGACGCCGGGCATGCCGCGGAGGCGGGCCCGATGAGCGCCGGCAGACGGCGGCTGGCGCTGCTCCTGCTGCTGGCGGTCGCCGCCGGCAGCCCTCCCGCCGGCTCGGCGCAGGCGCCGCCCAGGACGCCAGGCGTCAGCGGCATGCCGCTCGGCGTGCCCCTGCTGTGCCGCGAGCCGACGGTCACGAGCCTGTCGGGCGGCGCCTGGTCCGACCCGCGGACGTGGTCGACCGACGCCGTGCCCGGGGCGGACGACCGGGTCGCCATCGCGGCCGGCCACGACGTGGCCTACGACGTCGTCAGCGACGCGGCGCTGGCGTGCGTCGAGGTGCAAGGTCGTCTGGCTTTCGCCAGCGACCGGGACACGCGCCTGAAGGTCGTCACCCTCATGGTGCTCGAGGGCGGCCGCCTGGAGATCGGCAGCCCCGCCGCGCCGGTCGCCGCCGGGGTGACCGCCGAGGTCATCATCGCCGACCGGCCGATCGACCCGGCGGTCGATCCGGATCAGGTCGGCAACGGGCTGGTCGCCCTGGGCGCGGTGACCATGCACGGCGCGGTGAAGACGCCGACGTTCGTGCGTATCGGCCGCGAGCCGCACGCCGGCGACACGGTCATCGAGCTGGCGGGCCCCGTCTCGGGTTGGGAGGCCGGCGATCGCGTCGTCGTACCCGACACCCGGCAGTTGCGTCCGGGCGGCGGCCGCCGCGGCAGGTCGCAGACCGAGACGGTGCGGGTCGCCTCGGTGGCCGGCGCGGAGGTCACGCTGGCGGCGCCGCTGGCGTACGACCACGGGGGCGCGCGCGACGCGGCCGGCGCGCTCGGCTTCCTGCCCCACGCGGGCAACCTGAGCCGCAACGTGATCGTGCGCTCCGAGAATCCGCGCGGGACGCGCGGGCACACCATGTTCATCTCGCGCGCGGACGTGGATCTGCGGTACGCGGCGTTCGTGGGGCTCGGGCGCACCCGGAACGGGGGCGTCGACAGCACGCGCCTCGATACGCGCGGCCGCGCGCGCCGGATCGGCACCAACCAGCTCGGCCGCTACGCCGTCCACTTCCACCACGCGTTCGAGCCGCGGACCCCGCAGGCAAACGGCCACCAGTTCACCCTCGTCGGCAACGCCGTCGACGGCGCGCCGAAGTGGGGCGTCACGATCCATCGCAGCCATCACGGGCTCATCCGCGACAACGTGGTCTTCAACACCCAGGGCGCGGGCATCGCCACCGAGGACGGCAGCGAGAGCTTCAACGTCTTCGACCACAACTTCTCGGTACGCTCCGCCGGCCGCAGCGCCTCCCCGCTCGGCGCGGGCTACGGCGGCTCGTTGCCAGGCATCGGCGTCGAGGGCGCCGGCTTCTGGTTCCGGGGGCCCAACAACTACATTCGCAACAACGTCGCCGCCGATGCCTACACCTACGGGTTCGGCCTGCCGGCGGAGCTGGGCAGCGTGCGGGTGCCCGCCTTCCAGGGCGCCGACACGAGCGTCCCCGGCGAGGGGGTGCTGACCGACATGACGAACGCCGCGGTGCTCGAGTTCGCGAACAACGAGGCGTACGGCGCGCTCGAGACCGGGCTGGAGACCATCTGGAACGGGACCGTCGCGGACCTGACGGTGTGGCATCCGTCGCGGCACGGGTTCGCCGGCATCCCGCCCGAGCGGCTGGTCCTCGACGGCATGACCGTGCGCGGCGACCTCGCGGCGCTCGGGGAGACCGCGGAGGCGCCCGTCGGCGTCTCGATCGCGAACTACCTCTCGCGGCACGTCACCGTCGCGAACGCCGACGTGCAGGGCATGCGCGTGGGGGTCCAGAGCCCGTTCTTCTACAATCAGACGCCGGAGCCCGGCCGCGGCCCGGGCACGCTGGTGGTCGAGGACGGCTACTTCCGCAACCACGTGGACGTGAGCATCGCGACGTCGTACGCGACCGACGCGCCGGGCGGCGCGCCGCTCAAGCGGGCCGAGGTGCGCGGCTCCGTCTTCGAGCCGCTCGGCGTGCGGCCGGCCGCCGCGTGGCCGCGCGAGTCGATCTCGGCAAACTACGAGATGCGCCCGGGCGACGGGCAGCCGCGCGATCCCATCTTCGTCTACGACTACAACGATCAGGCGGGCAACGACTTCGAGGTGTACTACTCGCACGAGGCGCCGGAGGCCGCGGCCCCGTGTCAGGAGGTGCGGCAGGGAATCGGCGGCTGGGTCTGCCGCCAGGAGTCTGCGCCGTAACGGTGCCGATGCGGAACCGGGGGTGAGAGATGCGTTTCCGAAGCTGGATGGTCACGGTCGTGCTGGGAATCGGGTTGCTCGGGCAGCCGGGCGCCGAGGTGGTGGCGGGCGGGCAGAGCGCGGGCGAGTCGATGGCGCACGCGCGCATCGTGAGTCTCGACATCGACAGCCGCGAGCCGGCGTTCGGCGGCCGGTCGTTCGGTGACGTCGGCGAGTACGAGATCCTGCTCGGCACCGCCACGGCCGTCGCGGACCCGGCGTCCGCGCTCGACGCCGGCATCGTCGACCTCGACAAGGCGCCGCGCAACGCGGACGGGCTGGTCGAGTACACCTTCGAGTTCGACATCCTCAAGCCGGTGGACATCACGAAGGGCAACGGCACGCTGGTCTACGAGGTCAACAACCGCGGGCGCAACATCGTCTTCGGCTACTTCCACGAGGCCGGCCGCGGCTACGGGGCCGAGCACGCCGGCAGCGGCTTCCTCATGAGCCAGGGCTACACCTACGTGTCGAGCGGCTGGCTGCACGGCGCGCCGGGCAGCGGCAGCCCGCGGCCCGTGCTGGCCGACCTGCCGCCGGCAACGGACGGCGGGCGGACGATCACCGGCCGCTCGATGGAGGAGTGGCAGGATCCGGCCAGCGCCACGTTCGGGCGGCTGACGTATCCCGCGGCGACGCTCGACGAGTCGCAGGCCACGCTGACGCACCGCCAGCTCCAGAACGATCCGCGCCAGCCGGTGCCGGCCGACCAGTGGCACTACGTGGACGAGACGACCGTCGCGTTCACGCCGCCGGCCGGCACCGACGCCGGGACGATCTACGAGTTCGTGTACGAGGCGCGGGACCCGATCGTGATGGGCCTCGGGTTCGCCGCCGTCCGCGACTTCGTCTCGTTCGTGCGGCACAGCCCGGCGGACGGCCGGGGCACGCCGAACCCGCTCTTCGTGGACGGCGCGCCGGTGCTCGAGCACGTGGTGGCCGTGGGCTCGTCGCAGAGCGGGCGCATGATCCGCGACTTCATCTACCAGGGCTTCAACGCGGACGCGGCCGGCCGGCGGGTGTGGGACGGGGCGACCCCGTACGTCGGCGGCGCGCGCCGGACGTTCGTCAACGCGCGCTTCGCCCAGACCGGCCGCTACACGCGCCAGCACGAGGACCACAACTACCCGATGGACGAGTTTCCGTTCACCTGGGGCACGACGACCGATCCGCTGACCGGCCGGACCGACGGCCTGCTGGCCGCGTGCGCGGCCTCCGACACCTGCCCGCACGTCATCCAGGTCGACGCCGACTCCGAGTACTACGGCGCCCACGCGTCGCTCATCCTGACGCGCACGACCGGCGAGCCCGTCGCGCTGCCGCCCAACGTACGCTACTGGATGCTGGCCCTCGCGCATCTGCAGGGCGACGCCGGCTGCCGCGACCCGGGCAACTCGATATCGCCCTGGCCGTACTACCGGGCGGCGTTCGACGCGACGGTCGAGTGGGTGCGCGACGGCGTGGCCCCGCCCGCGACCGCCGCGCCGTCGGTGGCGGACGGCACGGCCGTCACCGTCGCCGAGCAGGGCCGGCAGTACCCGACGATTCCCGGCCGCCCGTACAACGCCGCCATCAGCGAGCTGGGCGTGCGCGACTTCTCCGTCTGGCCGCCGCGAGAGAGCGTCAAGAAGTACCCGCTGTTCGTGCCCGGGCTGAACAGCGACGGCAACGTCGTGGCCGGCGTCATGACGCCGGAGGTGGCGGCGCCGCTCGCCACGATGGGCAAGGCCGTGCGCGGGCCGGGCTTCGCCGAGGGCGATCTGTGCGGCGTGAACGGCTCGACGATTCCGTTCCCCAACACGAAGGCCGAGCGGATCGCGAATGGCGACTCGCGCCTCTCGCTCGAGGAGCGCTACCCCGGCGGCCAGGCCGAGTACTCGGCGCGGTACAGCGCAGCCGTCGACGCGCTGGTGGCCGAGCGCTACCTGCTGCCCGCGGACGGCGAGAAGCTGAAGGCCGCGGCCGCCTCGGCGCTGAGCA
>CAYGCV010000200.1:0-8150 GCA_964348425.1 uncultured Vicinamibacteraceae bacterium | reverse complement strand
GTGGGCAGGGGGCGCACCGCGCCGTCCGCCAGGGTCACGACGCGCAGGCCGCCCGCCGTGGCGCTCCAGAAGCGATACACCACCGCGCTGCCGTCGGGCGCGAAGCTCGGGAACCCGGCGTTGCCCGGTCCGGTGGTCAGCACCCGGGCGCCGGTGCCGTCGGGGCGCACCATCATCACCTGGGCCGGGCGCGTGCGGCCCAGGAAGTAGCTGCCGACGCCGAAGACGATCCAGCGGCCGTCGGCCGACCACTGCGGCGCGAGCGCCGAGCCCTCGGCGCGGAAGATGCGGCGCGGCTCGGTCCCGTCGGTGTTCCAGAGCGCGAGCTGGGTCCGATCGTCCGGCCGCCCCCGGCCGGTGCGCTCGCTCACGACGAGGTGCCGCCCGTCGGGCGACACGGCCGGGAAGCCGCTCGCGTAGACCAGCTCGTAGTCCGGGTCGCGGCTCGCCAGCGCCTCGCCGGGGGAGCGGGGCGCGGGAATCGTCGCGATCGGCCCCTGCTGATAGACCACCCGCCGGCCGTCCGCCGACCAGGCCGGGTTGCCGATGTCGCCCGCGCTGCCGCTCTCGCCGGGGCTGAACATGAGCCTGGCCGTCGGCCCCGATTTCAGGAGGTAGCCGACGCGGTCCGGTCCCAGGAACTGCGGCGACAGCTTCAGGCCGCGGCCCGCCGCATGCTCGGTGCGGGCGCCGCTGGCGACGTCGACGGACACGATGCGCGAGTGGACGTTGGCCTGCAGCGGCAGCCAGCGCGCGTTGAACGTGTCGGCCACGTCCACCTCGTAGAAGACGACGCGTCGGCCGTCGGCCGACCACTTGGGCGAGCCCCCCAACTGCCCGGCGGCGGAGATCTTGCGCAATCCGCTGCCGTCCGCACCCACGACGTAGACACTGGCGGGATGCACGTGCTCCCAGCGTCCGGCCGCCTTCGGGAACCCGCCGCCGCGGTCGGACGAGAACGCCAGCAGCCGCCCGTCGGGCGACCAGCTCGGCCGGAAGTCGCCGCCTTCCGAGTCGGTCAGGTTGCGGACCTTGCCAGAGGCCAGATCGAGGATGTGGATGTCGGTCGAGCCGCGGGCCCGGGTCGACACGAAGGCGAGCTGCCCGCCGTCGGGCGACAGCGCGGCCTGGTCGTCGAAGGCGGGGTCGTCGGTCAGCCGCTCGAGGCCGAGCCCGTCCGGCCGCACCCGGAAGATGTCGGCCGAGCCGAAGCGCTCGGACGTGAACACCACCCACTCGCCGTCGGATGAGAACGACGCGTTGTAGTCGCGGTGGGTGCCCGCGACGAGCTTGCGGGGGTCGCTCCCGTCGGTGTCGGCCACGTACAGCACCGAGCGGGTCGGGCTCCACTGGTCGACGAAGATGCGTTCCTTCGCACCCGGCGCGGCTACGCCGGCAACCACGAGCAGCAGCACCGCCGGCAGCGCGTGTTTCAGGGACCCGCTCATCGTGCCGTCCTCCCCCTGTTTCGTTGCACCAGTGTAGTCGGTTTCCTGTCACCGGCGCGCCGGTCTCTGATATCCTTCGGGGTTACGACTGAGGAGGTATCGAACCATGACCGTGAACCGTGTCGCACTCGCACTCCTTGCGGCCGTGGCGCTCGGCGCGGCGCCGGCGTCGGTCTGGGCGGCCGACTATCACCATGTGCACATCACCACGTCGAGCCCGGCCAAGGGCGTCGAGTGGTACGCCGAGCATATGGACTGCGAGCCGCTCGCCGACCGGGACGACGCCGCCGACTGCGACGGCGTGGAGCTGGTGTTCATGCCGCAGCCGACGACGGGGGGCTCGCAGGGCACCGGCGTCAACCACATCAGCTTCTCGTACCCCGACCTGGCGGCCAAGATGACCGAGCTCGAAGCGGTCGGGGTCCGCGGCTCGGGCGTGCGCCTGCAGCGGTTCGACGACGGCTCGATGGTGCGCGACGTCCCCGGGCTGTTCAGGATCGCCTTCATCTTCGACCCGTGGGGGACGCGGATCCAGCTCGTGGAAGACCATGACTACCTCGGCTTCCACCACATCCAGCTCAGCGCCACCGACCCGGAGGAGACGCTGGCCTGGTACCGCGACGTGATGGGCGGCGAGCCGGCTTCGTTGCGAGGCACGCTCGACGGCCTGCGGTTCGACAACACCTGGCTGCTGTTCGACGCTCACCCGGAGGGCAGCACGCCGGCCACGACCCGGGGGCGGGCCGTCGACCACCTCGGCTTCATGGTCGCCGACCTCGGCGTCGCGGCCGACGAGATGCGCGCCCAGGGCGTCGTCTTCACGCAGGAGCCGCTGGTGCCGGAGAACGGGCGCACCTCCGCGCGGCAGGCGTTCGTGGCGGGGCCCGACAACGTCCGCATCGAGGTCGTCGAGACCGGCTTCGCCGGCCTCGAGGTCGACCTGACGCCGGTGGTCGAGATGGACCAGGGGCCGTACGACGCGCCGTTGACGTCGTGGGGCGAGCCCGATCTGCAGGGCGTCTGGACCAGCAACTCCTCGCACGGCATCCCGCTCGAGCGGCCCGAGGACATCGACGCCGCCGAGCTGACCGTCGAGGAGGCGGTGGCCCGCCGCGAGGGCGGCACGCTCGGCAGCATCTGGGGCTACGACCGCGAGTGGCGCGACACGACGCTCGGCTACGGGCATGCCGCGGTGTCCACGCAGGTGGCGATGGTGATCGATCCGCCCGACGGCCGCATCCCGCCGATGACGCCCCAGGGCGAGGAGCTGGCCGCGCAGGCGGAGATCGAGCGCCGGGCCTACACGCGCGGCCCGTCCGCAGGCCCCGAGGACCTCACGCCCTACGTGCGCTGCATCACGCGCGGGCTGCCGTCGCTGATGATGCCGTCGGTCTACAACAACGGCCTGCAGATCGTGCAGGGGCCGGGCTACGTGGCGATCACGAAGGAGATGATCCACGAGACGCGGCTCGTTCCGACGACGCCGCGGCCTGCGGCCGGGGACGACCTCAAGCTCTGGCTCGGCGTGCCGCAGGGCCGTTGGGAAGCTGACACGCTCGTCATCGAGACCACCAACTTCAACGGGCGGGCGTCGTACCGGGGCTCGACCGAGGAGCTGAAGCTCACCGAGCGCTACACGCGCATCGCGCCCGGCATCCTGGAGTACCAGTTCACGATCGACGATCCGAACGTCTGGACGCGGCCGTGGACGGGGATGTTCCGGTTCGAGAAGGACGACGGCCAGTACGAGCTGGTCGAGTACGCCTGCCACGAGGGCAACTACGGCATGACGAACATCCTCAGCGGCTCGCGTGCGCTCGACGCGGCCGCCGAGGAGTCGTCCAGGTAACGCCAACCCGTCGCGAGGGCCCGGGCCGGCCGCGGCCCCCGGGCGCCCGTAGCGCCCAACCCCCCCCCCCAAACCCCCGAGCCCCGACCGGGTAGGCGAAGGTCCGGGCCGCTACGTCGGACGGCGGTATACTGGCCGTCTCTCATTATCAAGGAGTCTGCGCCGATGAACAGTCGAGCTGTCTTGGCGTCGTTCGCACTCGTCGCGGCCGCGCTCCTGGCGCTGCCCGCGGCCGGCCACGCGCAAGCGTCCGAGGGCGCGTCGACAACGCCGCGGACGGCGTGGGGCGATCCCGACCTGCAGGGCATCTGGAACAACAACACCGTCGTGCCGCTGGAGCGGCCGGCCGAGCTGGCTGCCAGACAGGAGCTGACGGCGGAGGAGGTGGCGGTCCGGTTCCACGATCGGGCCTCGAGCCTGTTCCCCCAGGACCATGCCGATTCGACCACCGACACCAGCCTCGGGCCGACGCGGGGCGGCGTGAGCTACAACGAGTTCTGGTTCGAATGGGGCCAGGACACGAACCGGACGTCCCTGATCGTGGACCCGCCGGACGGGCGGCTGCCCCCCGCGACGGCCGCGGAGGAGCAGCGTCAGCTCGCACGGACCGACTCGTACATCGGCGCCCGCTTCGATTCGCTCGAGGATTTCAACGCGTTCGACCGCTGCATCACGCGCGGCCTGCCGGGCGCCATGATGCCCGGCTTCTACAACCACAACTACCACATCCTGCAGACCCCCGACCACGTCGTGATCCTGGTCGAGATGATCCACGACGCGCGCGTCATCCCGCTGGACGGCAGGCCGTCGGTCTCGCCGCGCATCCGCCAGTGGCTCGGCGATTCGCGCGGCCGCTGGGAAGGCGACACGCTGGTCGTCGAGACCACCAACTTCAACGCCAGGATCCTGCGGCGGGGCGGGACGGTCCTCGGCGGCGACGAGCACCTGCGCGTGGTCGAGCGCCTGCGGCGGGTGGACGCGAACACCATCGACTACCAGGTCACGGTGACGGACCCCACCGTGTGGACGGATCCCTGGACCGCCTCGATCCCGATGAACCGCAGGGCCGAGGGCACGCTGTTCGAGTACGCCTGCCACGAGGGCAACTACGGGCTCAGGAACATCCTGACCGGCGCGCGCGCCGCGGAAGCGAAGAGCCGCTGAAGAGAGCCGGCCGCGGGCCGGAGGCGGGAAAGAAAGCGCCGGGAGCGGCGGCAGCGCCGCGGACTCCCGGCGTGCAGACTGCTACTGCTCGGCGGGCGCCTCGACGATGAAGGTGATGTCCTCTACCGCGTCCAGGCCGCCGTCGTGGGCCTGCCCCCGCAGCACGTAGGTGCCGGGGTCGTCGAACGTCGCGTTCACCACCCACCGGTTATCCTCGGGAATCGGCGGCGGCGCCCAACCCCGCGCCCACGGCGAGTTCGCGCCGGGGCGGGGATCCTCCCACACGTTGTACTGCGGCGGATCGAAGGTCACCGACCCGGCGCCGCGGTAGACGAACCAGGCGAACCGCAGCCCGCTGGCGCTGTTCGGCGTCCCGGAGACGGAGCCCAACGGGTCGGGCGGCGGCAGCGGCCGCCGCCCCCCCAAGTCGTCGGCCGGGGCGTACGCCGGGAGCGTCAACGGCTCCACCCCCACCACGTGGCGGGTCTTCGGACCTTCGACCGCCACCTCCGGACCGACGTTGACGGCGATGTTGTACGCGCCGCCGCCGGGCCCGCCTGCGCCGTTGTTGTTCATGATCACGATGTCGTCGATGAAGTAGTCCGGCCGCAGCGTGCCGTACGCGCGCTCGGTCACCCCGTCGCTCCGCAGCGTCCAGACGACCTCGTTGTCACCGAAGTCGGCCGGGACGTGCACGCGGAAGAGAAACCGGCTGCGCCGGGGCAGGAAGTGCGTGGGCTGCCCCTGGTCGGGTCCGCCCGGCTCGACGTTGTTGTCCGGGCCGATCGGCACGTCGATCGACCGGTCCCAGTTCCGGTTCATGTAGCCGAAAACCAGGTTGAACGAGCCGTCCGGATTCTGCTCCCACCCTTCGAACGCGGGCGCGATGTTCTGGTCGGACGTGGCCGGCGCCTGCGCGCTGAGCGCAGGCACCGACGCCACCGCGAACACCACGAGCATGACGCCCCAGGCGATCACCCTAGTCACCATGGTCAAACCTCCCGGGTGATGCGGACGCCTACTGCTGGTTCCCGTCCGCGCCGCTCGTGGCGGCGAACCCGGTCGGGCAGAGCGGACAACCGGCCACCAGCTCGCCCGGCTGCAGCTTGAGCTGCTGGCGCCGCTCGGCCATCGCCAGCTCGAACTCCTCGTCGGTCAGCTCGACGCCGCGCCCGAGGTGCAGGAGCATCTGGTCCACCGAGCGGTGGCCCATCCCCGTCCAGTTGCGCGGGTCGGCGACGTTCCGGTTGGCCGGCGTCGTGTCGAACCAGGCCCGCGCGCGCAGGATCGTGCCCTTGGGCAGCAGCGGAGCCGCGTCGTCCTCGTACGTGTAGACGGTGACCCAACTGTGGTTGTAGCCGGTGCAGTTCAGCGTCTCCACCTGCGAGCCCCAGATGGCGTCCAGGCACATGCGCACCCCGGCCGCGTGCAGATGCGGCTCGAAGATGGTGAGCATCGTGTGGTTCATCAGCGGCATCATCGCCTCGAACTGCTGGTCGGCCTGCATCCCCCGCAGATCGATGTACGGCGTCGACGGGCCGATCCGCTCGAGCTGGAACGACGGCTGGTAGCCCTTGGGATGGAACTTGAGGCCGATGTCCAGCCGCGCGATCGTGTGGCGGCCGTTCGAGTGCAGGTGCGTGGACGGGAACGCGAACTTCGAGTTCGCCCGCAGCAACTGGCCCGCCTCCGGATGGAAGAAGTCGGCGTTGCGGCCCACCTCGTGCACCGGCCAGCCCACGTTGTCCTCGATGTCCTCCGCCGGCGTGCCGTCGGCCGCGAGCGGGGTGATCACCATGTGGTGGATCACGTAGTTGCCGCCGACCGTCTCCCTCGAGCCCGGCTCGGCGTCGTTGACTTCCTTCATCTCGATCGCGGCGACGTAGCGATCCTCGGTCAGCCCCGTGAGCACCTCGCCCGTCGGACCCCACCAGTCGGGCCGATGCGCGGGCACCTCGATGTTCGGCGACGAGATGATCAGATCGGGCTCGCCGATCTGCCACTCGTTCGGGCCCGCGAAGTGGACCGGCGGCGGCATGTCGGCGGGGTTGCCGCGCGGGGCGCCGTTGTCGGCCCACCACGCGATCTGCGCGATCTCCTCCGCGGTGAGCGACAGGTCGCCCTTGAAGCGCTGGATGCCGACGTCCTTCTCGATGTACCAGGGCGGCATGACATCCTGATCGCTCCCCAGCTCGGTCCGATACTTCATGGAGCGCGCCCACGGACGCGCGTCCTCGTAGGTGATCAGCGACATCGGCGCCACCGAGTCGGGGCGGTGGCAGCGCTGGCAGCTCCGCTGCAGGATCGGCGCGATGTCCTTGGTGAACGTGACGTCCTTCACCTCCGGCATGGCCTGTGCGTTCGCGGGCGCGGGTGCCGCCAGCAAGGCCGCGACCGCCGCCGCGAGCAACGCGGTCCGGAACAAATGCCGCTTCGTCGTCATGTCGCAATCCTCCACGGTCGGTAACAGGTTCGTGAAGCCTTCTTTATACACCGGCCGCGGAGAAAGGCCAAGCCTTTCGTTGGCGCCGCATGGCGGGACCCGCGCGGCAGGGTATGATGACCGTACGGGAGGTGACGATGCGGGCCCTCGCTACAGCTTTCGGGTTGCTCTTTCTGGCCTCGACGACGGCTGCCCAGCCGCCGGAGCCGATCACGCCGACGGCAAACCTGGCGCAGTTGATGCGCGCCATCATGTTCCCCAACTCGAACATCATCTTCAACGTGCAGAGCCAGGATCCGGCCGAGCCGAAGCCGGTCTACGAGCCGGAGGCCGGCGGCTTCTCCTGGGTCGACTGGGGGGCCGGCATCTACACCGGCTGGGAGGTGGTCGAGAACGCCGGCATCGCGCTGGAGGAGGCCACCGACCTCGTCATCAAGCCCGGCCGCGTCTGCACGAACGGCCGGCCGGTGCCCCTGGAGCAGGCCGACTTCGTCATCGGCATCGGACGGCTCCGCGACGTGGCGCGGGCCGTGCAGGCGGCCGCCAGGGAGGAGGACCAGCAGCGCGTGACCGAGCTGACCGATCAGCTCGCGCAAGCGTGCTACGGCTGCCACCAGGTGCACCGCATCGCCCCGCCGGGCGGCGAGAATCGCTGCGTGCCGTGAGCCGCGGCGGTTCCCCGCGGACCCACGGCCGGCCGGGCCGAGCCGCTCTGCCCCGTCGGCACCTGCAGCCGGGCGATTTCCGGTTCCCATTCGCGCCGGCAGGGCGTATAACACGGGCATGCGCAAGATCCTGCTGCTGTCGACCCTGTTCGCCGTCGCCCAGCCCGGCCTCCACGCCCAACCGGCCGGGACCCGCGCCGCGCCTGCGCCGTCGGACGAGCAGGCGACGGGCGCCCGCATCTTTCAGCAGAAGTGTGCGGTCTGTCATCTCCCGATCCTCGGTAGCGGCGACACGCCGTACGCGAGCCGGCTGGACGGCGCGCGCGTCGCGGGCGACCGTGCCTACGCACGCCGCGTGATCGAGGACGGCAACGCCGCCGGCATGCCGGGCTGGAAGCACACGCTGCAGCCGGCCCAGCTCGACGCGCTGATGACCTATCTGATGACGCTGGACGGCTCCGCCCCGCCGGCGGCCGACCACGCGGCCCGCGGGTCGGCGGCGCCCGTCCTGCCGCCCGCGGAGCGAGACTAGGAGTCTGCGCCGTAGGAGATTTGCGGCACGAAACGGGTCGTCAGTTCAC
>CAYGCV010000199.1:0-8162 GCA_964348425.1 uncultured Vicinamibacteraceae bacterium | reverse complement strand
GAACCCCCGGCGTCCGCTTGCGGGGGCCCCTTCGCCCCGCGCCGCTCCCGCCGAGACGCGCTGTGCGCGCCTGACTAGTCGCCGAGCCGGGCGCCGCGGACGTGCTTGTGGCACTGGACGCAGTTGAGCGTCACCTCCATGTAGGCCAGCGACACGCCGTCGGTGTTGCGTGCCGCCGCGGCCTCCATCAGCGCGTGGGCGGATCCCCGGAAGTCGGCCGCGTAGCGCAGGTACTGGACCGTCTGGAGCGGGCTCCAGGTCGACGCCTCGCTCAGCGCCACCAGATCGTTGGCGATGCGCTCCACCCGGCCGTGATCGCCGAGCACCACCGCCGCGAGCAGCTCCTGGGCGTGGTCGAGCTTGTCGCGCATCAGTTGGCCCAGGCTGGGCAACTGCGCCGAGCCGGTTGTCGTCAGCGCCAGGATCAGCAGGAGGGCCGCCGTCAAGGTGGCTAGTGTCCGTTGCCTCATGATCCGTCCTTTCGCATGCATGTACGCATGATCGCATCCACGCTTGATCCGCCACAAGCTCCTGACGGATCATTTCGTGTCACGGGAAGGAGAACGCGATGAACAGGGCAGTGAGCTTCTGGGCGGTCGTGCTGGTGGTGGGGGCGCTGGGCGCGGCGGGCGCCGGCCAGGGCGCCGGCGGCAGCCTGACGGCGGCCGACTACATCGAGATTGAGCAGCTCTACGCGCGCTACGCCCGCGCCCTCGACCTGGGCGATCCCGAGGCCTGGGCGGACACCTTCACGCCGGACGGCGTGTTCCGCGACGCGGCCGGCCGCGACGAGCTGGTGGCCTATGCCGAGAACTCGTACGGCCGCCGGCAGGGCACCGGCCGGCACTGGAACAGCCAGCTCGTCGTCACGCCGACGGCGGAGGGCGCCGACGGCAGCGCCTATCTGCTGCTGCTCGACGTCGGCGCGCAGCCGCCCGGCATCGACATCGCGGGCCTCTACAGCGACAAGCTGGTGAAGACGCCCGCCGGGTGGCGCTTCAAGTCGCGCCGCGTCGACATCGAGGGGCCCCCGCAGGGCGGCGAGTAGGCCTGCCGCGCCTACCTCGAGCCGCCGCCGGCTTCGCGCTCGCGGGCGCGCGCGCCGCTCAGCGTGTGGATGACGCCGTAGTTGCCCTCGTGGCAGGCGTACTCCAGGTACGGCTGATCCAGCCTGCTGAGCGGCACCTCCACCATCCAGGCCTCCGTGAACTTGGCCGGATCCTCGACGGTCAACTGGTACATGAGCGTCTCGGCGTCCACCCGGGTGAAGCGCTCGACGATGCGCATCGTCTCGGTCGGGACGCGCCAGGTGGCCAGCCAGCGCTCGCTGGTCTTGTCGAGGAAGTTGCGCGTTTCGACGACGAGCGTCTCGCCCTCCCAGCGGCCCACGCTCTCGCCGAGCCAGTGGCGCACGTTGCCGTGCGGACGTCCGTCCGTGGGGACGATGCGCCGGTCGCGGAACTGCTCGCCCTCGATGACCACCCAGCCGGGGCTCTGCGAGATGCGCTGCGGCCCGCCGGCCGTGCCGGTCCAGACGGAGCCGGGCAGCCCGTCCGTGTGGCAGCGCTCGCCGGTGTCGATGTCGTGCCAGGTGTTGAACGGACCCAGCCCGTAGCTGGCGGCGTTGCGGTCGCTCTCGACCTGCATCTCCGGCGTGAACGGGATGCGGCCGGTGGGGCCGGCGATCATCGACGTGCGCGTGAAGACGCGCTCCGGCTCGCCGGTATCCTGCCAGAAGCGGTTGTAGGTGCCGGTCGGCTGGCTCGCGGTCTCGGGGCTCGGCGCCTCGGGCGCCTGCCGGCCGTCCGCGCAGGCCCGGTAGCGCGAGGTGCCGCAACGCCCCGCGACGAGCGCCGCCGCCTCCTCGGGGGTATAGAACTCCTTGCCGGCCAGCTCCGCCGGGCGCTCGAAGGGCGTCTCGGTCTCGTTCCGCCACACGCCCTGCAGGTCCGGCTCGCCCCAGGCCGTGCGCAGGGCAGCCGCCTCCGACTGGGTCTGGGCCGCCGCCATCCCCGCGCCCGCCGCCAGCACCGCCAACGCGCCGACCGCGATAATTCGATGGTTCATCGCATGCCTCACTTCGTCGTCAGCGCTCGGTCGGATCGCGCCCGTCGAGCGGCGCGCCCGTACCGGACGAGCCCATGAACAGATGCGTCCCGTCGGGGAACGTCAGATCCCGGCCGTTCGCGCGATTGCTGCCGTCGATCGCCTGGTAGCCGTCCACGACGATCCGGATGCCGGGCGGCAGCGAGTCCTTCCGGAAGCCGCGCCGCACGAGCGAGTTCGGCGGGCCGCCCTCGACCATCCACTGCTCCACCGTGCCGTCGGGCCGCGTCACGTCGAGATGGATCCAGGCGTGCGGGTTGATCCATTCCATCCGCGTGACGACGCCCTCGAGCTGGACGGGCTTGCTGGCGTCGAACTCGGCGCCGAACGCGTGGTGCGCCAGGGCCGGCCCGGCGGGCAGGCTCAGCACGAGTGCTGCCGCGCAGGCCGCCGCAACGATTCGCTCCGTTCGCATCGGATGCACCTCCACCTGTTGTCGCGTCCGAATCAAGAATCAGGGCGCCGGATTGCTCAGCGAGCCGAGCAGCAGCGGCTCGACGAACTCCAGGCACCGGAAATCCATCACCTGCGCTTTCGCGTCCATGCGCCGGTACAGCGGCATCCGCATCGTCCAGGGCCGCTCGAACACGTTCGGGTCCTCGATGGTGACCTCGTAGTCGAGATGGTACGGCGTCAGCGGCGTGTAGCGCTCGACGACGCGCAGCGCGTCGCTGTGGAAGTTGCCGGCCCGGTCGAACCAGGTGAGGCCGTTGAAGCCGGTGACGTCGACCACCAGCGTGTCGCTTTCCCAGCGCCCGTTGGACCACCCCATCCAACTGTCGATGGCCGGCTCCTCGTGGTTGGCGAGGTGGATGATGCGCGTGGCGCTCGAGAACTCGTACGCGATCGTGATCTCGTCGGTGCCCTGCACGATCTGGAACGGGTACGGCAGGTACGTCGCGCGCGGCACGCCCGGCAGGTAGCACTTCACCTCCGGGTCGCCGATCTCCCGGTTCCAGGGATCGACCACCATCCGCTGCTCGAAGTTCTCGCGCTTCCGCGCGGCGGCCCAGGGCTGGTACGGGATGGCGCCGTCGACCACGCCGTGGCCCGCCGGCACCGCCGCGAGGGCGCCCATCTCGAGCACCGCCGGGGGCTGCGCCACATGGTCCTCGATGTCCCAGTGGGCGGTGCCCAGCGCCTGCCAGATGCCGTTGAGGTCGGGCCTGTCCGTGCCGGCCAGCCGCGGCGCCCGGTAGTCTCCCGCCTGCGCCGCCGGCCACGCCACGGCGACCGCCACGATCACCGCCGCCACCGCGGCCGCGCCCCGCGTCACGCCCGCAAACCCTTCAGACATCGCTCGCCACCCCCTCCGTGGATTCTGTGCGCGCCGCCCGGCACTGTCAAGCAGCCGCTCGCGGAACCGGTGGCCCGGGCTCGGCCCACAGCCCCGTCTGAAGATGGAGGCGCCGGCGCCGCCGGCGCAAGGCGCGCAAGGCGCGCACGGCGCGCCTCGGCGGGAGCGGCGCGGGGCGAAGGGGTCCCCGCAAGCGGACGCCGGGGGCTTGGGGCGCAGCCCCATCTGAATGAAGCTTTCAGAAAAACCAACTGAAGGACAGGTAGCCCGTCAGGCCGGCCCAGCCGTACTCGGAGGGGAACGGCCGGTCGTCCGTTGCCGCGTCGTCGCCGACGCCCACGAAGACGCCGGCGGCGATCGCCGCGTTGTTGCCGGCCGAGTACGCGACGCTCGGACCGAGGATGGCGCTGCGGTCGTTCAGGTTCCACAGCCACAGCCCGGCGACGCTCCAGAGCGGATGGAGCTGGTACGCGGCCTGGACGACCGCCTCGTCGCGGCCGAGCACGAGGTGCTCGCCGCGCAGGAACGTGTCGGACTCCAGCAGGTCCAGGTACTCGGCGGGATCGGCGGTGCCGAGCCCGTCGCGCTGATACTCGACCAGCACCGTGAGGTCGTTGCCGCCCACCTGCAGCAGGCGGTCGACCCCGAGGGTGCCGCGGAAGACGAGCGCGTCGGCGCGGCGGCGGAGGACGCCCTCGCCCCGCACGGCCCAGCCCGCGAGCGCGCCGGAGGCGCCGAACGCACCCGCCGCGTCGCCGTACAGGGTGCCGCCCCAGCCCGAGATCTCCCAGTTCCGCACGGTGGTCAGGCCGCGCACGAGCGCGGTCCACTCCTCGCCGGCCGGCGTCCGGGTCGGGCGCACGACCGCGTCGACCTCGCTGAACGGGCCCGGGTAGAAGCGCACGCGGGCGGCATCGACCCCGGCCCGGAACTCGCGGAACGGATCGACCGGGCTGAACGGCGTGAACGGGTCGCTCGGCGTGAGGAAGAGCGCCGTGCCCCACGACACCGCCTGCCGGCCGGCGCTGATCTCGAGCCGGTCGGAGGGCTCCCAACCGATGTTGAGCCGGTCGAAGCGGTGCTGCCAGGCCACGTGCTCGCGCTCGACGAGCGTCCACTGCAGGTCCAGCCACTCGCCGCCGCCCGGGACCGCGCCGAGGCTGAAGCCCGGCACCGCGTCGATCCGCCGCAAGGTCAGGACGTGCTCGTACGCGGCCTCGATCCGGAACGGTCCCGCGGCGGGCTCCGTGGACAGCCGGAACCGGTTGAAGTCGCTCAGTCCGCCGCCCGCGGTGCCGCCGAGCGGGACGGTCTGCAGGTAGCCCGACAGCGGCAGCGGCTGCCCGAAGGACGTGCCGCCGAGAGCGGCCAGCGCGACGACCGTACAGGCTGCACGGACGCGGCCGGTCATTCCCTCACGCCCTCACGGCCTCACGAGCGCCGCTCGTCGGTGTCGATGGCGCCGTCCACCATCCGGATCAGGCGTCGGGCGCGCTCCATGACGCGGCCGTCGTGGGTGGCGAAGACGAACGTCACGCCCAGGTCGCGGTTCAGCTCGGCCATGACGTCGAGCAGCGCCTCGCTGGCCGCCGAGTCGAGGTTGGCCGTCGGCTCGTCGGCCAGCACGAGCGCCGGCCGGCTGGCCACCGCGCGCACCACGGCGACCCGCTGCTGCTGCCCGCCCGACAGCTTGCCCGGGCGCCGGTCCTCCAGCCCGTCCATGCCCGTCCGCACGAACAGCTCGCGGACGCGCGCGTGACGCTCGGCGGCGTCGACGCCCTGCAGCAGCATCGGGAACTCCGCGTTCTCGAGGGCCGTGAGCACCGGCAGCAGGTTGTAGGCCTGGAAGACGAAGCCGACCTGCTCGAGGCGCAGCCGCGCCAGCTCCGGGCCCGTCATTCCGCTCACGTCGTGCCCCGCCACCCAGACGCGGCCGCGCGTGGGGCGCGTGAGGCCGCCGATCAGGTTGAGGAGGGTGGTCTTGCCGGACCCCGACGGGCCGGCGAGCGCCGTGAGCTCGCCGCGCGCCACGGTCAGGTCCACGCCGCGGACGGCCTGCACCTCCTCGGCTTCCTGCTTGAAGATCTTCCAGACGCCGTCGGTCCGGACAGCCTCGTTGTTTGCCATGGGAGCTCGCGGAAGGGCGCGCGCTAGCGGTCGAACTTCATCGCTTCGGTCACGTCGACCCGGGCCGCGCGCAGGGCGGGATAGATCGACGCGACGGCGCCGATGGACAGGATGAACGCGACGATCTGCAGCAGGCGCCGCGCCGCGAACAGCGGGACGATGACCGGATCGATGACCGCGCCGGAGAACGTCATGTCGTCGATGTTCTCCATGAGCGCGGACATGTCCAGCCCGTCGCCGAAGAAGTACCAGGTGCCCGCGAGGCCCAGCGCCACGCCCAGCAGCCCGCTGGCGGCCGACAGCGTGAGCCCCTCGACCAGCACGATGGCGCCGGTCTGGCCCGGGGTCAGCCCCAGCGCCTGCAGCACGCCGAACTCGCGGCGGCGGTGCATCACGGACATCAGCACCGTGTTGACGATGCCGAACGCGATGATGACGAACAGGAACCCGTTCGTCAGGTAGTTGCCGAAGTCGTCGATCGCGATGGCCGCGGCGAGCGCCGGGTCCGCCTCGCGCCAGCCCATGACGCGCGCGTCGCCGCGTGTGACCGGGTCGGCCAGCGCGCGTTCGAGGTGGCCCCTGACGAGCGCCGTCGCGGCGCTGCCGTCCAGCACCACGCCGACGTTGGTGACGTCGCTGCGCGAGCCGAGCCACTCGCCCGCCGTCGTGAGCGGGATGTGGATCGTCATCTGGTCGACCTCCGGCACGCCGCTCCGGAAGATGCCGACCACCCGCAGCAACTGGCCCGCGATCTCGCGTTCGGTGTCCTGCGCCTGCACCACGAAGCGCGAGCCGAGCCGCAGCTCCAGGCTGTCGACCAGCTCGGCGCCGACGTAGGCCGCCAGCCGGTCGTCCGGCTCCAGGTAGCGCCCCTCGAGGATCTGGTCGTCGACCATCCCGAAGCCGGTTTCGGCCACCGGATCCACGGCCACGATCTGCGCCGGCCGCGCGCCGGCGCTCGAGCTGGCCAGGCCGTTGATGCTGAGCTTGGACGAGGTGGCGATCACGTGCGGCGCGATGTCCGGCGAGGCGAGGGCCTGCTCGGCCGCGCGCCGCACGTCGGCCGGCAGGCGGTCGTCGATGCGCCGGCTGACGCGGTACTCGGGGCGCTCGACCGTGACGTGGCCGTTGCCGAGGCGCACGCCGGAGTCGATCCACTGCTCGTGGCCGCCGTCGCCGATGGTGAACGAGAAGACCAGCAGCGCGCCGCCGACGATCATGGCCGAGGCGGTCAGGACGGAGCGCCGCAGGTGGCGCCGCAGGTTGCGCATGGCCAGGACGACGAGGACGCGGGCGTGCATCTTCTGCATCCGTCTACAGTCCCGACAGGGTGTCGGCGGGCGGCACGCGCGCGGCCCGCAGCGCCGGGTAGAAGGCCGCCACCAGCGCCGTCACGAGCAGGCCGACCGTGGCCCAGCTCCAGGCCGGCACGTTGTAGCCCACGCGCAGGCTGGGCGTCAGCAGCGCGCCCTGCAGCGTGACGTTGCCGTAGAGCCACTCCAGGCTGGGCGGGGCGACGTAGAACCAGGTCATGAGCGGCGCCGTGATGGCCGTGCCCACGGCGAGGCTGACCACGCCGATCGCCAGCGCCTCGTACAGCACGGTGCCCACCACCGACCACGGCGAGGCGCCGAGCGCCAGCATGACGGCGAACTCGCGCCGGCGCTCGAAGGTGGCCATGAGCATCGTGTTCGCGATGCCGAAGCTGGCAATCGCGAAGATGATCACGATGAAGATCCAGTACATCGAGTCGACCAGCGCGACGTACTCCGTGAGCACGGGATTGAGCTCCATCCACGACGCGACCTCGAGGGCCTGCTCGGAAGCGCCGAGCGCAGCGCCGAGGCGCGCGGCCACGGCGCCGGCCAGCGCCGGGTCGGCGGTGGCGACCGCGATCTCGTGGATGCGGTCCGGCCCGAGCACCGCCAGTTGCTGCAGATCGGCCAGCGGCATGACCGCCGTGTTGGCGTCGAACTCGACCAGTCCGGTGCGGTAGATGCCGGCGACGGTGTAGAGGTCGTTGGCCAGCGATCCGTCCGCGGCGGGGGCGACGACGATCAGCTCGTCGCCGACGCCGACCGCGAGCTGGCGCCCCATCTCCTCGCCGATGACCACCTCGTACGCGCCGGCGGCCGGCAGGCGGCCCGCCAGCAGCGGATCGAGGAAGCGCGTCAGCGCGGTCTCGCGCGCGGGATCGATCCCCTGCAGCATGCCGGCCGACGTCGCCTCGCCCGAGCTGACCAGCCCCCCCGCGTACACCCGCGGCGCCGCGGCCACCACGCCCGGATCGGCGTCGATCGTGCCCAGCAACGCCTCGACGTCGGCGCCCTCGCGCCCGCCGATGGTGTCGTACAGGCTGCGCTCGGGCCGGTACTCGGCGTCGTGGATCTCGATCTGGCCGCTGACGAGCGAGGTCGCGTTCTCGACCAGCTCGGCCGAGATGCCCACGGCCCACCCGACCATGAACACCACGGCGAAGTAGCCCACCCCCAGCCCGAGCGCGGTGAGCAGGGTGCGCCGCCGGTTGCGGCCGAGGTTGCGCCAGCCGATGCGCCACCACGTGGACGGGTGCATGGGCGGCTAGTGTCCTGACCCGCAAATAGCCATTATAATGGGCAGTCTTCAAGCAAGG
>CAYGCV010000198.1:0-8197 GCA_964348425.1 uncultured Vicinamibacteraceae bacterium | reverse complement strand
ACATACAGCACGCCCAAATCCCTGCAAAGCCTTTAGAATCTATGGGTTCCGGGAAGCAGGCCTCTGAAACTTCCGGTTAAGCCAGGCCTCCCTGTCCGGTCAGCCTCGTCGTTACCGGGGCCTGTTCGGCGGCCAGATAGTCTCGGTGCCGGACGCGGACCCTGCAGGGGTGCTGGTCCAACCGGAGGTCGCCCGCCGGACAATCGACGCGGATCGACCGCCGCCCGTGACGCCCGGGCTCGACGGTAGGGACGACGATCGGAGATCTATGCCGAGATTTCCGGCGGGGCGTCGGACCAGGTCGTACGAACGGTGACCGAGAACAGCCGCACGTTGAAGTTCAACACGCACGGTTTCGAGCGCGAGTAGGCTCAGACCCGCCGCCAGCGCTCGATCAGCGTCCTCAACCCCGCCAGCAACTCCGGCATCGCCTTTCTCTCCGCTTCGCGCTGTCCGACGATGCGGGCAACGTCCGGTACGGTGCGTTCGAGCCGGTCCGCCAGCGCGGTGATGGAGACCTTGGCGGCATCGCGCTGCTGCACCCTTCCATTGAACAGTCGCTCCAGGTCGTCCATGGACTTCTTCATGTCGGCCGCCGTCAGGCCAAGCCGGGACGCGTAGTCATCGGGCCGCTTGCGTACGGCATCCCACAGCCACTGTTCCGGAGGGCCGTCGCCCGGCAGAAACAACAGTTGCACGGCGTGTCCGTGCTGCTCGGCGACCGCTTGCAGTCTGTCTTCCAAGGCTCGGGAATCGCCGTCCAGCACCAGGATGAAGCCGGACAGCTTGTCGAACTTCGCCAGCGTACGGACGTGGCCCGGAAACTCGTCCCGCCCGGTGTTTCTCCCGATGACGACGTCGCCGTGGAGCAACCCAAGCTCGACGTTCAGCACATCCAGTATGCCGCGACTTGCCGCAGCCGTTCGGTCCGGCGAGGACGGAGACCGGATACTCGAACGGAAGCCGAACATCCCGAATGCCTCGCAGCCTCTTGATGTGGACTTCCTCCAGGGTGTCGTCACGATGCGCATTGCTGGCGCGCAGGGCATCCCACACCTCGTGCAGCGCCCTGGCGATCAACGACATCTCCGGCTCCCGCGCCGGCCGCGCGTGTCATCGACGGCAGGAGTCATGACGCGTCCTCGTCAGCGCCGCCTCCACCATGCCCGCGACGCTCGTGTTCTTCGCTCTGCCAGATCTCGGTCCGGGCCTGTTCGAGCACCGTTTCGTTGGTCCTGTTCTCCCACTTGACGAGTTCTTTGATATTCCGGAACAGACGCTCCCGTTCCAGTTCCGCGGCGATGTCCGCGAGGGCCTGCTGGTCGCTGGTCCGGTCGATGCCGTCGTGCCCAGTGCCTGCCCGTCGCTTTCTTGAGAGCCTGCCGCGTCGTGACCGAATCGGATAGCAGTACGTCGACGTACTCGGATGGGTCGTCGACCATCTGCGCGAAGATCACCGCCCGCGCTGCCGCGAGCGGGCGCCGTGCCCACCGCAGGTGAAGTGTCGATGGATGCCCGTGGCGGATCGACTTCTCCCGCGCCGCCGCCGCGTTGATCGCATCGAGCGGCGGCGCCCCAGCGCAACCTCGCTCAGCTTCCTCCTCGTCGGCGTCGGCATGCGGTCTCCCCTGGTCATCACCAAACTCCGAGCGGATCCAGCACCGTCAGGAACGGGAACCGACGGAAGCCGGCGTCGCGGGTGCAGATGCGGCTGACGCCATGCTCACGCATCAGGATCGCGGTGTGTGCGTCGTGCATCGCGTTCGCGCGCAGGTCGGGCAACTCTGCCAGGGTCTGCGTCAGCACCGCGGTGTGACGCGACGTCGCAACCAGCACGTCGAATCCGGGTGCGGCCAGGAGCCGCTCAAGGAAGCTCCAGGCGGCCGCCGACGTCCACGGCGACCGAACCGCGCGCGGATGGGTGCTGACCCGCAGGAATTCGTAGCAGACACTCCAGGTGAGGAACGCGGGCGCAGCGTCGCGCCTCGCGTCATCGAGGCGCCTCCGGCAAGGCTCAGCGAGAATCGAGTGCTCGTCCGCTGCATGAACGAGCACGTTCGTATCGAAGACCAGCACTCATTCGCCCTCCTCCATAGCTTGGTACAGGGCGTCACGGTCGTCGATGTTGACCAGATGTCCGCCGCTTTTCCATGTCGGCAACGGCGGCAGCTCATCTGGTTTGTCCGCCGCGACTTCGGGCGCGAGCACGCGGCGCAGTCCCGCCTCGACGAGAGCGGACATCGTGGTTCCTCGCCGCGCCGCCTCCTCTCGGAGCCGCTGCATGACGGAATCGTCGATATTGAGAGTCGTCTTCATATGGCAAACCATACCATATCACCGGAACGACTCTTCTGATTCGGATGCGCCATTGCTGTACCGTTGGCCGAACCGGCGACTGCCCGCCGGGACCCAAGACGGCCGCGTACTCGTCGAAGCTGTCGAACGACCTGGTGAAGTGGTCCCGGGCGTGGGGCGCCAGCGTCTCGCACGCAGCGGTCAGCTCGGCCGCCTCCTCAAGGCGGCGCGCCTCGAGCGAGGTGTCGCCCGTGCGCGTCCGCGGCTCCTCTCGCATCGTCGTCGCTGATCCCCTCGCCACCTACCTTCAGTCCTGCTCGCGCTCCTGCGCGCGGGCGCCGCTCAGGACGAGCGGCAGGGTGTAGTTGCCTTCGTGGCAGGCGTGCTCGTAGATGGGCGCCGGCGACACCCGCAGCGGCATCTCGGCCGACCACGGCGCGGTCCAGGTTCCGGGATCGTCGGCCGTGAACTCGTAGCGGATGGTGTCGGCGTCCACGCGCGTCAGCCGCTCGGTGAGGTGCAGCTCGGGGCCGGAGTTCCGGAACCCGCCCGTGCCGTTGAAGTTCGTCGTCTCGATGACGAGGGTGTCGCCCTCCCAGCGGCCCCGGGAGTCGCCGCGCCACAGCCGGATCCGCGGATCCACGTGGGGCCGCTCGTCGAGGTGCACGATGCGGATCTCGTGGTTCTCCTCGGTCTGGATCACGACGTGGTCCGGGGTCTGGACGATCTGGACGAGGGGCGCGAACGGGAACGCCATCATCGGCGGACCGCCGGTGACGAAGCGCAGGCAGCGCTCGCTGTAGCCCCGATCGTCGTGGGAGTCGGCCCGCTGCGTCATCGGCTGGCGCAGGCCGTCGGCCAGCCGCTCCTCCGCCTCGGGCGTGTAGGGCGGAATCTTTCCGGTCGGCCCGGTGATGAGCGATGTCCGCCCGCTCAGCGGTCCCGGCTCCATCCAGATTTCGCTGAACTCGACGGCCAGGATGGCCTCCGGCCCGCGGAGCGCGTCGATGCGCCGCTGGACCGCGGTCCGTTGCAGCTCGACGAGCTCCTCTGCCGTGTGGAGCTCCCGGTCGCCGTACTCGTCCGGACGCTCCAGCGGCGTCAGGCTCGAGTTGGTCCACACGCCGGTGAAGGCCGGCCGGCCCCACGCCGTGCGGGGTATGTCAGTCGTGTCCGCCGGCTGGGCCGCACCCGGGACCGGCAACAGCAGCACGAGCATCACGAGCGGCATTCGACGCATGGACACATCTCCCTACCGCGACCCGGCCGCCGCCGCCTGCTCCTGGTTCCGCGCGCCGCGCAGGATGTTCTCCAGGCCGTAGTTGCCTTCGTGGCAGGCGTACTCGAACAGCGGCCCGTCGATGCGGCTCATCGGGATGGACGCGGTCCACGGCTGCGCGTACGTCTGCGGGTCGTTGACCGTGAACCGGTAGTCGATGGTGTCGGCGTCCACGCGCGTGAAGCGCTCGACGAGGTGTAGCTGCTCGCCTGCAGCCAGCACGAGGTGCAGCCGCCCGCTGACCGCCCGCTCGTCCGCCCCGGGGCTGAAGTTCGTGGTCTCGACCACCAGGGTCTCCCCTTCCCAGCGGGCGCGCGAATCGCCGAGCCACTGGCCGACGCCCGCAGGCAGGTGCGCGCGGCCGTCCAGCGGGATGATGCGCGCGTCGTGGATCATCTCGACCAGGATCACGACGTGGTCGGGCGTCTGGAAGATCTGGTAGTTGTGGTTGTAGAAGCCGGGAATCATGGCGCCAGGCAGGCCGCGCGTGATGCACCGGTCGTACAGGTTCAGGTCGGTGTACGAGTCGGGTGCGGCGTTGCGCGACGCGGCCACCGCGGCGTCCCGCTCACGCACCCGGTCGGTCAGCGCGGGAAGCTGCCCGTCGGGCGGATCGATCACCAGCGACGTCTGGGTGTTGCGTTGCCCGCTCTCGACCCAGAAGCTGTTGTACGCGCCCGTGCTGCCGGGCGGCGGCTCGCGGTCGCGGCGGCTCGCAGCCAGCGCGTCGAGCTCGGCGCGCTCCTCGTCGGTCAACGCCGTCCGTCCCTCGTACTCGCTCGGGCGCTCCATCGGCGTCGTGGTGGTGTTCGTCCACGTGCCCTGCAGATCGGGATCGCCCCATGCCGTCCGCCACGTCTCCTCGCCGCCGGCCTGCGCCGCCGCCGCGGCTGGCGCGAGCACCAGCAGTACACCCGCCAACGCTGTCATCGCACGTGTCATCGCGATCCTCCTCAAGATGGGGCTGCGCCCCAAGCCCCCGGCGTCCGTTTGCGGGGCCCCATAGCCCCGCGCCACTCCCGCAAGGCGCGCTGTGCGCGCCTTGCGGAGTCTGCACCGTTCCACAGTGCAGACTCCTGGCCCGACAGAGTCCACGGGCCCCGTCCGGCACCGCGCCACGCTATGCACAGCTTAGCAGGCAGGATGCGGCGCCGGTCGAAACTGCCGGGCTCGAGCGCGGCTACGTGCCGGCGCGTCGGCTCGCCGCGAAGCGCCGGAACAACCGGCCGGCAACCGGATGCAGCCCCTCGCCGGTAGCCACCGTCTCGCCGAGCTCGAGGTGCCTGCCGGCAGGCGAATCGAACGCCGGCCACGCCGGCAGATCGTCGCGATTCGGGTTGCCGGTGGCGGCGAACTGCGTCCAGTAGGCGATCATCGTCTCCGACAGCCGCCGGTCGGTCTCGGTCCAGTCGCCGTGGATCGCCATCGGATGGGGGCGGCCTCCCGGTGGCCCCGGTCCTTCGGCCATCGTGCCGAACACGTACACGAGCTCGCCGCCGTGGTACGCGCCGCCCACGGCGGCTCCCAGGGCGGTGGGCGGCACGCGCGTGAAGTGATACAGCCAGACCGGCGCCGAGACGCTCGCGTGGGCCTCGGCCTGCACGCGCACCGGGCCCGCGAACGACATGTCGTGAACCAGGTGGGCCATCTGCGACCTCGCCGCCTCCGGCGAGTCGACGCCGTAGTGGGCGATCAGCTCGTCAGCGACACCCGGGTAGACGGTCCGCACGTGCGATTCGAACGCTTCGCGGTCTGCCACGTTCGCGCGGCGCGCGACCGACACGCCCTCGTCGGCGTTCATGCCCGTGATCAGCGGCACGTCATGCTGGAGCCCCGCCTCGTACATGCCGAGCGGGTCGCTCGGCACGATCCAGCCGTCCACGTTCGGCGCCCAGATGTATCCGGTCCGCATGAGCAGGCTGCCTGCATTGGCGTTGGCCGCCGCCTGCAGCGCCCGGGCCGTGGCGGCGCGCAGCGTGGTCAGGGCCGCCGCACCTGACGCCCCGAGCCGGTCGGCAATCTGCGCGCCCTGGGCCTCGGCCGTGACCCGGTCGCCGGCACCCTCGTGCAGCTCCCGGTCCCACCCGTACACCCAGGTGCTCCCGGAAATCGCACGGTGGAACAGGCCCGCGGCCTGCGGGGCCAGCATCAGGGCCATCACCGCGCCGCCGCCGGCCGATTCTCCGAATATCGTGATCCGCTGCGGGTCGCCGCCGAACGCCGCGATGTTGTCCCGCACCCATTCGAGCGCGGCCACCATGTCCATCAGACCGTAGTTGCCCGACGCGCCGTGCGGCGATTCGGCGGACAGGGCGGGATGCGCGAAGAAGCCGAAGACATTGAGCCGATAGTTGATGCTGACGAGAACGACGCCGTGCTCCGCGATGCGGGTGCCGTCGTAGATCGGGAGCGACGCGGCACCGTTGAAGAAGCCGCCGCCATGAATCCACACCATCACGGGGCGCGGCTCCCGGCTCTCCCGCGGCGCCCAGATGTTGAGAAAGAGGCAATCCTCGCTCTCCGGGTCGTCCTCGCCGGCGTTCGGCGCGCGCACCCAGGCCGGCCCCGTCTGCATGCAGATCGGGCCCGGCGCGGCGGCGCCCCGGACCCCGTCCCATGCGGCCACCGGCTGCGGCGGCTTCCAGCGGAGGTCGCCGACCGGCGGCGCGGCATAGGGCACGCCCTTGAACGCGACGATGTCCGGGTTGCCGTGGGCGGCCGCGCCGCGGATGTCGCCCCCCGCAACGGTCACAGGCACGTCCGGGGCGAGCGTGACGACCCGTGGCGCCGTTTCAACTGTCGGCTGCCCGCACGCTGCCCCGAGCCCCGCCGTCACGGCGAGCAGCAGGGCGTGCCGCGCAGGCGCGGCGATGCACGTGCCGATCGACATCACGAGCCCCCGTGGTCCGAATTTCCCGCTTGCGCTTCAACGCGCCTCAGCAGCGCGCTCCTGCACCCGGGCGCCGCGCAAAATGTTCACCAGGCTGTAGTTGCCCTCGTGGCACGCGTGCTCGTACAGCAACCCCGTCGACACCACCAGCGGCATCTCGACCGACCACGGCTCCGTCCACGTCTCGGGATCCTCGACCGTGAACCGGTACAGGATCGTCTCGTCGTCCACGCGGGTCAGCCGCTCGGTGAGGTGAAGCCGCGGCCCCGACCCACGAAACCCGTCGATGCCGTTGAAGTTCGTCGTCTCGACGACCAGGGTGTCGCCCTCCCAGCGGCCCCGCGAGTCGCCGCTCCAGAGTCTGATGCGAGCGTCGATGCGCGGCCGCGCGTCGAGGTGGATGATCCGCACGACATGGCCCTCCTCGTGGAGGAGCGCGACCTGGTCCGGGGTCTGGAAGATCTGGTGGACGTTCCCGATCGGGAACGCCATCATGGGCGGCCCGCCGCTGACGAAGCGCAGGCAGCGTTCGCTGTAGCCGCGGTCCTCGTGGGAGTTGGCCCGCTCGGTGATGAACTGGTTGAGGCCGTCGTCCAAACGCTCCTGCGCCGCTGGCGTGAGCGGCGGAATCCTGCCGGTCGGGCCCGTGACGAGCGACGTCCGCCGGCTCAGCGGCCCGTGCTCGGCCCAGACCGGGCCACCATCGACGTCCAGCGCGTGCTCCTCTTCCGTGAGCGGTCCGAGCCGGTCCGGAACCGTCAGCCGCCGCAACTCGTCTTCTTCGCCTTCCGCCAGGAATGCCCGGTCGCCGAACGGTGCCGGACGCTCGAGCGGCGTGGGGGTGCCGTTGACCCAAACGCCCCCCAGGACCGGCCGGCCCCACGGCGTGCGCGGCACGTCGGCGGACTCCGCCGGCTGCGCGGCCGCCCATCCCGGGATCAGCACCAGCAGGGCACACGCCAGCACGCTAAACGGGCCGGTCATCGAACCCCCTTCCCCTCCGGCTGCCGCCGCGCGGCCGCCCGGCGAATCATACCGCAGCGTGCCGGCCTGCCCGGCACGCGCATGGCTCAGTGCAACTGGGTCCTCGACCACAGGTTGATCACGGCGACGCCGGCCACGATCAGCCCCATGCCCGCGACCGCGGGGCCATCCAGCTTCTGGCCGTGGACGAGCAGCCCGAACACGGCGATGAGGACGATCCCCACGCCGGACCAGATGGCGTAGGCGACGCCGACCGCGAGCCGCTCGAGACAGAGCGACAGGAAGTAGAACGCCGAGCCGTAGCCGACGACCACCACGACGCTGGGCAGCAGCCGCGTGAACCCCTCGGTCGACTTGAGGGCCGTGGTTCCGATCACCTCCGCCGTGATGGCGACGGCCAGGTAGAGATAGTGCATGTCGTCACTCCGACAGTTCACTCCGACAGATCGATGCCGGCCAGCACGTCGTCCGCGGGGACGCGCGGCAGGGCCGGACCCCACGCCTGCCTGAACGCCTCGATGCTCAGGATGCGATCGACGTCCGGTTTGCTGAAGAAGCAGCGGTCGATCGGGACCTGCTGCGTGCGATGCGCCCGCAGCGCCGCCGCCTTCGCCGCCCGCTGCGGCGCCACGTCGATGACGAAGTCGACACCCGGCTCCCTGCCCAGCTGGCGCGCCCGCGACACCTCCCACGGCGGGAGCCGCGCGATCCAGACCACGCGCGGCACCCGGTCGGGTCGCCCCAGAACC
>CAYGCV010000197.1:0-8201 GCA_964348425.1 uncultured Vicinamibacteraceae bacterium | reverse complement strand
TCCGGCCTTGCGGGCGGCTCTGACGAGCGCCCGGTTGACACTGCTTCGGGGCCACAGCCCGAAGGCCTCGGCGGCGAGGAAGGCGCGCGCGGCGGCGACGCCCTCGGGCACCAGCGGGACGGCCGCGATCCGGCCGCCCTTGCCGCGCGGAACCGCCACGTAGGGGATCGGCTCGTCGAGCCGGAAGTCCTCCGCGCGGAGCCGGCCCATCTGCGACGGCCGCATCCCGGTCCAGTGCATCAGGTCCAGCCGCACGCGGGTGACCGAGCCGGCGGAGATCTCCGCCAGCACGGCGGCGATGTGGCGGCGGTCGACCCAGCGCGGTTTCGGGGGCGGCGGCGCGAAGCGGACGAGGTCGAGCAGGTCGAACGAGGCGCGGCGGCCGTAGAGCACGCGGACGAGGTTCGTCAGGGCGTGCCGGCGATGGTTGACGGTCGAGGCGGCGAGCGTCCGGCGCCACTCGTGGAGCTGCGCGTTGAGCATCGGCAGGTGCGCCGCGAGCGCCAGCGTCCGCAGATGCCCGAACCGCGGCAGCCACGTCAACACTTCTCTGCGGCGTTCGGCGAAGCTGATCAGGGTGCTCTCCACGTGATCGAGGTAACGCCCGGCGTCGTGGCTGAGAGTGTGCCGGCCTCCGGCAGGGAGCGTCCGCAGGCTGGCCCGCAGCTCGTCGCGCTTCGCCCGGATGGTCTTGAGCGGGGTACCAGGCGGGAAGCGGACCTCGCGCTGGATGCCGTTGACCTTGACCGTGGCGGCCAGCCCGTGCCGGTCCCGGTAGATGCCCTCGGCGACCCGAACGCGGCGGCGGGCGGCCGGCTTGCCGGGACCGGCCTTCGATTCTCCCCGCCCTCCGGCTTGCCGCGGTTTCGCCACCGGCACGGCCATCGCCCACTCCGCCGCATCAGGGCGGACCCGTTCGATCTCACTGACGATCGGTTCCATCGACTCTCTCCCTCACAGAAACGTTCGCGCCGTCCAGCGGACCTCGCCGAGTACGGCCGCGTCGTCGGGCCAGGGCAGGGTCGGCCACGCCCGCTTGTCGGGGTGGTCGCTGACGAGCAGCCAGCTCCCGTCCGCTTCCTTGCCGGCGCGCTTGACGATCAGGCCGTCGCCGGTGCGGACCACGTAGATGCCGCCTTCGCGCCGCCGCCGGCTGGCGTGGTTGACGAGGATCGAGCAGCCGTCCACCAAGGTCGGCTCCATCGACTCGCCGAGCACCTGGATGATGCGGCACTCGCTCGCGGAGAGGCCGTGGCTCGTGAGCCACGCCCGCCGGAACTTGATGCGGCCGATGACCCGCTCGCGGTCGACCTCGGCCCCGCCGCCCGCGGCGGTGGCCACCTCCCAGACGCCGACGAAGTCGCCCTCGTCGAGCGCCCCGGCGCGGGCGCTGTCGTCTTCGAGCGCCCGGACCCGCGAGGCGAGCTGGGCGGCGGGCGTCGGGTCGTCGGTGAGCCCGAACAGGTAGTCGACCGAGACGCGCAGGGCCTGGGCGGCGGCCGACAGGTTGGCCGGCGACAGGCCGGACTTGCCGTGCTCGACCATCGAGATCAGGTGCCGCGCGATGCCGGTGCGGTGCGCGAGCTGCAACTGGGTGAGACCGCGCAGCTTGCGGACCTCGCGGAGGCGCTCGCCGATGACGTCCATCTGCACGCGACAATAATAATCTATTATTGCAAAGTCAGCTACGAGCGCACGAACTGGGACGGGATTGGACCGCCTGATGCCTTGATACACGGCAATGACCATTGCCGAATAACGCGCCATCGACGCAACCTCGGGGCTGGTCAATACACGGGGTAACGACCGTTGTGTGGCCATTGACAGTCAGGTACACTGACTCCGTGCTGTCGAGTCGGCACTGCCGGCCGGGGCGACCGGTGGTCGTCTGGCTGGACGCGCCTTCCGGAGGAGCCGGGCGATGATTGAGATCGAGGACGCTCCCGTCGAGGTGACGGCGCGGACGGCGGCTCCGCGGAACGAGGGCGAGGACCAGCCGGCGCCGTCGATGTTGCGCGGCGCAACCTCGGCGCTGCTTCGGAAGGTGTTCCGCAGGACTTCGGCAGAGGCTCCGTACGACTCGGGAGGCGCCGTCGCAGCGATCCCGGAGGATTCCCGGAAAGGTCCGGGGCTGGTGCCGGAGGAGTCCCGTACTGGTTCGGGGAATAATCCGTCTCACGCGCGCGGCCGCCAAACGGCTGACGGCGAGTCGGAGGGTGCGGGGCCGGGGAAGGAGGAAGCGTCGCCCGGCGACGATCGTCGAGCTGCGTCGGCTGGAGCTGCACGCGCAACGTCGGCGGGTGGAGCATGCGCCTACATGGGCGGTCGGAATTCCGGCCGCGCCAGCGGGTCAGTTGCTGACGGCTGGGGAGAGGCGGACGCGGAGCGTACCGTTGCTGTTGTCCACCGTCCCGGCGCTGGCCGGTCGGCGCCTGAACCCGCCGCGTCGGAGGAGCGGCAGGATGCGGCGGACGGAGCCGCGCAACGCGGCAGTCCGCCGAGCGACAGTGAGGCTGAGCGTGGTGAGGGGCGGACGGACGAATCCGCGGCAGGGATCCCCGATCTCGGGGACCGGTTGCGTTCGCTCGGGGCGTCGGGCTGGACCGGACGCGACGCCGAGTGGCTCGCGCTGGTGTGCCTGCACGGCGGCGTGTTCCTCCGGCAGCAGTACCTCGCCTTTCTGGGGCGGACGCATCCAGAGCTGGCGCGCCGCTTCGTGCGCCGGTGCGGCAAGGCGGCGATCGAGGAGCGCTGGAACACATCCGGCCTGAAGCTGTGCCGGATCGTGGACCGGGGACTCTACCGGGAGCTGGGCGTGGAACACCTCCGCCCCCGGCGCGACGCCACTCCGGCCGTGGCGTTGCGGCGGCTGCTGTCGCTCGACTACGTGATCGACCACCTCGACGCGCCGTGGCTGGCGACCGACGACGAGAAGGTGGCGGCGTTCACGGTCGCGGGCATGCCGAAGGATGTCTGGCCGGGCCGGGTGTACGCCGGCACGACCGGCTCCCGCCGCCGGCTCTTCGTCCACCGGCTCCCGCTGGCGCTCGACGCCGAGCGGGCGACGTTCGTGTTCGTCCAGCCGGAGGAGGAGACGCAGAGCGCCCTGCGGACCTGGGGCGGGCAGCACGCCGAGTTGTGGGCTGCGCTGCTGGCGGCAGGCCCCGCGGTCGAAGTCGTCGTCGTGGGCCGGAACGCCGAGCGGCTGACCGTGGCGGGACGGGTGCTCGACGGCTGGGTGGCCACGCCTGCTGCCGTCGACGCGCACTGCGAGGCCGCGGCGGCGCGAGTCGCAGAGCAGGTGCGTCGTGACGAGGAGATCGCGTCGGTCCGGGCGGCCATTGCGACGCTAGATGAAGCCGCGCTGGCCACGCATGGCGGCTTGAACGGAGCCGTGGCCCGTTGCGCCGCTCTGGAGGCCGCCGCGACGGCGAGTCGCCGGGTGAAGCCGATGATCTCCACCGGACGGACGTGGCGCTCGGTGCGGGTGCCGGCATGAGTTGCGAAGACTCTGCCGCCCGTCGATCGCCTCGTCAAGCGGCAGTCAGTAGAGTGCGCGTGGTAGGATGATTCGGTAGGTCGACGCCGACGTTGATTCGACATCGCGCGACTGAGAGGCTGGTCTGAACGACATGCGAGAGCGCCGTATCGGAATCCGGGATCTGAAGTCGAAGTTGAGCGAGTGCATCCGAGACGTAGAGGCTGGAGCCACCGTTGTCGTCACCGACCATGGACGTCAAGTGGCACGTATCGTCCCGGAAGCGGACTCGGTCGAGCACCGGCTCGCAGTGTTGAGGGCGACGGGTGCGTTTCTCTGGAGTGGCCGCAGGCTGGGCGTGACGAAACCGGATGTTCGCGTTCGAGGCGAAGGCAGCGTGAGTGAGATTGCCATCGAGAACCGCGGGTGACCTTCCTCTATCTGGACACCAGCGCGCGGTCGTACACGCGGACGTCCCAGATCGACCCGCGGAAGCGCTCCGGTCCGCCGCCCGCGCCGACGCGGAGGGGATGCTCCGTCGGATCCTGCGGTCCCAGCCCGTTGAACAGGACCTTCAGCTCCTGAGGCTCGCCGTCCACGTAGATGGCGACGCCCTGGATCTGCCGCGAGCCGTCGTAGGTCGCCGCCACGTGGCGGCGGGCGCCCGGCACGACGGAAGCGATCGTCTCGACGTGCCCCGAGTCGTTGTCCATCCACAGGCCGGTATTGCCGCCCACCAGGTTGAGCTGCAGCCTGCCGTCCACGAGCAGTAGGCTGAAGCCCTGCCCGCGGGGCGTGTCGAGCAGCGTGCGCGTGATGATCGGCCCGGTCGCAGCCTCCGGCTCGATCCAGGCTGCCAGCGTCATCGCCTGACCGCCGCCGTGGACGCCGTCGAAGGCGTTGGGGTCGGGGTCCTGCAGGTAGGCGTCGAGCGTCTTCGGGCCGCGCCGGCCCGCGGCGCCGCCGTCCACGAAGCGCCGGCCGTCGAAGCGCCGTTCGCGCGGCGACGACAGGGGAAAGTGGGCCGTCAGCCCGTCCTCCTGCACCCCGACGATGGGCTCGGCGTCGCCGATCGACGCCTCCCACAGCCGCTGCGCCTGCTCGATCTGCGGCCGGAACTCGGCGAGCCGGGCCTCGGCGGCCGCGATGCGCGCCTCGATGGCATCCAGCTCGGCCTGCTGCGCCGGGGTCGGCGCGTGGACGAGCGGCGGCGTGTTGCCCGTCTTCTGCCCGATGCCCGACTCGGCGATGCTGTTGAAGTACGCGAAGAGCTGGTAGAACTCCGCCTGCGTGATGGGATCGAACTTGTGATCGTGACAGCGCGCGCAGCCCACCGTCAGGCCCAGCCACACGGTGCCGGTCGTGGAGACGCGGTCGACCACGCTCTCGACGAAGAACTCCTCCTCGATGATGCCCATCTCCGAGTTCATGCGGTGGTTGCGGTTGAACCCGGTGGCGATCTTCTGGTCGAGCGTCGCGTTCGGCAGCAGATCGCCCGCGAGCTGCTCGATCGTGAAGCGGTCGAACGTCAGGTTCCGGTTGAAGGCGTCGATGACCCAGTCGCGCCAGCGCGACATGTCGCGGCGCTGGTCCGCGAAGTAGCCGGACGAGTCGGCGAAGCGCGCCGCCGCCAGCCAGGACGCGGCCATCCGCTCGCCGTAGCGGGGCGAGGCCAGCAGGCGATCGACGGCCTTCTCGTAGGCATCCGGTGACGCGTCGGCCGCGAAGGCGGCCACCTCCTCGGGGGTGGGCGGCAGGCCGGTCAGGTCGAGCGTCACGCGCCGCAGCAGCGTGGGCCGGTCGGCCGCGGGCGACGGCTGCAGGCCCTCGCGCTCCAGGCGCGCCAGGATGAACGCGTCGATCGGGTTCCGCGGCCAAGCTGCGTCGCGCACGGCGGGCGGCGCCGGCCGCACCGGCGCGATGAAGGCCCAGTGGGGCTCGTACTGCGCGCCCTGCTCGATCCAGCGCGCGATGAGCGCCACCTCGCGCGGCGCGAGCGGCTCCTCGCCGTACGGCATGCGCCGGCCGGGATCGGTCGCCGTGATGCGGTGCATCACGGCGCTGCGGTCCGGGTCGCCGGGCGCGATCACCTGCAGGGTGCCGTCCGCCGGCGCGCCGCGGACCGCGTCCTTCAGGACGGCTTCCGCGTCGTCCAGACGCAGGCCCGCGCGCCGCGTGCCGGAATCGGGGCCGTGGCACCGGTAGCACTTGTCGGACAGGATGGGCCGGATGTCGCGGTTGAACTGCACGGTCTCCGGCAGGGGCTCCGGATCCGGACCCTGGGCGAGGAGGCCCGAGGTCGAGCAAGCCAGGGCCAACACCAGCGCGTTCAGCCAGCCGATCCGCCTCGGGGTGACCGTCGAGCGAGGGATGGAACGCATTCGTCTGCAACCCCCTTGCAGCGCGGATCTCCGAGCGAAGACCGGCGCACGAGCCTTACGCCAGGACATTAGATGACCGCGCGCCGGCAGTCAACGCCGGGCGGCCGTGGCCCCGTTGATCCGATGCGTGTGTTCGATCCATGCTAGGAGTCGGCGCCGTGGAACGGCGCGGACCTCTCGCATCGACTGCAGGAATCCAAGGAGGAGACATGCGCAGCAAGGTATTGGCTTTGGCGGTGGCAGCGCTGGTGTCGGTGCCGGCAGTGGCCGGCGCCCAGGGGGGCGTGCAGGCGGACGGCTGGGAGCACCGGCTCGACTTCGGCGGGGACGCCAACGACGTGCTGAGCTTCGACACGATGGGCGCCGGCGTCCACGTGACGACGACCGGCGCCGGCTTCGCCATCTTCTGGCAGCCGGACAGCATGGCCAAGGGCGACTTCACGATCAGCGCCAGCTTCACGCAGATGGAGGAATCGGGCCACCCGAACGCGTACGGTCTCTTCCTGGGCGGCTCCGATCTGGCCGGTGACGGCCAGCAGTACACCTACTTCATGCTGCGCCAGGGCGGCGAGTTCCTGATCAGGAAGCGGATGGGCGAGGACCTGCCGATCCTGGTCGAGTGGACCGCCCACGACGCCATCAACGATCTCAACGACCAGGGCTCGTCCAACAACACGCTCTCGGTGGAGGCCGACGGCGACACGGTGCGCTTCCTGGTGAACGGCACCGAGGTGGCGACGCAGCCGCGCGATGCGGTCGACACCGACGGCGTCACGGGCCTGCGCGTCACGCACCTCCTCAACATGCACATCGACGACCTCATGCTCAGCCCCGGCATGTAGGGGCAGCGGATCCGGAGGCCGGCAGGCAGCGCCACTGCAGCCCGCCGGCCTCCCGCTACAATCCGACCACCTGCAGCCGCCCGGTCATCGTCAGCCCGCCGATGAACCGCAACGACCTCCCCCTTTTCGAATACGCTTGTCACGAAGGCAACTACGTCAGCCGGAGGATCACGATGACATCCGCACGCTTGCCGAAACGCTTTTCCCTGGGCTTCGTCGTCCTCACCATGTGCCTGTTCATCGCCATCAGCAACGCGCAGCAGGGACGCAGGGGGGTGGGCCCCGACACGCTGCCCGACGAGCCGCAGATCTCCGGCTTCGGCGACCAGCGTTTCCGCGTCGTCCCGATCAAGGGGCTCTTCCGCCCGTCGGCCCTGGACTTCCTGCCGAACGGCGACATCCTGGTCGCCGAGCGCTCCGGCGCCCTGCGCGTCATCCGCGACGGCGTGCTCGACCCGCAGCCGATCGAGGGCATGCCGGAGGTGCACGCGGGCTACGGCGGCCGGTGGGCCTGTGGGACGTGGCGGTGCATCCGCAATTCGCCGAGAACCGGCTCGTCTACTTCACGTACCTGAAGCCGAACGCCGACGACGAGGTGCCGCCGGACGCGACCGGCGCCCAGGGGCTGTCGGGGACGCAGGTGCTCGGGCGCGGCCGCTACGACGGGGCAACACCCTGACGGACGTCGAGGACATCTTCGTGTCGGATGCGCGGGCCAGCGGCTTCAGCGTCGCGCGGCTGGTCTTCGCCCCCGACGGCAAGATCTTCATGTCGATCGGCATGCCGCTGCGCGACGAGGCGCACGGCGGCGGCAACCGCGTCGGCACCGCCGAGCAGGCCCAGGATCCCGCCAGCCACGCCGGCAAGATCCTGCGCCTCAACGACGACGGGACCGCACCGTCGGACAACCCCTTCGTGGACGAGCCGGGCTATCGGCCGGAGATCTTCGCCATGGGGTTCCGCGATCCGCTGGGGATGCTCATTCACCCCGAGACCGGCGAGCTCTGGGAGGTCGAGCACGGTCCGCAGGGCGGCGACGAGGTCAACATCGTCAGGCCGGGCGGCAACTACGGCTGGCCGGTCGTCTCGTACGGCCGAGCGTACACGGGCGAGGAGACGGCCGGCACGGGCGGGACGGGACCGGAGCTGGCCGACCCCTGCGCCCCCGGCATGGAGCAGCCGCTCCTCTATTGGTACCCCGTCGTGTCGCCCGGCGGCATGGCCATCTACACGGGCGACCGCTTCCCGTTCTGGCGGGGGAGCCTGTTCGTCGGCGGGATGTCCACCACGCAGCTCCACCGCGTCATCTTCAACAACCGGGGGCTGCCCATCCGCCACCAGGAGCTGATGGTCGAGCTCAACCAGCGCATCCGCGACGTCAAGCAGGGCCCGGACGGCCTGCTGTACCTGACGACGGACCACGAGGCCGGCGCCGTGCTGCGGATCGAGCCGGTCGGCTAACCCGCAAGCCGCGCACAGCGCGGCTCGGCGGGAGCGGCG
>CAYGCV010000196.1:0-8214 GCA_964348425.1 uncultured Vicinamibacteraceae bacterium | reverse complement strand
CCTTCTTCGACACGTTCTACGACCGCCGCAACGGCTTCAACTTCTACACCAACCCGCTCGGCGCGCGGGCCGACCAGCAGTTCACCAACGAGGGCAACCCCAACGGCGACTGGAACCCGGTCTGGGACGTCCGCACGGGGCGCTTCGACGGGGGCTGGACGGTGGAGATGGAGATACCGTTCAAGACGCTGCGCTACCGGTCGGGCTCGCCGCAGCTCTGGGGCGTGCAGATGCGCCGCTCCGTGCGCCGCAAGAACGAGTGGACGTACCTGACGCGGATCCCGATCTCGGCCGGCGGCGGGCGGGGCGCGGCGGGGATCTTCCGCGTCTCGTCCGCCGCCACGCTCGTGGGGCTCGAGCCGCCGGCCGCCAGCCGGGTCCTCGAGGTCAAGCCCTACGCCATCGGCGGCGTGACGACCGACCGGCACTCGATCCCGATCCGCGACAACGAGGGCAGCGCGGCGGCCGGCGCCGACGTCAAGCTGGGGATCACGCAGAACCTGACGGCGGACTTCACCTACAACACCGACTTCGCCCAGGTGGAGGTGGACGAGCAGCAGGTGAATCTGACGCGCTTCAGCCTCTTCTTTCCCGAGAAGCGCGAGTTCTTCCTGGAAGGCCGCGGCATCTTCGGGTTCGCCCGCCCCGGCGTGGGCGCCGGCAGCCCGGGCGAGCCCAACGACGCGCCGACGCTCTTCTACAGCCGGCGGATCGGCCTGGAGGGCGACGCCGAGCGGGCGCCGGTCGTGGTGCCGATCCACGGCGGGGCGCGCATGACGGGCAAGGCCGGCGCCTTCGATGTCGGCGCCCTCAGCATCCAGACGGAGGCGTCGCCGGAGGCCGGCACCGCCTCGACCAACTTCACGGTCCTCCGCATCCGGCGCGACCTCCTGCGGCGGAGCAGCGTGGGGGCCATCTACACGAACCGGTCCGTCTCGCTCGTCGGCCCCGGCGCGAGCCAGGCGTACGGCGTCGACGGCACGTTCTCGTTCCACGAGAACGTCGACTTCGTGACCTACTACGCGCGCACCCGGACGCCGCTGGGCGCAGGCGGCGACGCCAGCTACCAAGGCCGCTTCGACTACGGCGGGGACCGCTACGGCCTCACCGTCAACCACCTCGTCGTGGAGGAGAACTTCCTGCCGGAAATCGGCTTCCTGCAGCGGGACAACTACCGCCGCACGAACCTGTCCGGCCGGTTCAGCCCGCGGCCGCGCGCGAGCGAGCTCGTCCGGCGCTACTCGCTGGAGGCGGAGGTCGACTACTTCACGACGGCCGACCAGGGGCTGGTCGAGACGCGCGAGCGGACCCTGGACTTCGCGGTCGAGTTCCACAACAGCGACCTCTTCGAGGCCAACCTGACGAACTCGTACGAGCTGCTGCAGGCGCCGTTCCGCATTGCCCGCGACGTGGCGCTCCCGGTGGGCGGCTACGGGTTCACGGCTGGCACCGTGGCCTACACGCTCGGCGGCCAGCGCCGGGCCAGCGGCGGTCTGGCGCTGACGGCCGGCAGCTTCTGGAGCGGCGACATCCGCACGGTCGAGTACCGCCAGGGCCGCATCAACGTGCTGAACCAGTTCTCGATCGAGCCCACGATCTCGTTCAACGCCATCGACCTGCCGGAGGGCGAGTTCACCACCACGCTGGTCAGCACGCGCCTCAACTACGCGTTCAACCCGCGGATGTTCTTCAGCGGGCTCGTGCAGTACAACTCGAGCACCGACCGCTGGAGCAACAACCTGCGCTTGCGCTGGGAGTACAGTCCGGGCAGCGAGCTGTTCGTGGTATACACGGAGGAGCGCGACCTGGAGGCGCTGCGGCCGAGCCGCTACGCCGGACTGCGCAACCGCGGCTTCGTGGTGAAGATCAACCGGCTGTTCCAGTTGTAGACGGCCGGGGAGGATGCAGGAGAGGAGCCTTCAAGATGAAGACACGCTCGACACTGACGCGCCTGGGGCTGCTGGTGGGCCTCCCGGCGGTTCTGCTCTCCGTCGCCGCGGCCAGGGCCCAGCAGCAGGTGGACTGGGACGCCGTGGAGATCGCGACGCATCACGTGCGCGGGACGGTGCACTACGTCTCCGGCCGCGGCGGCAACATCGGCCTCTCGGTGGGCGACGACGGCGTCCTCATGGTGGACGACCAGTTCGCCCCGCTCACCGACCGCATCCTGGAGGCGATTGGCGGGATCTCCAACGGCGACATCCGCTTCGTCATCAACACCCACGTGCACGGGGATCACGTGGGCGGCAACGAGAACCTCGGCCGCATGGGCATCCTGATCATGGCGCAGGACCGCGTGCGGCTGCGGCTGGCCGAGACGATGCCGGCGGTGGCCCTGCCGGCCGTCACCTACAGCGAGGACGTCACCGTCCACCTGAACGGCGAGGAGGTGCACATCTTCCCCGTGCCGGCCTCGCACACGGACGGCGACAGCGTCATCCACTTCAGGGACTCCGACGTGATGGTCGTGGGCGACGTCTTCCGCACGGTCGCCTTCCCGGTGATCGACCGCAACAACGGCGGCAGCCTGCCGGGCACCATCGACACGCTCGGCATCATCGCCGGGCGGGCGGGGCCCGACACGCTGATCGTGCCGGGACACGGCGAGGTGTCCACGCGGGAGGATGTCGTCGAGTTCCGCGACATGGTGATCGACGTGGCCGGCCAGGTGGAGGCGCTCGTCGGGCAGGGGCTGACCTACGAGCAGGTGGCGGCGGCCGGCACGACGGCGGACTACGAGGCGAAGTGGGGCGATCCCGGGCGCTTCCTGACCGCGGTGTACGCTGAGCTCGGCGGCGAGGACTGAGGCGCGACAGGGCGCGGGGCGAAGGGGTCCCGCAAGCGGACGCCGGGGGTTCGGGGCACAGCCCCGTCGGATTGAAGCGCGGGGCGGGAGAGTGGCTGATGACGATCAAGAGCAGAGCGGGCGGGTCGAGCGGCCGGTCGGCGGTAGGCTTGTGCGCCGCGCTCGCCGCCGCGGCGTTCCCCCTCGCGGCGGCCGGCCAGACCGCGCCGGGCGAGCCGGTGACGTTCACGAAGGACATCGCGCCGATCCTGCAGCGGAGCTGCCAGCGCTGCCACCGGCCTGACTCGCTGGCCCCGATGTCGCTGATCGACTACGAGGAGGTGCGCCCCTGGGCGCGGTCCATCAAGCAGCGTACCGCGCTGCGGGACAAGCCGGGGGCCATGCCGCCCTGGTACGTGGAGAAGGACATCGGCATCCAGCAGTTCAAGAACGATCCGTCGTTGAGCGACGCGGAAATCGCGAAGATCGCGGCGTGGGCCGACGGCGGCGCGCCGCGGGGCGATCCGGCCGACCTGCCGCCGCCCGTGGCGTTCATCGACGTCGACGAGTGGGAGATCGGCCAGCCCGATCTGATCGTCTCGTCGCCGAGCGTCGAGGTGCCCGCCGAGGCGCCCGACTGGTGGGGTCCGCACGGCGAGTCGCCGAGCGGGTTGACGGAGGACCGCTACGTCGCGGCGCTCGAGTTCAAGGAGGTCACGGAATCGCGGACGGGCGCCGCGCGCGACACGGTGGGCGCGCTGTTCGTGATTCACCACGCCGTGCTGGGCGTGGTCGATCCGAACGCGGAGAAGGCCGTCCAGGAGCGCCAGCGGCTCGGCGGCTGGCCGACCCACGAGGTGGGGCGCAACGCCGACGTCTTCGATCCCGAGGCGGGCCGGCTGATGCCGGCGGGGGCGACCGTCGTCTTCCCGAACGGCCACCTGCACTCCAACGGCGCCGACACGCGGGCCCGGCTGGACGTCGGCTTCAAGTTCCACCCGCGGGGCTACCAGCCGACGGTCCGGGAGCAGGGCATCAGTTGGGCGAGCGTCGATCTCGACCTCGAGCCGATGGATCCCGACCAGGAGATAGACATCTACTTCACGGTGCCCCGGCACCTGAAGATGACCATCTTCGAGCCCCACATGCACGCGGCCGGCGTGCGGATGTGCCTGGAGGCCATCTGGGGCCAGATGCGGGAGACGCTGAACTGCGTGGGCTACGACCACAGTTGGGTGCGGGTCTACACCTACGCGGACGACGCGGCGCCGCTGCTGCCGAAGGGCACCATCCTGCGGCTGGTCGGCTACTTCAACAACTCGCCGACGAATCCCAACGTGCCGGATCCGCGCAACTGGTCCGGCGCCGGCATGCGCTCGGTCGACCAGATGCTCATCAACCTGGCGCGGGGCATCTACCTGACCGACGAGCAGTTCGCCGCGGAGCTCGCCGGCCGGCGGGAGCGGCTCGGGATCGGGACGGGCGACAACGTGGCCGGCTGCCCGCTCTGCGGTCTGGACGATCCGCTCGGGGCCGACGCCGGCGACCAGTAGGAGGCGGGGATGCGGAGGACCGGCCCGCGTCGGCGGCGGCGGGAATCCCGGCGGGCGTGCGCGCTCCTGCTGGCGGCGATCGTGCTGGGCGCCGGCCTCGGCGGCGGCGCCCAGCAGCGCTACCTGACCGGGCAGGCGGTCATGCCCGCCTACGAGGGCTGGGAGCGCAACGCCGACGGCTCCTTCGACCTGGTGTTCGGGACCATGAACCGCAACTGGCAGGAGGAGATCGACATCCCCGTCGGCCCTGCCAACAACGTCGAGCCGGGCGGGCCGGATCAGGGCCAGCCGACGCACTTCCTGCCGCGGCGCAACCGCTTCATGTTCCGCGTGCGGGTGCCGGCGGACTTCGGCGACGACGAGGTGGTGTGGACGCTGACGAGCCCCAACGGCGAGACCAAGCGGGCCTACGCGACGCTCCACCCCGACTACTACATCGACGACCTGGTCCTGCAGCGGAACAACGGCGCGCCGGCCGCCGACGAGCTCCTGGTCAACGAGGCCCCGGTGCTCGAGGTCGAGGGCGCGACCACGCGGAACGTTGCAGCGGGCCAGCCGCTGGCGTTGGTCGCCCGGGTCGAGGACGACGACCTGCTGACGCCGGCCGCCCTCCCGCCGACCGATCCGGAACGGCCCGGCCGGGTCACCAAGAACGCGGCCCGGGGGCTGCGGCTGGCCTGGTTCGTCTACCGGGGCGCGGGGAAGGTGACCTTCGAGCCGGAGCAGTTCCGGGCGTGGGAGGACACGCGGGAGGGATCGGACTCGCCCTGGGCGCCCGGCTGGACGGTTCCGCCGGTTCCCCCGGACAGGACTTGGGAGGTGCGGGTCACGTTCAGCGATCCCGGCACCTACGTCCTGCGCTGCCAGGCGCACGACGGCGGGCTCACCGCGGTGGAGGACGTGACCGTCGTCGTCGGGCAGTAGCGGGGCGGCGCCGGAGGGCAAACCCGTCGCAACAACGCGTACAATCGCAGGAAGCCGCCGACCCGGCTTCCTGGCGCCGGTTCGAGAGGTACGTATCGTGATGTCGAAGGCGAGGAAGACGACAGTTGCCGGCGCGGCGGTTGCGCTGGCGGGGCTCTGCATCCTGGCGGTGGCGACGGCCGCGGCTCAATCGACGGACTTCGACCCGCCGCGCCTGGCGAACGGCAACCCGGACCTGAACGGCGTCTGGCAGGCGCTCGGCGCGGCGCACTACGACGTGGAGCCGCACGTCGCCAGGCCGGCGCTGCAACTGCGGCAGGGCCCGCGGAGCCTGCTCCCGGACGTCCCGGTCCTGCGGCTGGGCGCCGTCGGCGCCGTGCCGGGCAGCCTGGGGGTCATCGAGGGCGGCGGCCGCATCCCGTACACGCCGGAGGCGCGCGCCCTGCAGCAGGAGAACCAGGCCAACTGGCTCGACCGCGATCCGGAGATCAAGTGCTACATGCCGGGCGTCCCCCGCGCCACCTACATGCCGTTCCCGTTCCAGATCCTGCAGAACGAGGGCAACATCTTCATCGCCTACGAGTTCGCCGGAGCCGTCCGCGAGATCTACCTGACGGACGTCGGGCCGGCCGAGACCGACTCGTGGATGGGGCAGTCCGTGGGGCGTTGGGAGGGCGACACGCTGGTGGTGGAGGTGACCGGGCAGGACGATCGGACCTGGTTCGACCGCGCCGGCAACCACCACACGAACCAGTTGCGCGTCGTCGAGCGCTACACGCTGATCGGTCCCGACCACATCCAGTACCGGGCGACGATGGAGGATCCCAACGTCTTCACGGAGCCCTGGACCATCAGCCTGCCGCTCTACCGCCGCATCGAGCCGGGCGCGCGGCTGATGGACTTCAAGTGCGTCGAGTTCGTCGAGGAGCTGCTCTACGGCGATCTGCGCCGCAACCCGCTGCCGCGCTAGGCTCGCTAGGCGGTCGACGACGATGTTCGAGGAGACCGAGGAGGTCCAGATGCGCATCTCAAACCGACACGGAATCGCGGTTCCCGCGGCGCTCGCGGCCGGTCTGCTGCTGGCAGCCGCCGGCGCGGTCGACGCGCAGGAGATTCCCCGGACTGCCAGCGGGCGCCCGGACCTGTCGGGCACCTACGACACGGCGACCCTCACGCCGCTCGAGCGGCCCGCCGAGCTCGGCGACCGCCTCACGCTGACCGAGGAGGAGGCCGCCGCGATCGCCGCGGGCGAGCCGGTGGCGCTGGCCGCCAGGTTCGGCATCCCGGAGGAGCGGAACATCGAGGCCGCGCCGCCGAGCGAGGCGCCGCCGGTGGGCGGCGACGGGTCGATCGGCGCCGCCGGCGCCGTCGGCGGCTACAACACCTTCTGGATGGACCGCGGCAGCTCCGGGTTCCAGATCGACGGCCAGTGGCGGACGTCGATCATCGTGGACCCGCCGGACGGCCGGCAGCCGCCGCTGACGCCCGAGGCGCAGGCGCGCCGGGCCGAGCAGGCCGCGTTCCTCCGGCCGAACACCGGCACGGCGTGGTGGCTCATCGAGAACGGTCTCGACGCGCCCGGCCCCTACGACGACCCGGAGATCCGGCCGCTCGCGGAACGCTGCCTGCTCGGGTTCGGGTCGACGGCTGGGCCGCCGATGCTGCCGGTGCTCTACAACAACCTGAAGCGCATCGTGCAGACCGACGACCACGTCATGATCCTGGCCGAGATGGTGCACGACGCCCGCATCGTCCGCATGAACGACGAGCACGCGCCGCCTGACATCCGCAGTTGGCTCGGCGATTCGGTCGGCCGCTGGGAGGGCGATACGCTCGTCGTCGACACCACGAACTTCAACGACACGCCCGCGCTCAGCGGGGCCTCGCGCAACCTGCACGTCGTGGAGCGCTTCACGCGCATCGACCCCGACACGCTGCTCTACCAGTTCACGGTCGACGACCCGACGGTCTGGACCGCGCCGTGGAGCGGCGAGTACACCTGGCCCGCCACGCGCGACCGGGTCTACGAGTACGCCTGCCACGAGGCCAACTACTCGTTCCGGGGCATCCTCGGCGGCGCGCGCATTCTCGAGCAGGACGTCCGCGAGGGGCGCGTGCCCGAGCCTCCGCGCTAGCCGGAGCGGCCGACCGGCCAGGACATCGGATTGGAATACGGCACGAGAGAAGACAGCATCGGAGGCCTCATGCACGCGAAGCCGCGCCGTTCGTCACGCATCACGCTCTGCCTGCTCGCCGCTGCACTGCTCGCGATAGTCGCCGGCAGCGTCCCGGCCGAGGCGCACCACGCCTTCGGCGCCGAGTTCGACCCGAACCGGCCGGTTCTCCTGCGGGGTCCGATCGTCCGCGTGGAATGGGTCAACCCCCACACCTGGATCCACCTGGAGGTGACCAACGACGACGGCACCAAGGAAGTGTGGATGGTCGAGGGCGGCACGCCGAACACGCTGCTGCGGCGCGGCCTGCGGCGGGACTACGTGCAGCCGGGCACGGTGGTGGTCGTCGACGGCTACCAGAGCAAGGACCGGACGGCCCGGGCCAATGCGCGCGACCTGACCTTCGAGGACGGGCGCAAGTTCTTCATGGGCTCGTCCGGCACCGGCGCGCCGTACGACAACGAGCGGCGCCCGCGGTAGGCGGATCGCGAAACCGATGGCGGGCGGCCCGGTCCGGCCGCCCGCCACGTGCCCGAGGGCGGGCGCACGGCTGCCGACCATCGAACCCGAACTTGCTTGAGCGACGCCTCGGCAACCGGCTCCTCCGCGGGCGGCGCGGGCGCCGGCTCTTCACCGGCGCATCCGACCGCCGCAGAATCCGCGCCTACCGGCCGCCCGTTTCCTGCTCCTCGAGCCGCGCGCCGCCGAGGATGCCCGGCATCGAGTAGTTCCCCTCGTGGCAGGCGTACTCGAAGATCGGGTCCCTGGTCGACTCGTG
>CAYGCV010000195.1:0-8230 GCA_964348425.1 uncultured Vicinamibacteraceae bacterium | reverse complement strand
ACCGCGAGCCGCACACGACGCGCTTCGACCGGGGCATGCGCAACGGCTACGGCAAGGGCGTGGCCTACGCCGAGGTGGACGGGCGCGGCGTCATCTACATCATCAGCCCGGCCTTCTTCCTGCACGCGCTCGACGCGCGGACCGGCCTGCCGCTGGAGAACTGGGGCGCGCCGGTGCCGCTCCCGGGCTTCCCGCAGACCGGCGTGGTCGACCTGCTACCCGACCTGATCGCGGGCTGGCGGCCCTGGCAGAGCTGGGACGGGCCCTACGACGCGGACTTCGGCATCCCGCGCGAGCTCGGCTACATCACCAGCTCCTCGCCGCCGATCGTCGTCAACGGCGTGGTGGTGGTCGGCAACTCGGCGGAGCAGGGCTACCACCAGACGCGCATCGAGAACGTGCCGGGCGACATCATGGGCTACGACGCGCGCACCGGCGAGTTCAAGTGGAAGTTCCACGTCATTCCCCGCCCCGGCGAGTTCGGCCACGAGACGTGGGAGAACGACGCCTGGGAGTGGACGGGCGACATCTCGTCGTGGGCGCCGCTGTCGGCCGATCCGGCGCACGGGCTCGTCTACGTGCCGACCAACCCGCCGACGATCGACTTCTACGGCGGGTTCCGGCCCGGTGACGGGCTGTACGGGACGAGCGTCATCGCCCTGGACGTCCAGACCGGCGAGCGCGCGTGGCACTTCCAGACCGTGCACCACGACATCTGGAACTTCGACAACCCGACGGCCCCCTGGCGCTCGACGTGACGGTGGACGGCGTCCCGCGCGAGATTGTCGTCCAGACCACCAAGCAGGGCTGGGCCTACACGTTCGATCGGGTGACCGGCGAGCCGATCTGGCCAATCGAAGAGCGGCCGGTGCCGCAGTCCGAGGTGCCGGGCGAGCGTCTCTCGCCGACCCAGCCCATGCCGACGCGCCCGGCGGCGTTCGAGATGCAGGGGCTGACCGAGGACGACCTGATCGACTTCACCCCCGAGCTGCGCGCCGAGGCGCTGGAGATCATCGAGGACTACCGGCTCGGGCCGATCTTCAACCCGCCCATCCAGCGCGGCCATCCGTCGGGCCTGCGGTCGTTCGTGAGCTGCCCGAGCGGGGCATCGAACATCTTCGGGCCGACGTCGGCCGATCCCGAGACCGGCATTCTCTACGTCTCGACGCGGCGCGGCTGCCGCTCCGAGAACATCGTGCCCGGCGCCCTCATCGACCAGCCGGACGACATCAAGACGACCGGCCGCACCTTTGCCGACTTCGCGGTCCTCAACCGCGGCGACTTCCGCGGACCGCAGGGCCTGCCGATCTTCAAGCCGCCCTACAGCCGCATCGTCGCCATCGACATGAACACCGGCGAGCACCTCTGGGAGACGCCCAACGGCGACACCCCCGACCGCATCCGCGACCATCCGGCACTCGCGGGCGTGGAGCTCCCGAACACGGGCCGCCTGTCGCACCCCGTCACGATGGTGACGAAGACGCTGGTGATCACCGCGGAAGGCGTCGGCGGCGCCCCGCGGCTGCACGCGCTGGACAAGCGGACCGGCGTCAGGCTGGGCACGGTGGCGCTGCCCGCTTCCGGGCAGTACGGCATGATGGGCTACCTGCACGAAGGCCGGCAGTACATCGTGGTGCAGGTGGCGGGCCCCGGCCTGCCCGGGTCGCTGGCGGCGCTGCGGCTGCCGTAACGGAGATCTCCGTCCGCTTCACCCCTTGGCGGCGCGTTTGCGCGGCGGCCGCTTCTGGACGGTGTCGAGCAGCTTCTCGAGGCGGTCGCGTTCGCCGTTCCGCAGGCGCTTGTTCTGCTGCGCGGGCCGCCGGTCGATCAGGCGCTCGAGCTCGATGAGCCAGTCCAGATCGGCCCGGATGTCGCCCTGGGCCAGCTCGACCGCGCGCTCCCAGGCGCCGGCGCTGCGCCAGACGCGCAGCACGTCCTGGTGGGCGCCCGCGCCGTCGTAGGCGGCGGCCGCGTCGTCCGGCCGCTCCTGCGCCTCACGTAGCCGGCCCAGTCGAAGCAGGTCCGGGGCGATTGTCGCCAGCAGCGCCTCGGCCCGTGCGAGCCGCTCCCGGCGCGCCGGCCGCTTCTCGTGTGCCGCGCCCGCCTTCAGCAGCGTGTCGAAGGCCTTGCCGCGCCGCGCGCGAGCCCTGGCCGGGGCATCCCCCGCGTAGCCGGTCAACTGCAGCCATGACTCGACCCCGGTGTCGGCGAACCGAGCGGCGGACTCCGGGTTGGCCGCCCCCGCGTTCAGTCCCTCGCGCAGCGCCTGCGCGGCGGGCAGCAGCGCGGGCCGCAGCCAGTCGCCGCCGGGTGGCTGCAGCCGCCCGAGCGTGTGCGCCCTCTCCAGCAGGGCGAACGGCGGCGCCGAGCGGTCGATCGACCAGGCGGCGAGCTCCCTGAGCGTCTGCTCCTCCTCGAACGTCAGCAGCAACGCGTGGGGCGGCCCGGCGCCCTGCGGTTCATCTGCCGCCGGCCGCTCGTCCGCCGGGGTCCGACGCGCGCCGGGCGCAGGTTCCGCCGGCAGCGGCTCGTCCGTGACGGCGACGGCTTCCAGGGCGGCCTGCAGCACCTCGCGGCGCGGCACCCCGTCGGGCGGACCGTCGACGAGCAGGCGCGCCGCCGTGGCCAGCAGCGTCGTGCGCGCGTCCAGGCGCACGGCGCGGTCCGACACGCCGTTCGGCAGCTCGGGGTCACCCAGGAGCTGGAACGCCTGGCGGGCGCGCTGCCAGGCCCGGCCCGGCGCCGAATCGATCAGCAGCCGGGCGTCGCCGGTCCGTGCCTGCACGCGCTCCTCGGGGGAGGCGTCGGCATGCGCGAAGTGGTCGAGAAGGTCTTCCGGGCTGTACGGCGCCGCGTCCCCCAGCAGCGCCAGACTGAGCTCCCGTTCCTCGTCCGTCCCCGCGACGTCGATGCACACGAGGGTTTCCGTCGCCCGGCTCAGCGTCACCCGCAGATGATCAATCGCCGTCCGGCGCGCCTGCCGGTCGAGCTCGGCATCGACCACGTAGTCCTGGTCCTCGCCACCGAGCCTGGACAGCAGGCGGCCCGGGTCGAGAAGGCATACCGACTGGTACTCCAGTCCCTTGGCCTCGGCCGGCGTCAGCACGCTGTCCCGCAGGTGTTCCGGCACCCAGGGCGGGGGATCGTTCCGCGCCGAGAGGACCACGACGTCGTCCGCCTCCGCGAGGCGTTCCAGGAGATCGGCCGCCTGGGGCCGACCGGGGACGTGCACGTGGACGAGATGCGCATCGACGTGCTGGCCTCCGTGCTGGCGCCGCTGCTTGGTGGGGCGCACCTTCTTTTCGAGGTCGACGTACCGCTCCGAGGCGCGCTCGACGACCTCGGCAATGCGGCTGGGGCAGCGCAGGTGCTCGTCCAGATGAAACCTGGCCGGCGTGCCCACCCGCCTGGCCAGCAGGTCGCTGAGAGGCCCCCAGTCGAACCCGGTCGGCCGGACTGTCTGCCCGGCATCGCCCGCCATCAGCAGCCAGGGCGCGCGTCCCCGCCTGCGTCCGATGGCACGGCACAGCTCCGTCACGACCGCGGTTTCGAGCAGCGTCAGGTCCTGGACCTCGTCGACGACGATGCGGTCGAAGTCGTCGAAGCCGTCCGGGAGGTCGTCGTCGCGCAGCCGGCCGATGGCGCCGGTCGCGGCGACAAGCTCGGGAAAGACCGCCCGCACGCCGTCCGCGGGCAGGCGGCGGGCGACCTTCAGCAGCGCCTTGGCTGCCTTGGGACCGACGCCGTCGTAGTCGCCGCGGAGATCCCGGTACGCCGCTTCCGCCAGGCGCGCAATGCCGCGCTCGGTGGCGGATCCGGTCTCGCCCGGCAACGCCCGCCCGAAGAGAATGGCGCGCAGCTCGGCGTGCAGCGCGTCGCGGCGGTTCTTCCATGGCCCGGCCATGTCGCGGCCGAGCCGGGTGATGGCGGCGTCGAACCTCGCGCGGCTGGCGGCCAGCGTCTGCCTGGCGACGTCGGCCTGGCAGATCTCGCCGACGAACGTCGCGAAGTCGCGCGCTATGACCTCGACGTCGGCGGGCGCGAACGACGCGAAGCGTTCCTCGGCGTGCCGCGCCAGGGCGCTCGACCACGTGAGGTACAGGACGCGCTGTCCGCTCCGGGCCTCGACGGCCTGCCAGAGGACGGTGGTCTTGCCGGAGCCCGGCCGGCCGAGAATCAGGCGGACCGGGCGCTGGTCCTCGACGAAGTCGAGCTGCGCGTCGGTCCAGGGCCGCCCGGCGATGTCGTCGTTCAGGTCATCGGGTGCGGCGAGCGGCAGATAGTCGTCGAGATCGCCTGCTTCGAGCGCGGCGTGGTCGTCGTGATGGCGGACGGCTCGCACCAGAACAGCGTCCGCCGGAAGCGCCAGCCCGTCGGCCACCCGGCTGCCGCGCGGCGTCCACCACAGGTAGTACTGCATGCCGCTGGCGCCACCGAGCGGGGACCGGCGCCAGCCGCGGTTCCCGTCCCGGCAGCCCTTGACGACGGTGGTTCGCCCGTGCGCTGCCAGGTGCTGGAGCACGATGCCCAGCCGCCTGTAGAGGTGCGTCCACGACCGCAGTTGATCTGATACCTCCGGATGCAGCCAGATGCCGTGACGCAGGCCGGGGAACCGCAGGTCGTGCGGTTGTGCAAGGCGATCGGGCTCGAACGGCAGCAGGGTTCGTGCGCCCGCCCGCGGCCTGGCGGTCGCGTCGACGTCGGCGAGCGGGATGAGCGACGGCTGGTGTCGACCCGCTCGATCTCCACGCCGATCCGTCCGTCCCGGGTCGTGCGGCATGCCCGTTCATGATAATGCGCGGGCCGGTGTCAAATTTTCATGGTTCGTGATCCGTCGCCCTGGCGCGTCGCGCGATGCTGCGGAGCAGGCCGTTGAACAGCAGGACGTGAATCGGATACAGCGCATGCCAGTAGCAGCGCCCCCGGAGGCCGGCTGCGTCGAAGACGGCCGTCTGGCGGACCGTGCAGGCGTCCTCGCCCCGCCGCGCGACGTCGAACTCCAGCCAGCCGCGTCCGGGGAGCTTCATCTCGGCGGCGAGCCGCAGCCGGACGTCCGGCTCGTAGATGTCGACGCGCCAGCAGTCGAGGATGTCGCCGGCCGCCAGGCGCTCGCCGTCGCGCCGGCCCCGTTGCATGCCGACCCCGCCGAGCAGGCGGTCGACGAGACCGCGCAGCCGCCACAGCCAGTCGCCGTAGTACCAGCCGTTGGCGCCGCCGATGCGCCGGATGGGTGCGAACGCCGCGGCGGCGGGGACGGGCAGATCGACGGCGCGCGAATACAGCAACCGGCCGCGGACGCGAACGCCGCCCCAGCGCAGCGCCGTCGCCGCGGACAGGGAGGCGTCGGACCAGGGCGCGGCCGCGAGCTCGGCGTCCTCGTTCTGCAGCGTGCGTGCGATGGCTTCCCGCAGCGCGAGCGGGCGAATCGGAAAGGCGGCCCGCGCGTCCTCGTCGTTGGCGACGGTCGCCGTCCGCAGCCCGTCGACCAGCTCGCGGCCGACGGGCGCGTAGACCGGCGTGGTCAGCCCGAGCCAGAGGCTCGACAGGCGCGGGGTGAGCAGCGGCACCGGGACGAGCCAGCGCCCCAGACCCCGTTGCCGCGCGTACTCGCGCATGATCGCGCCGTACGAGACGACGTCCGCGCCGCCGACCTCGAACACGCGGCTGTCGCCGTGCGGCAGGTCGAGCACGGCCGCGAGATAGGCCACCAGGTCGTCGAGCGCGATGGGCTGCGTCGGCGTGCGGACCCAGGCCGGGCAGATCATGATCGGGAGCCGCTCGACGAGCGCGCGGATCAGCTCGAACGACAGGCTGCCGCTGCCGATCACGATGCCGCTCCGCAGCTCGACGACCGGCACGCCGGACGCGCGCAGCACGACGCCGGTCTCGTGCCGGCTGCGCAGATGCCGGGAGAGGCCGGCCGCGGCGCCGAGCCCGCCGACGTACACGATGCGGCGGACGCCGGCGGCGCGGGCAGCAACGCCGAAGTGGTGTGCCGCCGCGCGATCCTGGGCCTCGAAATCGCGGGCGCCGCCCAGCGAGTGGACCAGGTAGTAGGCGGTCTCGATCCCGGCCAGCGGCGCGGGCAACGCGTCCGGATCCAGGCAGTCGCCGTACACCACGCTCGTATTCGGCCCGACCCGGGTCTCGAGGGCGGCGGGCCGCCGTGTCATGCAGCGCACGGCGTGACCGTCCGACTCCAGGGTGGCGAGCAGCCGCCCGCCGATGCAGCCGGTGGCGCCGGTCAGCAGGATCGAGGGCCTGCGCGACGCTGCGTCGACCGGGTTCATGATCGGAGAGGTCGCCGCCATCGGAGGCAGGGTGTCGGCGGGAACGGGCCGGGCCGGCGGCGCTCGGGATGCCGGGGGGTACGGGCGACCTCCGGTACCGATCGCTGCGGCACCGGAGGCCGTCCGCGGTAGCGCGTGGTCTACTTCGAATCCTGCGCGGCGGCCGCCTCGGCCGCCTGCCGTTCCAGATTGCGGTTGATCTCGAGGATGTGACGGATGTCGTGATTGCCCTCGTGGCAGCCGTACTCGTACAGCGGCCCTTCCGTCTTCACCAGCGGCACCTCCGCGCTCCAGCGGCTCGTCCAGGTGGTCGGATCGTCGACCGTGAACTCGTAGTGGATGCGGTCCTCGGCGACGCGCGTGAAGCGCTCCACGACGCGCATGTGCCCGCTGGCGCCCCGGTAGCGCCGGCGCTCGGCGTAGTTCTGCGTCTCGATGACGAGCGTATCCCCTTCCCACCGGGCGCGCGAGTCGCCGGGGAACTGGCGAATCCGCTCGTCGATGTGCGGGCGCCCGTCGAGCGGGATGATGCGCGGGAGGGTGGTCGACATCTCCGTGAAGATGACGACGTTGTCGGGCGTCTGCATGATCTGGTGGATGTCGTTGTAGGACGGCGGGAGCATGGGCGGGCCCTCGTGCCGCCAGACGACGCACCGTTCGGACAGGGGCCGCGTCTCGTACCCGTCGAACACCGTGGCGTTCATCTCGCGCTCGGCCGCTATGCGGGCGGCGGCCTGCGGCGTGTAGGGCGGGAAGCGCCCGTTCCGCGGGTAGGTGAGCAGCGAGGTGCGCCGGCTCGACAGGCCCTTCGGCACCAGCGTGCGCAGCCAGACCTGGTTGTCGTAGTGGACGTACGACGCGTCGCGATTCTCCTGGTAGAGCGCCTCTTCGCGGACCTCCGCATCCGCGATGTCGAGGGCGTCACGCCGCAGGGGGTCGACGCCCTCGGCCGTGAGCTGCTCCTGCAGCGCGGCCGCTTCCTCCTCCGAGAAGAACTCCTGCTCGCCCAGGTGCTCGGGCCGCTCGATGGGCGTGAACGTCTGGGTCGTCCAGTAGCCCTGCAGGTCCGGCCGGCCGTCGGGCGTCCGCGGCAGCGTCCACTCCGCCGACCCGGCCGCGTCGCCCGCGGCCGCACTCTGGCCGGCGGCGGGCGCCGGCACCAGGAACGCGATTGCGACGATCATTGCCAAAGCTGTCCGACTTGCGTGGTTCATCGGATCCTCCCTCCGCGCATGTCCGCCGGACGCGGGATGCTTCATGATCACTCACGAAGGACTTTTTTTCAACGCCAGCCGCATCCGTTCGCGCTGTTGCGCCTGCCGCGCGCATCGGCGATGATGCCGGGGTCCGGTGTTGCGCCGGCGCTGCGACGCCCTGCTGCGGGGTGTCGGGAAGGAGACAGATCGATGCGAGCATTCGGACACGGCCTGTTCGTTGTGGCGTTCCTCGCCGGTTTCCTGTTGCTGCAGGCCGGCGCCGCGCTCGGGCAGCCGGAGCAGCGCGACTGGGAGCCGGTCACCGACGAGCGGTTGCTCAATCCGCGGGACGGCGACTGGATGAGCTTCCGGCGGACGTACGACGTGACCGGGTTCAGTCCGCTCGAGCAGATCAATCGGGAGACGGTCGGCGACCTGCGTCTCGTCTGGGCCTACTCGATGCGCGACGGCAGCCGCTGGGTGCCGACGCCGATCGTGGCCAACGGGTTGATGTACGTCGCCGAGGGCAGCGGCCGCATCACCTGCTTCGACGTCGTGTCCGGCGACGTCGTGTGGCAGCACACGCGGAACTACCCCGAGGACATCGAGAAGTCGCAGGCCCTCAACCGTCACCGCGGCGTGTCGATCTACGGCGACGCGATCTACTGGGGCACCGCCGACGCCGCGCTGGTCGTCCTGGATGCCCGCACGGGCGAGCAGCGCTGGGAGGTCAGCACCGGCGAC
>CAYGCV010000194.1:0-8241 GCA_964348425.1 uncultured Vicinamibacteraceae bacterium | reverse complement strand
GGTGTCGAAGCACGACAGCATGCCGGCCGCCCCGAGGACGTACACGCGGTCGCCGGCGACCGCCGGCGTGGCCCGCGGGCCGGTGGCGAACTTCCACTGCAGGTTGCGGTACGTCGCCGGCCACTCGCGGGTCCAGAGCACGACCCCGGTCTCCTCGTCGAGCGCCACCAGCCGCTCGGTCCCGTCCATCGTGCGGCTGCCCGCCGTCTCCTCGTAGTCGAGGACGAAGACCCGCCCGCCGGCGACCACCGGACCCGCGAACCCGCCGCGCACGGGGGCGCGCCACTTCACGCGGAGGCCATCCGCGGGAAAGCGCGCGACGACGCCGCTCTCGTGCCACACCGCGTCCCGATGGACGCCGCGCCATTGCGGCCAGTCCTCGGCGTCGAGACCCGCGGACAGGGCGAGCGCGACGCAGGCGCACGCAACGACACCCCACCTTCGTGAACGGCATTCGGTCATTGTCATATTATGCCCCCTGCCAGCGCGGCGCCCGCTTGGCGAGGAACGCCTCGACGCCCTCCCGGAAGTCGGCGCTCGTGTAGCACAGCGTGATGAGGTCGTGTCCCGCGACAGGCTCGATGCGCCGCGCGGCCTGCACGCGCCGGATCATCTCCTTGGTGGCCCTGACGGTCAGCGGAGCGTTGGCGGCGATCGTGGCGGCCAGCTCGCGGACGGTCCGGTCGAGATCGCCGGCGGGGACGATGCGGTTGACCAGGCCGGCGGCCAGGGCCTCCTGCGCGCTGAACAGGCGCCCGGTGTAGAGCATCTCCTTGAGCCGCGTCGGGCCGATCAGGTCGAGGAAGCGTGCGTGGTTGGCGGCGGAGAGGCAGTTGCCGAGGGTGCGGGCGATCGGCACGCCGAAGCGCGACGCCGGCGTGCAGACGCGAAGGTCGCAGGCCGCCGCGATGGCGCACCCGCCGCCGGTGACCACGCCGTCGATCTGGGCGACGGTGGCTATCGGGACGCGCTCGAGTCGGTCGATAATGGCGTCGAGCCGTTGCTCGTAGTCCGTGCCGTCCCGCGCCGACTTGAACGCACGGAACTGCGCGATGTCGGTGCCGGCCACGAACGCCTTGCCGCCGGCGCCGCGCAGCACGAGGACGCGGACGCCGGCATCGCCCGCCACGCGGTCGCAGTGGTCGACCAGGGCCTGGTACATCTCCCAGGTCATCGCGTTGCGGGCTTCCGGGCGATTGAAGGTGACGAAGGCGACGGCTCCAGCCTGCTCGTACAGCACGTGGCGGGTCGGCACGAGTCGTATCTCCCAGTTCAAGGTCCGCTGCAGCAAGCGGGAAGGGAACCCATGCAGCATGCACTGAGCGGCATCCGAGTGCTCGACATCACCCAGGTCATGGCCGGGCCGTACTGCGCAATGCTACTTTGCGACATGGGCGCCGACGTGATCAAGGTGGAGCCGCCCGCCGGCGATTCCACGCGGCGCATGGCCGGCGCCCGGGGAGGCGACAGCCCCGGCTTCAACGCCGTCAACCGCGGCAAGCGGGGCATCGTGGTCGACATCAAGCACGAGCGGGGCCCGCACGTCGTCGCCCGTCTCGCGTCGACCGCGGACGTGCTCATCGAGAACTACCGGCCGGGCGCCATGGCGCGGGCCGGTCTGGGATACGAGCAGTTGCGCGCGGTCAACCCCCGGCTCGTCTACGCGTCGATCTCCGGATACGGCCAGACCGGCCCGCACGGTGGGCGGGGCGGCTTCGACCTGGTCGCGCAGGGCGTGTCGGGCATCATGTCCGTGACGGGCGAGCCGGACCGGCCGCCGGTCAAGGCCGGCATTCCGCTGACCGACCTCGGCGCCAGCCTGTTCGCCGTCGCGGGCATCCTGGCGGCGCTTCACGATCGGCAACGGACGGACGCGGGGCAGCACGTCGACACGTCGCTCGTCGAAGCCGGCGTGGCCCTGTCCGTGTGGGAGGCGACCGAATATCTGTCCAGCGGGCGGGTGCCGCAGCCGCTCGGCTCGGCGCACCGCATGAGCGCGCCGTACCAGGCCCTCGAGTGCGCGGACGGCTACATCACCGTCGGTGCCGCCAACGACAGGCTGTTTGCACGCCTGAGCACGCTGCTCGGGCATCCGGAGTGGATCGCTGACCCGCAGTTCGCGGACGACACCGCACGGGTGGCCAACCGGCGCGCGCTGGCGGACCGCATCGAGGAGGTCACCCGCACCCGCCCGCGGCAGCACTGGCTGGCGCGCTTCGAGGCGGAGGGCATTCCCTGCGGCCCTATCAATACCTATGCCGACGTGCTGGCGGACGAACAGATCACGGCGCGCGAGATGGTGGTCGAAACCCACCATCCCACGCTGGGAAGACTGCGCGCGCTGGGCACGCCGCTCAAGCTGTCGCGGACGCCCCTGGTCACCGGCCGTCCCGCGCCGCTGCTGGGCCAGCACACCACGGAAGTGCTGGGCGAAGCGGGGTACTCGGACAGCGAGGTCGCCGAGCTGCGGGCCGCGGGGGTGATCAGGTAGAGCGGCAGGCCCCGCGGCCCGCGGGCTGCTACAGGCTGAACCCGCGCTCGTTGTGCAGGGCGATGTCGAGCCCTTCCTCTTCCTCCGCGGCCGTGACCCGCAGGCCCAGGGTGGCATCCAGCACCTTGAGGATGATCCAGGTCAGCACGCCGCTGTAGAGGATGGTGGCGGCCGCCCCGACGAACTGCAGCCCGAGCTGGGTGCCGATGCCGTTGTCGAGTCCCGACCCGCCGAACACTTCGGCCGTGAATACGCCCGTCAGTATCGCGCCGACGAAACCGCCGACGCCGTGGACGCCGAACACGTCCAGGGAGTCGTCGTAGCCCAGCGCCCGCTTCAGGTTGCTCGCGGCGAGGAAGCACAGGACCCCGGCCACGAGCCCGATCAGGATGGCCCCGAGGGGACCGACCGTGCCCGACGCCGGCGTGATGGCGACGAGGCCCGCGACGGCCCCGGTGGCGATGCCCAGCACGCTCGGCTTGCCGAAGCGCACCCACTCCACGATCATCCACGTGAACGCGGCCGTGGCCGTGCAGATGTGCGTGACGGCCATCGCCATCCCCGCCACGCCGTCGGCGGCGAGCTGGCTGCCGGCGTTGAAGCCGAACCAGCCGACCCAGAGCATCGACGCGCCGACCACCGTCAGCACCAGGCTGTTGGGCGCCATCGGGGTGTCGGGATAGCCGTGCCGCTTGCCGAGCACGATGCAGAGCACGAGGGCGGCGACCCCCGCGTTGATGTGCACGACGGTGCCGCCGGCGAAGTCCAGGACGCCGAGCTCGCCCAGCCAGCCGCCGCCCCAGACCCAGTGGGCGATCGGGGTGTAGACGAGGGTCAGCCAGATGCCCATGAACCAGAGCATCGCGGAGAACTTCATCCGCTCGGCGAACGCGCCGACGATGAGCGCGGGCGTGATGATGGCGAAGGTGAGCTGGAACATCTGGAACACGGATTCCGGAATGGTGCCGGACACCGTGTCCACGCTCACGTTCGACAGCAACGCGTTGCCCATGCCCACGAAGGCGTTGAGGGCGCCGCCGTCGCCGAAGGCGAGGCCGTACCCGTAGAGCGTCCACAGGATGGTGACCAGGCAGGTGATGGCGAAGCACTGCATCATCACCGACAGGACGTTCTTGGCCCGCACCAGACCCGCGTAGAAGAGCGAGAGGCCGGGAATGGTCATGAACAGCACCAGGACGCTCGCGGTCAGCATCCACGCCGTGTCGCCGGCGCTCAATGCGTCGTCCTGGGCCCACGCCGCATACGGCGTGCCCAGCACGAAGAGGACGATGCCAACAGGAATCAGGCGGCTGCTGAGAAGTTGCATGGGTGTCGTTCCTCCTCGGCTGTGATCGCTAGAGGGCATCGTCGCCCGCCTCGCTGGTCCGGATGCGGATGGCCTGCTCCATGTCGCTGACGAAGACCTTGCCGTCACCGATCTGGCCGGTCCTGGCCGCCGACTTGATCGTGTCGACCACGGGTGCGGCACGGTCGTCGGGAACCACGATCTCGATCTTGATCTTCGGCACGAAATCGACCGAGTACTCCGCGCCGCGGTAGATTTCCGTGTGGCCCTTCTGACGCCCGAAGCCCTTGACCTCGGTGACCGTCAGTCCGGCGACCCCGACCCGCGACAGGGTGTCTCGAACCTCGTCCAGCATGTGCGGCTTGATGATCGCAGTGACCAGCTTCATCCTCGTCTCCTTCTCTTGGGGTGTGAGGCGCCGCGCCGGCGCGTCAGGATTCGTCGATCGGCTCGAGGCGCAGGACGGCCCCCTGCGCCTCGTCGACCGTCAGATACAGGAGGCCGTCGGGCCCCTGCCGCACGTCCCGGAACCGCTGCTTGAGCTCGGCCAGCACGGGGCGGATGCCGTTGCGCTGGATGCGGCCCTCGGCGTTGAACACGATCCGGTGCAGTTGGCGGGTGCCCATGTTGCCCCGTCCCATGGCGGCGATGAACGCGTTGCCCCGCCACGTCGGGAACCGGTCGCCCGTGTAGAACGTGATGCCCGCCAGCGCCGGCGACGGCATCCAGAACGCGAACGGCTCCTCCATGCCGGGGGCCCAGGTGCGCTCGGACGTGGTCCCGGACAGGCCGCCGAGCTTGTTGCCGGTGTAGTCGCGGCCGTACGAGACGACGGGCCACCCGTAGTTGCGGCCGGCCTCGATGACGTTGAGCTCGTCGCCGCCCATCGGTCCGTTCTCCGTCTCCCAGATCCGTCCCGTGTCCGGATGCACGTACAGCCCCAACGCGTTGCGAATGCCGAGGGCGTAGATCTCGGGCCGGTAGCCCTCGCGCCCGACGAACGGGTTGTCGTGCGGCGCCGAGCCGTCCGCGTTGAGCCGCAGCACCTTGCCGGCGTGGTTGGCCGGATTCTGGGCGTCGTCGGCCGTGCCGATCATGTGGCGCGTGGGCATGCCGATGGCCATGATGATGCGGCCGTCGCGGCCGAAGGCGATCCGCGCGCCCGACGTGCCCTGCGACCACGCGTCGGAGACGAAGACGTCCGTGACGTCCTCGAGCGCGCCGCCGCCGTCGTAGCGAGCCCGCGCCAGCGTGGCGGTGGCGGCGTCGCGCTGGATGGGCGGGCCGCCGGGTCCGCCCTGGAAGTCGTCGTGCGGGTTGCCCGGCATCGGCTTCGAGTAGGTGAAGTAGACGAGCTGATTCTCGGCGTAGCGCGGATGCAGGACGATGTCCATCAGGCCGGAGTTCACGGCCCCCGTGTTGATCTCCGGCAGGCCGGCGATCGGCTCGGGGTCGAGCACCCCGTCGCGGATGATGCGGAGGCGGCCCTCCCGCTCGGTGACCAGGATGTCGAGACTGGGCAGCACGGCGAGCGCCCAGGGCCGGACCAGACCCTTGACGGGCACGACCCGGAACCGCTGGCCGTCCGCGCTGAGCACTACCGGCTGGTCGGGCACGCCGGCCGGCAGCGTCGCGACGATCTCGTCCGGTGCCGGCGCCTGCGGCGCCTGGCGAGCGGCGGCGGCCGCCGCGATCAGGGCCAGCGCAATTGCAAACGTTGCTGTCCGGGGTCTCATGATGCCCGATCTTCAGCCTTCGAGCGGCCCGCCGTCAACCGGAGCTAAGCCCGCCAATCGTCGCCTGACGGCTCCGCTAGGCGCCCAACCAACCCTGCAGGAGTCCGCGCCGTTCTACGGCGCAGACTCCTAGCGGCAGGGGAAGGCGGCCTCGACGGCCTTCAGGACGAGCTGCACGTCCGGCAGGTGCAGCTCGTCGGGATGCTCGCTCAGGTACCCGAGGACGATGGTGACGAGCCGCGCATCGGGCGTGCCGGCGGGCAGGCAGGCGCGCGCTTCCGTGACGCTGCCGTCCTGCTGCAGGAGCGCCAGCGTCCTGGCCGTCCCGCGCACGACGCCGCTGCAGTAACGTGCGCGCGCGAAGTCGCCGCTGGCGCGCAGGCCCTCCTCGCAGTCCCTCAGCAGGGCGAGCCCGGTGCCGTCGTTCTCCTGCGCCGCCAGGCCTGCAGGCGACGCGACGGCGAGCACGATCGCGAGCGGCAGCAGCTTCATCCCGTCCTCCGGTCGCCCCGGCGTCAGTCGAGCAGCGCTTCGTAGACGCGGGTCTGGAACTCGCGCTCGATGTCGGGAGACGTGGGCGGCGCGACCTGGGTCAGGAGCACGCCGATCAACTCGTCCTCGGGGTCGATCCAGAAGTACGTGCTCGCGTAGCCGCGCCAGCGGAAGACGCCGTCGTTGTCGCCGTAGGGCGTCGCGCCGGCGTCGGTCAGCACGCTGAAGCCGAGCCCGAAGCCGTACCCGGGGTCGGGGCCGCCGATGCTGATCGGGATCAGGTGCTCGGGGAGCTGGTTCGTGCGCATCTCGCGCACGGTCTCCGGCTGCAGGAGGCGCACGCCGTCGAGCGTGCCCCCGCCGAGCAGCATCTGCGCGAAGCGCAGGTAGTCGCCGGCGGTCGAGACGAGCCCGGCGCCGCCCAGCAGCAGGTCGGGCTGCGTATCGTGCACCCCGCACAGCGCGACGTCGTCCTCGTGGAGCGCGCCGTCCGGCCCGCGGATGTAGGCGGTGGTCAGGCGTCCCGCCTTCTCCGGCGGGACGACGAAGGCGGTGTCCTGCATCCCGAGCGGCTCGAAGATGCGCGCGGCGAAGAACTCGTCGAGCCGCTGGCCGGAGACGACCTCGACGACGCGGCCGAGCACGTCCGTCGACACGCCGTAGTTCCAGCGCGAACCCGGGTGCGCCAGCAGCGGCAGCGCGGCGGCCTCGCTCACCAGGTTCTCGAGATCGCCGGAGAAGACGTCCGCCTCGCGGTAGAGCGCGTCCACGTGCGTGTCGCCGAAGAGGCCGTAGGTCAGGCCGGACGTGTGGCGGAGCAGATCGCGGATCGTGACGGGCCGGCCCGGCTCCACGAGCTCGCCCGCGTCGTACACCCGGGCCCCCTCGAACTCGGGCAGCGTGCGCGAGACCGGCTCGTCGAGCGTCAGCCTGCCCGCTTCGACGAGCAGCATGACGGCAACCGAGGTCACCGGCTTCGTCATCGAGCAGATGCGGAAGATGTCCGTGCGTTCGAGCGGCGTACGGCTGCCGAGGTCGCGGTAGCCGATCGCCTCCCAGTGCACGAGCCGGCCGCGGCGCGCGACGAGGGTCACGGCCCCGCCGACCGAACCGTCGTCGACCCAGCGCTGCAGGGCCTCGGGGATGGCGTCCAGGGCAGCGGCGGACAGGCCGACGGCGGCCGGCTCGCTGCGGGGCAGCGGCGAGTCGGAGCCGACGGCGGCCGAAACGAGCAGCGCAAGCGTGCAGAGCAGCGAGGCAGGTCGGTTCATGTCAGCGTCGTCCCAATCGTCTTTGCCGGAAGTCGAACCGCCACTCGCGCGCCAGACGCTCGGCCTCCTCGAGCTCCTCGGAGGTCATGATCGCCTCGAGCTCGGGCAGGGCGAACTCGGCCCCCCCGTAGCCGCGCTCGGCGGCAAGACGGTACCAGCGCACGGCCTCCACGGCGTTCCTGGTCACGCCGAGTCCATTCGAGTAGGCAATGCCCAGGTTGCCCTGCGCGGCCGAGTGGCCCTGGTCGGCCGCGAGCTGGAACCAGCGCACCGCCTCCACGGCGTCCTGGGGCAGCCCGCCCAGGCCGTTGGCATGCGCGACGGCGAGGTTGTACTGCGCGTCGGCGTGCCCCTGGTCGGCGGCGCGGCGGAACCAGCGCACGGCCTCCGCCGCATCCGTCTCGACCGCCAGGCCGTTCGCGTAGGCCAGCCCGAGATGGTGCTGCGCCACGGGCAGCGCCTCCTCGGCCGCGAGGCGGAACCAGCGCAGGGCTTCGGCGTCGTCGCGGAGCACGCCGGCGCCGTTGGCGTAGGCGTTGCCGAGGTCGTTCTGGGCCTCGGCGTGGCCCTGGTCGGCCGCGAGGGCCAACCACCGGGCGCCCTCCGCGCGGTTGCGGGGGACGCCGTCGCCGCGCTGGTAGGCGAGCCCCAGCCGGTACTGGGATTCGGCCTCTCCCCGCTCGGCGGCGGCCCGCAGGGACGCCTGATCCTGGCCTGCTGCTAGCGCCGTGCCGGCGCCGGTCCCGAGCAGGGCCGCACACATCACGAGGGCGACGCAGGAAGATACGCGCATGGTCGGAGACATTATAAGACGTGCCGCCGCCAATGCACCCGCCAGTCGGGCGCGCGCCACGAAACTGCCGCCGACTCGGGAAACCTGGGAAGGGAAGTTGGTTGCGGGGGGGGGATTTGAACCCCCGACCTTTGGGTTATGAGCCCAACGAG
>CAYGCV010000193.1:0-8357 GCA_964348425.1 uncultured Vicinamibacteraceae bacterium | reverse complement strand
GAAGTGCGCGGACTCGAGTAGGATTGGTTGGGCGCCAACCGGAGCGGCAGGCGACGATTGGCGGGCCAGGCTGACATGACCGGAGAAGCAGGATGATCCATAGAATCCTCGCCGTGCTGCTGGTGCCGGCCGTCCTCGCGCCGCCCCTGGCGGGACAGACGCGGGACGGGGAGGCGGACGACCCGCCGCGCACGTCCTGGGGCGACCCGGACCTGCAGGGCGTCTGGAACTACAGCATGAACACCCCGCTGGAGCGTCCCGCGGAGTTCGGGGCGCGGGCGGTGCTGACGGAGGAGGAGGCGGCCGAGCGGGCGCAGGCCGACACCCGGCTGCGCTTCGCGCAGGACAACCGGACGCCGGCGATCGAGGTAGAGGCCACCGGGGGCGACGTCGGCGGCTACAACCGCTTCTGGACCGACCTGCGCCGGACGCCGCGGCAGGCGTCGCTGGTGGTGGACCCGCCGGACGGCAGGATTCCGCCGCTGACGCCGCCGGCGGAGCAGTGGCACGCGGAGACGCGGCGGGTCCGCCGCGGCATCTCCGTGGACGCGCCGACGCCGGGCGGCTTCGTCGAGGACCTGGGCCGCCGCGGGCTCTTCACGCGCTGCATCATCGGCTTCAACTCCGGCCCGCCGATGATCCCGACGCTCTACAACGCGAACGTGCAGATCGTGCAGACGCCGGCGCACGTGGCCCTGCTCAACGAGATGGTGCACAGCGTGCGGATCGTGCCGCTGGACGGCCGCCCGCCCGCGCCGCCGGCCATCCGCCAGTGGCTGGGCGATTCGCGCGGACAGTGGGAGGGCGACACCCTGGTCGTGACGACGACCAACTTCACCGATCAGGTGTTCGACCCCAGCAACGGCCCGCGCCGGCGGGACGGCGGCGACCCGCCCGCGCCGCCGTCGGTGCGCATCGAGATGCTCGGCGGCAACATGCGCCCGCACGGCCGCGGCCTCACGCTGGTGGAGCGCTTCACGCGCACCGGGGCGGATACCCTGCTGTACCGATTCACCATGCACGACCCCGCCTGGTACGCGGCCCCCTGGACGGCGCAGATCCCGATGGCCCGGTCCAACGGGCCGGTGTACGAGTACGCGTGCCACGAGGGCAACCACAGCCTGGTGAACATTCTCGCCGGCGCCCGCTGAACATCCGCGCATCCGACCAGGGGGGAATCCGTGTCGACGAAGAAGATTGCTGCCGTCAGCCTGCTCTTCGCCCTGCCGCTGATCGCCGCTGCCCAGTCGCCGCGCGGCCCGTCCGTGCCGCGCACGCCGTGGGGGGATCCGGACCTGCGGGGACAGTGGACGAACGCCACCACGACGCCGCTGGAACGACCGGCAGACCTGCGGGACACGGCGATCCTGACGGAGGAGGAGCGCGCGGCGCGGGATCCGGAGTACTTCGACCGCATCCGGTTCAGACACATCTACGAGGTCTACATGGAGCGGGGCGGGCTGATCCGCCAGACGTCGCTCATCGTCGACCCGCCCGACGGGCGGCTGCCGCCCCTGACGCCCCGCGCGCAGGCCCGGCACGACGCGTTCGAGGCACGCTGGCAGGGGCTGCACGCCTCGTGGGAAGACACCAACATGTACGAGCGGTGCATCACCCGCGGCCTGCCCGGCGCCATGATTCCGGGGTTCTACAACCACAACTACCTGATTCTGCAGACCCCCGACCACGTCGTGGTGCAGGTCGAGATGATCCACGACGCGCGCGTCATCCCGCTGGACGGGCGCCCGCACGCGCCGTCACGGATCCGCCAGTGGCTGGGCGATTCGCGCGGCCGCTGGGAGGGCGACACGCTGGTCGTCGAGACGACCAACTTCACGCCCAAGGCCGAGCAGCGGGCGCACATCCTGGTGTTCACCGCGTTCTCGATCGGCCGCAACCTGCACCTGGTGGAGCGCTTCACCCCGCTCGACGCCGACACGATCGACTACCGGTTCACCGTCACCGATCCGACCGTGTACACGCGCCCCTGGACCGCGGCGATCCCGATGCGACGCACAGAGAGCCCGCTGTACGAGTACGCCTGCCACGAGGGCAACTACCCGATGGCGCTCGGGCTCAGCGGCGCGCGCGCCGAGGAGCGGGCTCGGGCTGCACCGTGACCGTCACGTCGAGCGGCGTCGTCAGGACGGAGTCGTCGGCGTAGGCGCGGAGCACGTAGGTGCCCGGGCTGTCGAAGGTCGCCGTCGTGACCGTCTCGCCGCCGCGCCCGCCCTCCACCGGGATGCTCATCGGATCGAACGTCACGGTCCCCGGCCCCCGGTACTGCGTCCACGTCACTGCGAGGCCGGTCCGGGCCGCCACACGCGCGCTGACGACCGCCTGATTGTTGGGGCTCGGCCTGCTCGCCCGCTGGCGCTGGAACGCCGCCAGCCGCGGGTCGGACGGCGGCTTCCTCCGCGCACGGGGTCCGGGAACGCCGTCGTCGGTGACCACGGCGGTCAGGGTGAGGGTGTCCGGCAGCGTGACCGTCAGGTCGTGCGCGCCCGACAGCGCGACCGCCGGGTGCTGGTTGTCGTAGAGGGCGCCGGTCGGCGTGCCCATGCCCCGGTTCTTGCTGAGCACCCCGACGTCCAGCTCCCAGACCGGCCACAGCGACGCGTAGGCCCTGTCGGTGCGCCCCTGGTGGGTCAGCGTCCAGACGAGGTCCTTCTCGCCCCAGTCGGCCGGCACCTGCACCTTGAAGACGAACTGCTGCCGCCGCACGTAGAAGTGCGACGGCTGGCCGCGGTCCGCGGGGCCCGGCTCGAAGAAGTTGTTCTCGCCGACCGGGATGTGCGGCGTCTCCTCGTAGTTGCGGTTCATGTAGCCGAAGACCATGTTGAAGGTCCCATCGGCGTTCCGCTCCCAGCCCTCGAAGACGGGGGCGACGTTCTGGCCCCGGTCCCAGCGCACCTGGGCGCCCGCCGGCGCGGCGGTCCCGATCGTGAGGAGCAGCGCCGTCGCGAGAGACAGCGCCGCCGCGGTCATGCCTGCTCGAGTCCAGCTCGCCATCGTGCTTCCCCCTGTCGCCGCGCTACTGATTGTTGTTCGCCGCAAGCGCCCGGCGCTCCTCGACCGCCGCGGCGAACTCGTCGTCGTCCAGCTCGTACCAGCTCGTCCAGGTGAAGCTCATGTCGTCGCTCGACCGCGATCCGAAGCCGGTCCAGTTGCGCGGATCCGGGTTCCAGCGGTTGGCGCGCGAGTTGTCATGCCAGGTGGTGGTGTGCAGGATGGTGCCCTTCGGCAGCAGCGGCTGCACGTCGTCCGCGTAGTTGTAGACGATGTGCCAGCCGAAGTCCCAGTCGGCGCAGCTCAGCGTCTCGACCAGGCCGTCCGGGTAGATCGCCTCGATGCACTGCCGCTTGCCGCGGTTGTGCAGGTGCGGCTGGAATCCCGTCAGCCGCACGTTGGCGTCGAAGCGGTGGTAGCCGTCGTGCCGCACGTTGTCCTCGCCCGGCGGAATGTCGAGGTCGTAGTTGTGTCCCAGGCCCCTCGAGAACAGCTCGTACTTCGGCGTCTCCCCCTTGGGGTAGAACGTCAGGCCCACGCTGGTCCGGTCCGTGGTCTCGCGGCCGACCGAGGCGTAGTGCATGTTGAAGCTGATGATCGAGCCGGCCCGGATCAGCCGGCCGGTGCCGTCGGGAAACACGTCGCCGTTCTTGCCCTGCGCGTACTCGTTCAGGAAGTCGCCCTCGTCGTCGTCTTCCGACTGCAGCAGCCGCGTCACGGCGTGGTGGACCACCGGGAAGCCCTCGGCCGACGGCTTGGTCTCGACCGCCTTGATCCAGCGGTCCTCGGTCAGGCCCGAATCGGCGTAGAAGTCGCCCCACCAGTTGGGCGCCTCGGCCGCCACGACGAACGGCTCGGGCAGCGGCACGATCCAGTCCGGCTCGCCGATGTGCCACTGGTCGCGGTCCGCGAACTCGACCGGCGGCGGCATGTCGGCCGGGTTGCCGCGCAACGCGCCGCCGTCCACCCACGCGGCGAGGGTCGCGATCTCCGCGTTGCTCAGCGACCGGTCGTACTTGAACCCCTGCACGCCGACGTTCTTGTCGATGTACCAGGGCGGCATCTCGCGGATCTGGACCTTCTCCTTGATGGCGCGCGCCCAGGGCCGCGTCTCCTCGTAGGTCAGCAGCGACATGGGCGCGATGGCGCCCTCCCGGTGGCACGCCTGGCAGGCGCGCTGGAGAATGGGCGCCACGTCCCGGGTGAACGTAACGTCGGCCGACTGCGCGGCCGCCGTCCCGGACGTGAGCCCCCCGCCGACCGCCGCCAATCCGACGATGCCCAGCCAGCCGAGAACCCGGCGCTTCATGAGAGCCCCCCTGTCCCGATGTAGTCTCGCGTGTTCCTACTGTAACAATGATCTACGCCCGCGGGCCGCTGTCAAGCGCAAGCGCCCGCCGCCCCGCGGCGGGACGGGATCCGGCCGTGGCCGGCGGCGCCGCGTGCGGGCTCGTCGAACTACCGGCTGGGTATCCCGACAAGCGGGGGAAACGGGAGGATGTGCGATGGTGAGATGGCAAGCGATGGCGATCGTGGTCCTGCTCGGCGGGCTGGCCGCAGGCGGCTGGCTGCACGCGCAGGACGCTGGCTGCACCGCGTTGACCGGCGCGGACATCGCCGAGATCGAGCAGCTCTACGCCCGCTACAACCAGGGCCTCGACTTCAAGGACGTGGAGCTGTACCTGTCGGCCTACGCCGCCGACGGCGTCTTCCACGGGCTCGAGCGGCACGCCGGCCAGGCGGCGCTGCGGGCCTACCTGGAGACGGTGTGGGCCAACGGCGCGCGCGCGAACCGCACGCACAACAGCACGAGCATCCTGCTCGCGGCGACGCCCGGGGGCGCCAAGGGGCGCGGCTACTTCTCGGTGATCGACGTGACGTCGCGGCCGCCCGTCATCGCGGGGCACGGCTACTTCGACGACACCTTCGTCAGGACCGCGGACGGCTGGCGGATCGAGACCCGGACCCTGGGCGCGCCCTGGCCGTATCTGGCGCGGCCGCACGACGGTCCCGGCGGCGACTGGGGTGCCGACGCCTGCGGCTGAATTGCCGCGCGCCTCACGCCAGCGTCAGGTCGACGTACGGCGGGTCCTCGGGCCGGCACAGCTCGGCGTCGAGGGCCAGCGCGCAGCCGGGGCAGAGGTAGCGGCGTAGCGCGAGGCGCTGGCCGGCCTGCTCGGCCGGGTCGAGGTGGAACTCGGAGAGGGCGGTCATGTCGTCCTCGAGCTCGCGGCATCCGAGCCGGTAGCAGCCGGCGGCCGTGGCCAGCAGCCGGCCGCAGTGGCGGCACGCCTGCGCCGGGCCGGCGGCCGTGTCGGCGAGCACCACGCCGGCGAGCAGGCCGCGCGTGCCGCCTCCGGGCTCGACGCGGCCCTCGACCGGCTCGCGCGGCGGCCGGCTCGCGGCGAGCCGCTCCGCCCGCATGGCCCGGCGGCGCTCCGCGGTTGCCTCGACATCGACGCCGCCAGCGTCGTCCAGCACGACGCCGTAGAACCGCTCCGCCTGGGCCCGCGGCAGCCGGCCGGCGCGCAGGTCGGCCTCCAGCAGCGCCGGGGAGCGGAGCAGCGGATCGCCGAACCCGCCGCCGGGGTTGGGGATGATCTCGAAGACGTCGTCCGGCATCAGGCGGATGTCGAGCGACTTGGGCGGCGCCATCCCGCCGTGGGGCGCCAGCTTGCGCAGCTCCGCCGGGTCCGCCGGGATGCGCCCCTCGCGCAGCCACGCCTGCACGGCGGTGTCCGGCGCGTACCAGTTGCGGCCGCCGGTGGCCGGCAGCGCGCCGTTCAGGCTCAGGCCCTGGGTGACGCTCTGCAGCAGGCCGCCGTTGGACGCGAACCCCGCCTGCGTTTTGTGGCCGATCCAGGCCGCCACGATGGTCGCCCCGCCGCGCCACTGGCCGTGCGCGCCCGTTTGCGGCAGCTCGCGGCGGTACAGGTACAGCATCGGGATCTTGCGCTCGGAGGTCTCGATGTCGGTGATCGGGACGATGACGCCGCAGATGGGGCCGGCGTGGTCCATGCCGTCGCGATCGGTGAACGCGCCGCCGCCGCCCGCTATCCCGTCGAGCGGGCTGTCGAGGAAGGGCTGTCCGTACTGGTCCAGCCCCTTGAGGCCGGCCGTGCTCAGCGTATGAATGGCGCAGGGGGCCAGCGCGCGGCTCGACAGCTCGGGATCGCCCGCGATCATCTTGGCGCCCAGGTAGTGGGCCTGGTTCAGGACGGCCATGCTGCCGACCGACGTGCTGACCGCCGCCGGGTGCGACGCCGAGGTGATGCTGCCCCGCTCGAACTCCCAGTCGATCTGGCGCAGCAGGCCGGCGCCGCAGAGGTACTGGTCGTAGGCCAGCAGCGGGAACAGCGCCGCCAGCACGGAGCCGCGCAGCATGCCCGGCGAGACGTTGAACGAGCCGACCGACGGCGCCGTGCCCCGGTTCGAGACCGTGAGGCGGTCGCCGCGCTTGATCAGCGAGAGGCAGATGCGGTAGATGCCGAAGTCCCCGGTCCTGGCGCCGCACAGGTAGCGCTCGTCGCGCCACGTCGCGTCCGGCAGCCGCGCCAGGCGCCGGCCCACGGCGCGCGCCGTGTTCTCGGTCATGCGGTGCATCGCGCCCTTGACGCGCGCCGGGCCGTACTCGTCCAGGATCTGCCGCATGCGCCGCCGCGCGAAGTTCAGCCCGGCCAGTTGCGACTTGACCTCCAGCGCGATCAGGTCCGGCAGCCGCGAGCGGCGCGTCCAGGCGTCGAGGATGTCGTCGCGGAGCACGCCCTCGTCGACCAGCCGGATGGGCGGCATGAAGCTCGCTTCCTTGAAGCAGTCGTCGGTGTCGGTGACGAAGCTGCCCGGCTCCGATCCGCCCAGCTCGCGCTGGTGCACGCAGTTGTAGATCCAGGCGAAGAGCCGGCCCTCCCAGAACACCGGCGCGAAGACGGCCGTGTCCTGCTGGTGGTTGGTGCCCACCCATGGGTCGTCCTGGATGAAGACGTCGCCCTCGCGGATGCCGGGATTCGCCGAGCGGTGCTCCAGCGTCCACTTGATGACGGCGTCGGCGCAGCCCGCGAAGAAGATCGCGTAGGGGCCGAAGACCACGCCGTCGCCCAGCTCGGTGGTGAGGCTGGCGTTGAAGTCGTGGCCCTCGATCACGATGCTCGAGCCCGAGACGTGGCGAATCGTGTCGCCGTGGTCCAGGTTCAGGTTCCAGAGCTTCGAGCGGATGACCTCGTAGGTGATCGGGTCGATCGCGGCGTCGCTGGCGGTATGGAACTCGAGGGACGGATCGACCTCCAGTTGCGCCCCCGGGACGTAGCCGTGGCGGAAGCTGTGCTGCTTGCGCAAGGCGGCGCGGGCCGGGGTCGACTCGGCGGTCGCCTGGGTCATGTCGTTGCCTCCAGGTCCAGTACCAGATGGCCGGCCGGGTGCACCGAGAGCGCCTGGCCCGGCCGCACCGCCACGGTGGTGGTCGGGTACTCGACGACCGCCGGTCCGGCGACGCGCGCCCCGGCGTGCAGCTCGGGGCCCTCGTAGATCGGCGTTTCGGCCGCGGCGTCGTGCTCCTTCCAGAAGACGGAGCGGGCGCTGGCGGGGGCCGGCGCGGCCCGCGCCGCGGCGGACGGGCGCCGCAGGGCGGGGGTCGCGCCGGTCGCGCGCACCACCACGCGCAGCGCCGTCAGCGTCACCCCGGCGGCCGCGTAGCCCGTGCCGGGCCCGAAGCGGTCGGCGTAGGCGCCCTCGAACGCGGCGATCAGGCGCTCGGCCCAGCCGTCGTCGACGGGGCCCGCCGGCAGCGGCGTCTCCACCTCGAACACCTGCAGCGCGTACTTCAGGTCGCCGGAGCGCTCCAGCTCGTACTCGCCCGCGCCGAGTCCGAGGAGCTCGGCGTAGCCGCGGGCCTGCCGCTCGAGCTGCGCGAGCTGCATGCCGAGCGTGGCGAGGTCGAAGGGCGTCTTGAGAAACGTCGAGGTCTCGTAGCGGCGCTGCTGGTCGAGCAGCGCGCAGCCGCAGGCCGACCAGACGGAAGCCGTCTCGCCCAGCGGGACGAGCACGCGCCTGACGCCGAGCCCGCGTGCGAACAGGCCGACGTGCGCCGCGCTGGCGCCGCCGTAGGCCCACAGCGAGAAGCGCCGCGGATCGCGGCCCGACTGGATGGTGACGCGCCGCAGCAGATCCTCCATGCGGCGGTCGACGATCTCGACGATGCCGGCGGCGCAGCGCAGCGCGTCCAGCCCGATCTGCTCTCCGAGCTCCGCAATCGCCCGCCGCGCCGCCTCGACGTCGAGGCGCAGTCCGCCGGCCAGCGGGCGCTCGGGATTGAGCACCCCCAGCACCAGGTCCGCGTCGGTCACGGTCACCTC
>CAYGCV010000192.1:0-8386 GCA_964348425.1 uncultured Vicinamibacteraceae bacterium | reverse complement strand
CCTGCACCAGCGCCCGCGACGTGCGGATCAGCTTGTTGATCGTCTCGATCATGTGGACCGGGATGCGGATGGTCCGGGCCTGATCGGCGATCGCCCGCGTGATCGCCTGCCGGATCCACCACGTCGCGTAGGTCGAGAACTTGTAGCCGCGACGGTACTCGAACTTGTCGACGGCCTTCATCAGGCCGATGTTCCCCTCCTGGATGAGGTCGAGGAACTGCAGGCCGCGGTTCGTGTACTTCTTGGCGATCGAGACGACGAGCCGCAGGTTCGCCTCCACCAGCTCCCGCTTCGCCTGCTCGGCCTGGGTCTCGCCGCGCACGATCGTCAGCAGGATGCGGTTGATGTCGTCGGGGGTTTCCTGCAGCGTCTCCGTGCGCCGCTTCAGATCGGCCCGCAGCTCCCGCAGCCGCTTCGCGAGCTGCTTGCGATCGTCGCCGTTCAGGCGGCCCCGCCTGGCCCTGGCCTTGAGCTGCCGATCGAGCAGCTCGATCTCCCGGTGCACGCGCTGCGCGCCCTCGGCCGCCTCCTTGATGAGGTCGATCAGGTGGCGCTTGACCGGCTCGGTGAACTCGATGCGTCGAATGAGCCGCGAGAGCTCCACGCCGGCCCGCAGCCGCCGCCAGCGATACAGGCGGTACTGCCGCCGGTTGCGCTTCGCGACCTCGGCGAGCTTGCTCTCGGTCTGCTGCAGCTCGCCGTGCTTGGCGTGCACCCGGTCGATCTGCCGCAGCAGTTGTTGCCCGCGGTCGGCGACGCGGGCATCGGTCAGCTCGTCATCCTGGAAGATCACCAGCTCGCGGATGGTCCGTTCGCCGCGCCGCAACTGCTCGCCGAGCCGGATGACGACGCGCGCCGTCGTCGCGGTGCGCGAGATGGTCTTGATGACGGAGAGCTTGCCCCGCTCGATGCGCTTGGCGATGGCCACCTCGCCCTCGCGGGTCAGGAGCGGGACCGTCCCCATCTCGCGCAGGTACATGCGAACCGGATCGTTCGTCTTGTCGATCGTGCTCGGCGCGAGGTCGAGCTCGACCTCCTCGCTGCCCTCCGCCCGGCGGTCGAGCAGCTTCTCCTCGCGGTACTTCTGCTCGGAGTCGACCACCTCGATGCCGGCGTTGCCCAGCGCGGCGAACAGGTCGTCGAGCTCCTCCGACGACGTCAGCTCGGCGGGGAGCATGTCGTTGACCTCGTCGTAGAGAAGGTAGCCTTTTTCCTTGCCAAGGATGATGAGTTGACGAATCTCGTCGTACTTCTCTTCGATTGACAAGAGTCTGCCTCCTGAGCGGGTCACCCTCCGAGCGCCTCCGGGCGCTGCAGCAGATCCTGCTTGCGTTGCAGCAGTGCCAGCATCTCGTCCTCCGCTCCCGGCGTGCCGGCCCGCTGGCAGCGGTCGATGGCTTCCTGCAGCGCGCCCAGCTCGCGCCTGAAACGTCGCCGCCGCAGGGTGTCCACGCAGTCGGCGACGTCGGCCGGCGCCCGCGGCGCGCGCGCGATGCGTTCCACCAGCACCGCCTCGCCGGCGCTCACGCGCTCGAGCAGCGCCTGCGGCACGGCGTCTGCCGGCCACGCCGCGAGGGTCTTCGCCACGCCGAGGATCGACGCGGTCGCCAGGCCCTCGAAGTCGGCCGGCTCGGTGTCCGCCAGCGCGCGCAGCGCCGCGGTCGTCTCGCGCATCGCGGCCCAGATGAGGCCCCGCTCGGCGTGCGTCACGGTCGGCTCGATCGACTCGCTCACCGCCCCGTCGAGGGTCGTCCGCCGCTTGACGGCGAGGCGCCGCAGGTCGTCGCGGACGACGTCCTCCATGATGCCGGCCCGGTGGGCCACGCGATCGGCGAACTCGTCGCGCGCCGCCGCCTCCGGCATGCGGGCAGCCACAGCCAACATATCGGACAGGAACGCCTTGCGCTGTGCACTGCGCGACAGATCGCGCGCGCCCGCCGCCTTCTCCAGCACGTAGTCCACGTAGCGCTGCGACGTGCGCAGCCGCTCGACGTAGTACGCGCCCCCGCGCTGCCGCACGCAGGTGTCCGGGTCCTCGTCGGGCGGCAGCTCGGCCACGTTGACGTCCAGCCCCTCGCCCAGCAGCAGCTCGCCCGTCCGGGCGGATGCGTTCCGGCCGGCCGCGTCGGGGTCGAAGCTCACGATGACCTTCGACGCGAAGCGGCGCAACAGGCGCGCCTGCTGGGCGGTGACCGCCGTGCCGCAGGTGGCCACGGCCGGCTGCACGCCCGCCTGCACCACCTGGGCGAAGTCGAAGTACCCCTCAACCATCACGGCGTAGCCCAAACGCCGGATCGCGGACTTGGTGAGATGTAAACCATACAACGTCCGGCTCTTCGTATACAGCGGGGTCTCCGGCGAGTTGACGTACTTCGGCTGCTGGCCGGACTCGAGCGCGCGCCCCCCGAACGCCACCACCGAGCCGCTGTCGCGGCAGATGGGAATCATCAGCCGGTTGCGGAACCGGTCCCGGATCTGACCGCCGTCGCGCTCCACGACCAGACCGCTGGCCAGCAGCAGGTCCAGCGGCTGGCCAGCACCGAGGAGGTGCTGCTGCAGGCTGTCGCGCCCCGCCGGGGCATAGCCGAGTCCGAGCCGCTCGATCGTCTCCGGGCGGATGCCGCGCGCCTCGAGATGGGCGCCCGCCCGCGCGCCCGCCGGCGTCGCCAGTTGCGCGCTGAAGAAATCGGCGGCCAGGCTGTGGACCTTCAGCAGCGCCTCGCGTCTGGCGTCGGCCGCCGCGTCCCGGGCCGCATCGTCCGCCTCCGGCACCTGCAGACCGAAGCGCCGGGCCAGCAGCCTGACCGCATCCGGGAAGCCGAGCTTCTCCTGCAGCTCGACGAACTTCACCACGTCGCCGCCCACGCCGCAGCCGAAGCAGTGGAAGAAGCCCTTGTCGGGGTTCACGTGGAACGAGGGCGTCTTCTCGCTGTGGAACGGGCACAGGCCCTTCCAGGTGCTGCCGGCCTTCCTGAGCGGGACCGAGTCCTGCACCACCTGCACGATGTCGGCGTGAGCCTTGAGGTCCTCCACGAAATGCGGCGGAAAACGTCCCACGCTCAGTCCTTCAGCTCCACGACCGTGACCCCCTCGCCGCCCTGCTCCCGCTGCGCCGGCGCGAAGCGCGCCACCTGCGGATGCGTCTCGAGGAAGCCGGCTATCGAGCGCCGCAGCGCCCCGGTCCCGTGCCCGTGGATGACGCGTACCTCCCGCCGTTCGTGGAGCAGGGCCCGATCGAGGTGCCGCTCCGTGCGCGACAGCGCCTCGTCGACCGTGCAGCCGATGACGTTGAGCTCGGGCGGCAGGTCGCTCTCGTCCGCGGCGCTCACCGTGATGCGGCCGCTCTGCGGCCGTTCGCCGGCCGGGGCGGCGCGGAGGTCGGACAGCGGCACGCGCATCCGCTTGCCGCGCACCTCCACCTCGGCCTCGGCGTCGTGCAGCGCGCGCACCTGCCCGTCGAGGCCCAGGCTCGCCACCTTCACGGTGGCGCCGACGTCGGGTACGGCCGCCGGGCGCCGCGAGCCGGCTGCCGACCCGGCGGGCGGCGGCGCCGGCGCGGCGGCCACCGCGTCCGCAGCCGCGTCCGCCCGGCTGGCGAGGGCGTCGAGCGCCGCGTGCGCCGTGCTGCGCAGGGCGCCCGTCTCGCCCGTGGTCAGCGGTCGCTTCCCGGCCGCGGCCCGCTCGGCGGCGGTGCGCTGCAGGTCGGACGCCTGGCCGCGCAGCGCGTCGACGACGGCGTCGATCTCCTTGCGCGCCGCGCGGATCCGGTCGCCGACGCCGTCGGCGAGGCGCAGGCGCGCCCCTGCCGCGCGCGCCTCGGTCGCCCGCCGTGCGGCATCGAGATCCGCGCGCTCCGCGGCCAGGCGCTCGCGCTCCCGAGCCAGCGTCCGGCGCTCGCCTTCGAGCGCGCGGAGCTCGTCGTCCACCCTGGCCAGCCGCTCCGCCAGTTGCGCCTCGCGCGCGCTGCGGCGGTCCCGCGCGGCCTGGATGACCTCCGGCGGGACGCCCAGCCTGGCGGCGATCTCTAACGCTAGGCTGCGCCCGGGCGTCCCGTACGCGAGCCGGTAGTTCGGCGCGAAGGTGTCCGTCTCGAAGCCGAACGCGGCGCAGGCAACGCCGGCGGTGGTGGCCGCGTACGCCTTGAGCAGCTCGTCGTGCGTCGTGGCCATGACCACGGCGCCGCGCGCGCGGAAGTGCTCGATGAGCGCCGCACCCAGCGCGCCGCCCTCCACCGGGTCCGTGCCCGCGCCGACCTCGTCGAGCAGGACGAGCGCGGGCAGCTTCAGGTGCTCGTGCATCGACACGATGTTGCTGATGTGGCCGGAGAAGGTGGAGACGCTGGCCGTGATCGACTGCTCGTCTCCGATGTCCGCGAAGACCGTGCGAAACACGGTCACCCGCGACCCCGCCGCCGCCGGCACGTGCAGCCCGGCCTGCGCCATGAGGGCCAGCAGCCCCGCCGTCTTCAGCGCCACCGTCTTGCCGCCCGTGTTCGGTCCGGTGATGACCAGCACCGAGGTCGGGGGGATCGCGCACACGTCCACCGGCGTGGGCTGCCCCGCCGCCGGGTCGTCGGCGCGCAGCCGCGCGCGCACCTCCGGAATCAGCAGCGGATGCCGCGCGTCCCGGAACTCGAGATGCAGCTCGGCGCTCAGCTCCGGCGCGACGCCTGCGACCAGGCGCGAGAACGCGGCGCGCGCCTGAATCTCGTCGATCTCCGTGGCGGCCGTGAGAGTATGGCGCAGGTCGAGGGCGCGCTTGCGCAGCGCGTTGGTCAGCTCGAGGAGGATCCGTCGCACCTCGGCCGTCTCGCGGTCGCCGAGGGCGACGATGTCGTTGTTGATCTCGACGGTGCTGAGCGGCTCGAGAAACAGGCTCGCTCCGCTGCCCGAGCTGCCGTGCACGATGCCCGGGATCGCGTCGCGGTGCTCGGCCTTGATCACCAGCACCTGCCGGCCGGCGCGTTCCGTCACGATGCGCTCCTGCAGATAGCGCGCCGTGCCCTTGCCCCGCAGGTAGGAGTCGAGCGTGGACCGCAGCCGGTTCGTCTGCCTGCGCAACTGCTCGCGGATCGTTCGCAGGGCCTCCGAGGCGTCGTCCACCACGCTGCCCGCGTCGTCGATCTTCGCGCGGATCTGCGCGATCTCGCCGGCGAACGAGCGGCACCCCTCCAGCGTGGTCCGCAGCGCCGGAAACGGCCCGCCGTCCGCGCTCTCGACCGCGCGCCGGACGGCGTCCACGGACGAGAGAAACGCGGCCAGGCCGCGCAGGTGACCGGCCTCGAGCGGGAGTCCCTCGATCGCGAGGCTCGTCAGGGCCGGCTCGAGATCCGCCGGCGCGTCGAGCCCGACCGGCCCGTTCGCCTCGAGATACCGAACGCACTCGCTGGTGGCTGCCAGGGCGGCCTGCGCGCTCCGGATGTCGGTGCGCGGGCGGAGCTCGGCCAGCCGGGCGGCGCCGAGCGGTGTCAGCGCGAAGCTCTGAACAACCTCGACGATCCGGTCGAACTCGAGGGACCGGAGCGAGCCGTCGTGCATGACAGAAGGCCCGAGACTATCACGGACGACGAACCGTGGTCCAACCGCGTCAGGGCAGATGATTGATGGCGCTTGCCAGCGCCGCCGCGCCGAAGCCGTTGTCGATGTTCACGACCGCCACGCCCGCCGCACAACTGTTCAGCATGGCCAGCAGCGCGGTCAGGCCGCCGAAGCTGGCGCCGTATCCGACGCTCGTCGGGACCGCGATGACCGGCGCCCTGACCAGGCCCCCGATGACGCTGGGGAGCGCGCCTTCCATGCCTGCCACCGCGATGATCACCCGCGCGCTGTCGAGCCGCTCGTGCTCCGCGAGCAGCCGGTGCAGTCCGGCGACTCCCGCATCGTACAGGGCGTCCACCCGGTTGCCGAGGACCTCGGCGCTGACCCGGGCTTCCTCGGCCACCGCGACGTCGGACGTGCCGGCCGCCACGACGAGGACGACGCCGCGTCCCGTGGGGGCGGTCGCGGACTGCCGGGAGATGACGCGCGCGTCCGCGTGAAAGCGCGCGTTCGGCACGACGCGCGTGACGGCTTCGTAGGCCGCTTCGTCGGTGCGGGTCACGAGCAGCGTGTCTCCGGCGGCGACGAGCCGCTCGGCGATCGCCGCGACCTGCTCCGGCGTCTTGCCCGCGCCGAAGATCACCTCGGGGAATCCCTGCCGCACGGCGCGGTGGTGATCCACGCGGGCGAAGCCGAGATCCTCGAACGGCATGCGCCGCAGCATCGCGGTCAGCCGCTCCGCCGCCCGGGCCGCGCTGGTCGCGCCCTGCTCGACCTCGTCGAGGATGCCGCGCAGCTCGTCGGGCGTCATGCCGGCTGGGCGCCGCTCGGCGCGGCGCGCGAATTGACTTGCGGGGGTCCGGCCTGTACGTTCATGGCGAGCGTGCCCGGCACCGACACGGCCGTCATGCCCCTACCCGCAGCGCTTCTGGTAGGGCTGTATTTCGTTCTTCTCGTCTGCTTGAGCGTCTACGGCGCGCACCGCGCCTACCTGCTCTACCTTTATACAAGATATCGCCCGCGCCGGCCCGCGGCGCCGGTCGACGGCGACGGCGGCGACGACGACATCCCGTTCGTCACGGTGCAGCTTCCCGTCTACAACGAGCGGTACGTGGTCGAGCGTCTCATCGACGCGGCGGCGCGCCTCGACTATCCCCGGCAGCGCCTGGAGATCCAGGTTCTGGACGACTCGACCGACGAGACGCAGCGGATAGCCGCCGCGGCCGTGGCCCGCTGGTCCGCGCGCGGAGTCGCCATCCGCCGGCTGCACCGGGCCGGGCGGACCGGGTACAAGGCCGGCGCGCTGGCGGCCGGGCTGCGGGCCGCGCGGGGCGCGGCGATCGCCATCTTCGACGCCGACTTCATCCCGCCGCGCGATTTCCTGCGGCGCGCCCTGCCGGCGCTCCGCACGCCGGGCGTCGGCCTGGTGCAGGCCCGCTGGGGGCACGTGAACCGGGACTGCTCGTGGCTCACGCGCGTGCAGGCCCTGCTGCTGGACGCCCACTTCGTCCTGGAGCACGGCGCCCGCAACCGCGGCGGGTGCTTCTTCAACTTCAACGGGACGGCCGGCGTCTGGCGGCGCGCGGCCATCGACGACGCGGGCGGCTGGCAGCCCGACACGCTGACCGAGGACCTCGACTTGAGCTATCGCGCCCAACTGGCCGGGTGGCGGTTCGTGTTCCTGCCGGATCTGGTCGCGCCCGCCGAGCTTCCGGTGGAGATGAACGCCTTCAAGACGCAGCAGCACCGGTGGGCGATGGGGTCGATCCAGACCTGCCTGAAGGTGCTGCCCCCGGTGCTGCGGAGCGGCTTGCCGCCGCGCCTCAAGCTGGAGGCGTTCTTTCACCTCACGGCCAACTTCAACTACCCGCTCCTGCTGCTGGCGTCCGTGCTGATGGTGCCCGCGCTCTTCGTGCGGGCGCTGGCCGGTTCGCAGACGCTGCTGCTCGTCGACGTGCCGCTGTTCTGCGCGGCGGCGTTGTCGATGGTCAACTTCTACGCCGTCAGCCAGCGTGCGGTGCGGCGCGACTGGCTGTCGCAGTTGCGCTACGTGCCGCTCGCGATTGCCGTCGGCATCGGTCTCTCGGTCAACAACACGCGCGCCGTCCTCGGTGCGCTGCGCCGGGCCCGGCCTTGCTTCGTGCGCACGCCCAAGTACGGCGTCGTCGGCAGCCGCGACGAGTGGCGGACGAAGCGCTACCGGCAGGCCGTCGCGGGCCAGCCGTTCGTGGAGCTGGCGCTCGGGCTCTACTTCACGCTGGCCGTGCTCGGCGCGGCGTCGAGCGGCCTCTTCGCCGCCGTTCCGCTGCTCTGCGTCTTCCAGTTCGGCTTCCTGTATATGGGGCTCGTCTCGCTGCTGCAGCAGCCGCGGCCCGGTCGCGCCGGCGTCTCGGGCGCGCGGCCGGCGATGGCCGGCGTCCCCCGCAAGCGGCGCGGAGCGTCGCTGGCGTGAGGAAACCGACGGACAGTCGCGACCGCATCGAGCACTGGCTCCGCGAGGCAGTGAGGGCGGGGAGTGTGGGAGCGTGGGACTGGGTTGACACCGGGCCGTCGCCCGACGCGCTCGCCCGCGACACGATGGCGGCGCTGACAATCGAGGTCGGCAACGCCACCGTTACCGCGGTTCTCGACCGGCGGAACGGACTCTACAGGAGCCATGTCGTCACGCCGCTGTTCAGCGTGGCCGAGTGGCTGGTCGGCAACTGGTGGCACATCCGGTACGAGGTCGAGGACGCTGGGGCGCAGCGGATCGACTTCGAATCCCGGCACAATCTCGCCTTCGCCGGCGACGGGTTCGCTGCTCGTCGCCGTGGCGGCGCTCCGCTTCCTCTATCGGGTCACGCTTCAGA
>CAYGCV010000191.1:0-8404 GCA_964348425.1 uncultured Vicinamibacteraceae bacterium | reverse complement strand
CGAGTTCTCGCCTATGATTGTCGCACCGATTTTCTACGGCGCAGACTCCTAGCCCGCCAATCGTCGCCTGACGGCTCCGCTCGGCGCCCAACCAACCCTGCAGGAGTCCGCGCCGTTCTACGGCGCAGACTCCTGGGGCGCGGACGCCCGGCCCGTGCGGACGGCGCCGCGCAGCTCGTCGGCGGACACCGTCGCCGTCCCGCGCTTCATGACGACCAGCCCCCCGGCATAGTTGGCCAGGGTCGCCGCCTCCAGCAGCGACGCACCCGCGGCGAGCGCCAGCGCGATCGCGGCGATCACCGTATCGCCCGCACCGGTCACGTCGGCGACCTCGTCGGTGCCGAAGACCGGGATGTGCGCGGTCTGCCGGCCGGGCACGAACACCGCCATCCCGCGCCGCCCGCGCGTCAGCACCAGCCCCTCGGCCCGCAGGCGCTTGAGCAGCGCCCGGCCCGCGCGCTCCAGTTGCGCCGGATCGTCGCCGATCGTGAGCGCGAGGGCCTGCTCCACCTCCGCCTCGTTGGGGGTGCACGCCGTCGCGCCACGATACCGCAGCAGGTCGTAGCGTGAATCGATGACGATCGGGACCGCGCGGCGCCGCGCCGCCGCGCGGCGGATGCCCGCGACCAGAGCGGGACGCGCCAGGCCGGAGCCGTAGTCGGACACGAGCACGGCATCGCACTCGGCCGCGGCCGCACGGGCGGCGCGTTCGAACGCGAGGCGCGTGCCGGGGTCGTCCGGCACGCCGGCCTCGCGGTCGATGCGCACGACCTGCTGCCAGGTCGAGTGCGCCCCGCCGGCCAGGATGCGGGTCTTGACGGGCGCCTGGTACCCCCTGGCGCGGACGAGGCCGGCGCGGTCCACCCCGCGCGGCAGCGCGCGCGCCACGCGCCGGTCGGCATCCGCCGTGCCGAGCAGACCGACCAGGTGCGCGCGCCCCCCGAGCGCGGCCACGTTCGCGGCCGCGTTCCCCGCGCCGCCCGGCACGACGGTCGTGCCGTCGTACCGGAGAATGAGGACCGGCGCCTCGCGCGAGACGCGCGACAGCCGGCCGTGGATGAACTCGTCCGCGATCACGTCCCCGATCACGGCCACCCGCCGCTCGCCCGCGGCGTCGACCAGCTCGAGAAGACGGTCGATCACCGGCCCGTATCCTCGCGCGGGGGCGGCGCCCCGGAGACCGCGGCGGCAGCAGCGGCCGCCGTGCCGGCGGCCTCGTCGGTCCGCCAGCGCCGGTGCATCCAGAGCCACAGGTCCGGATGCCGCCGCACGTACCGCTCCAGCACGTCCGTGCAGCGCTGCGTGTACGTGCGCAGAGGGTCAGGATCGTCCGCGGGCGGCGGCTCGACCGCCTCTTCGTACACCAGGCGATAGCGCCCGCCCGGGAGCGGCAGCGCGAACACGGGGATGACCGGCGCGCCGGAGCGCAGCGCCAGCGCCGCGACGACCGACGTGGTCGCCGCCGGACGATCGAAGAACGCCACCGTCACGGCACTGCGATCGTGCATGTGCTGGTCGATCATCATGGCCACGGACGCCCCGCCCCGCAGCGCGCGGAGCAGCCCGCGCACCGCTCCCTGCCGCGGCAGCACGCGCGTGCCCACGCGCTGCCGGATGCGGCCGAGCAGGCGGTCGAGCAGCGGATTGTCCAACGTGCGCGCCACCAGCACGACCGGCGCGAACAGCACCGCGTGCACCATGGCCTGCAGCTCCCAGTATCCAATGTGGCCGGAGTAGAAGACCACGCCCCGGCCGCGGGCGAGCGCCTGCTCGACGCGGGCGCCGCCCTCGACGTCCACGAGGCGTGTCATCTGCGCCGTGCTCATCGCGTCGAAGTTGAGCAGCTCGATCACGTGCCGGCCGAAGTGCTCGCAGGTCGAGAGCAGAATCGCCTGCAGCTCGTGCTCGGCCCGGGCCGGAAACGCCCCGCGCAGGTTCGCCAGGGCCAGCTCGCGGCGGCTCCCGTGCACGCGGTGGAAGAGTCGTCCCAGGGCCGCCCCGGCGCCCAGGCTCGCCCGCCGGGGCAGCGCGCGCACCGCGGCCCGCAGCGCCAGGACGGCCGCGTACTCGAGCCGGTGCCTCATGCGGCCCGCGCGCGCTCGACGCGCCCGGCGAGCCACGCCCGGAACGCTGCCTCGGGCTCGATCGGCACGGCCAGCGGAATCGACAGCAACGGAAAGGCGAACGGGGCGTGCGGCAGCAGCCGCACGCGATCCTTCTCGGTGGTGACGACGTACTCCACCCGCCGCGCGGCCGCCAGACGTTCGATGCGGGCGACGTCGCCGGCCGCATACGGGTGGTGGTCGCGAAACGCGAGCGTGGCGGCCACGGCGTACCCCTGCGCGCGCAGCGCGCGGAAGAAGCGCCGCGGCTGCGCGATGCCGGCCACCGCCAGCAGCGGCGCGCCGGGCGGCACCGCCACCTCCTCCTGCGTCTCCGCGTGCCGCGCCGGCTGGAGCACCCGCGTGAAACGAAACGCCTGCCCGACGGCCAGCCGCTCGGCGAGCGCGCGCGCCCGGCCGGCATCCGGCGTCTCGACGATCAGCGCGTCGGCGCCGCGGGCCGCGTCCACCGGCTCCCGCAAGCGGCCGCCGGGCAGCGTCCGCGGATCGGCCAGGTCCTGCTCCGCCAGCAACAGCAGGTCGACGTCCCGGTGCAGGGCGAGGTGCTGGAAGCCGTCGTCGAGCAGATGCACCGTCGCCCCCATGGTTGTTTCGGCCAACCGCCCGGCCCGGTGGCGGTCCGCGGCCACCAGCACCGCCGTGCCGCGCAGCGCCAGCGCCAGCATGAGCGGCTCGTCGCCGGCCTCCGCCAGCCCCGCACGCACGCGGTCGACATCGCGCACCACGACGACGCCGTCGACCCGGCGGGTGCGGGCGTAGCCCCGGCTCAGCACGGCGGGCCGCTCGCCCATCGCCACGAGCAGCCCCGCCAGGCCGGCAGTGATCGGCGTCTTCCCGCTGCCGCCCACCCGCAGCGCGCCGACGCTGACGACCGGCCGGTCGAGGCGGCGCCGCGCCTCGGGCCGCCGCTCGTACCAGCAGCGCCGGCGCCGGGCGAGACTGCCGTACAGGCGGCTCAGCACGGGTTGTCCGCCGCGCGGGCGTCCCGGGGCGCGGCATCCGGCCGCAGGAGCTCCGCCATGACCGCGAGCGTCCGGCGCCGGGCGCCGCGCTGGTCGTCCACCACCGCCCGCGCCGCGGCGCCGAGCGCCGCGCGGCGCCCGGCATCGGACAGCAGCGCCTCGAGCGCCCCGTCGAGCTCGGCCTGCGAGCCGAGCTGCCAGGCGGCTCCGCGGGCCACGAACAGGCCGGCGATCTCCGCGAAGTTCTCCATGTGCGGCCCGAACACGATGGCCTTGCCGAACGCGGCCGGCTCGATGGGGTTGTGGCCGCCGGCGGGCACGAGACTCCCACCCACGAACACGACCGTCGCGAGGCGGAACAGCCGGGCGAGCTCGCCGATGGTGTCGAGGATGACCACGTCGGCCGACGGCGCCGCGGCAGCCTCGAGCTCGGTGCGCCGCGCGACGGCGAAGCCGTGGCCGGCCGCGAGCCGGCTCGCTTCCGCGAACCGCTCGGGATGCCGCGGCGCGATGATCAGCACGGCGCCGGCGGCCGCACGGCGCGCGCCGGCGAACGCGCGCAGCACCGGCTCCTCCTCGCCGCGGAGGGTGCTCGCGGCAATGATCACCGGCCGCCCGGCGGCGAACTCGAAGCAGCGCAGGGCCCGGTCGCCCGCGGGTGCGCCCGCGGCCGCGTCGTCGACGGCGTCGAACTTGAGGCTGCCGGTGACGGTCAGCCGCCCGGGCGGCACGCCCAGATCGCGAAAGCGCCGGCTCCAGGCGCCGTTCTGCACGCACAAGTGGTCGAGGCCGCTCAGCACGCGCCGCATGAATGGACGCACCAGCCGGTAGCGCCGGTAGGACCGGTCCGAGAGTCGGCCGTTCACCAGGACGGTCTTCACGCCGCGCCGGCGGCAGGCGCGCAGGAGGTTGGGCCAGATCTCCGTGTCGATCAGCACGAGCATGTCCGGCGCAACGCGATCGAGGGCGCGCGCGACGAACCGCGCCAGATCCAGCGGGGCGTAGAACACGGCGTCGAGCGCATGACCCGACTGGCGGGCGACGAGCTGGCCGGTGGCCGTGGTGGTCGACATCAGCAGCCGGTGGCGCGGATACGCTTCCCGGAGCTGGGCGGCGAGCGAGCGCGCGGCGAGCACCTCGCCGACCGACACCGCGTGGATCCAGATCGACCGCCGGCGGCCGGGGTTCACGCCGGCCGGGAGCCGGCCCACCCGATCCCGGAGGCGGCCCAGGGCCTTGCGCCGGCGGACGGCCCGATACCCGACGACCGGCAGGTGCGCGAGCAGATACGCGCACAGCGCCAGGCTGTAGAGCAGGTACATCGGTCCAGGGTTGCCGGAGTATAGCAGCGGACCCTGCGGCCCGGGCCGGGACGCAGCTCGCGGCATCTTCCGCTTGCCCGAGCGAGGGGATAGAATCCGGGCTGCGGCCCGCCGCTGGACCGAGCGCTGGCCGCACGGTTCGGCCCCAACCAACCCTGCAGGAGTCCGCGCCGTTCTACGGCGCGGACTCCTGGCGGGCGCGGGCCGGGCGCGCCCGCGCCCCCCCCCCCCCCGCCGCGGGGCGTGCGGCCCGCCCGGGGCGCCCCCCACCCCCCCGCGAGTGGGCCGCCCCGGCCACGGGCGCGGACTCCTGGGAGCCGAGGACCGGCCTCGACAGCGCCGCCCCGCGCCCGGCTCGGGCGCTTCAAGCTCCCAATCGAGCGCCGCGGCCAGGCGGACCGCCGCGGCCCGCTCCCGGTTGACCGCCCCGGAGGGGGCCGCCTAGAATTGCTCGTTTGCACGCCCCTTCGGGGCCCCGGACAGGCACGACACATCTCGCGGAGGCAGCGGACATGGCCATCAGGGTCGGGATCAACGGGTTCGGCCGCATCGGGCGCAACGTGCTGCGGGCGGCGCTGGGGGACGGCGCGCTCGAATTCGTGGCGGTCAACGACATCACCAGCCCGGACACGCTGGCCCACCTCCTGAAGTACGACTCGGTCCTCGGCAATCTGCCCGAGGACGTTGCGGTCGACGGCGACGCGATCAGGGTCGGCGAGCGCTCGTTCCGGGTGCTGTCCCAGCGCGACCCGGCCGCGCTCCCGTGGGGTGAGCTCGGCGTCGACGTCGTCGTGGAGTCGACCGGGCTGTTCACCAAACGGGACGACGCGGCCAAGCATCTGGCCGCGGGCGCCCGCAAGGTCATCATCACCGCGCCGGCCAAGGGGCCCGACCTGACCGTGGTGCTCGGCGTCAACGACGAGAGCTACGACCCGGCCGCCCACCACATCGTCTCGAACGCGTCGTGCACCACGAACTGCCTCGCGCCGGTGGCCAAGGTGCTGCACGACAGCTTCGGACTGCGCCGCGGGTGGATGACCACGGTGCACGCGTACACGAACGACCAGCGCCTGCTCGATCTGCCGCACAAGGACCTGCGCCGCGCCCGCGCCGCGGGCGTGTCGATGATCCCGACCACGACGGGCGCGGCGGTGGCCGTCGGCGAGGTGCTGCCGGCGCTGAAGGGCAAGCTCGACGGCATCGCCATGCGCGTCCCGACGCCGAACGTGTCGGTGGTCGACCTGGTCGCCGAGGTGGACGGCTCGACGACCGCGGAAGCCGTCAACCAGGCCTTCGCGGCCGCCGAGGCGGGGCGCCTCAAGGGCATCCTGCACCTGTCGGCCGCGCCGCTCGTCTCGATCGACTTCCGGGGCAACTCCCACTCGTCCATCGTGGACGCGTCGTACACCAGCGTGATGGAGGGGGACTTCGTCAAGGTCCTCTCGTGGTACGACAACGAGTGGGGCTACTCGTCCCGCTGCGTGGAGCTCGTCAAGCTCCTCGGGACCCGCGGGTCGTAGGACCCCGCTGCCCCGCGTGCCCAAGCGCTCGATCCGCGACCTCGATCTGGCCGGCCGGCGCGTCCTGATCCGCGTCGACTTCAACGTCCCGATCGCGGACGGCGCGGTGGGCGACGACACCCGCATCCGCGCGGCCCTGCCGACCCTGCGCTACGCGCTCGAGCGGGGGGCGACGGTCGTGCTCGCCTCGCACCTGGGCCGCCCCGGGGGGCGCCCCCGGCGCGAGCTCAGCCTGCAGCCGGTCGCGGACCGTCTCGCGGCGCTGCTCGGCGTGCCGGTCGGCTTCGCGTCCGACTGCGTGGGCGACCCGGCGCGGCGGGCGGTGGAGGAAGCCGGACCGGGCGGCGTCGTGCTGCTCGAGAACCTGCGCTTCCACGCCGCGGAAGAGCGGAACGAGCCGGCGTTCGCCGCGGCCCTGGCGGCGCTCGCGGATCTCTACGTGAACGACGCGTTCGGCGCGGCGCACCGCGCCCACGCGTCGACCGCCGGCGTGGTCGCCCACGTGCGGGAGGCCGCGACGGGACTGCTGATGGCGGCCGAGCTGGAGCATCTCGGGTCGCTGCTCGGCGCCCCCGCGCGGCCGTTCGTGGCGGTCCTCGGCGGCGCCAAGGTGTCGGGCAAGCTCGACGTCATCGAGAGCCTGCTGGCGCGGGTCGACGCGCTGCTCGTCGGCGGCGCGATGGCCTACACGTTCTTCAGCCGGCAGGGCCTGCCGACCGGGCGGTCGCTGGTCGAGCCGGAGCTGCTGGCGGCCACGAGCCGCGTCGAGGACGGCGCGCGGGCCCGCGGAGTCGACCTCCGGCTGCCGGCCGACCACGTCGTCGCCGAGCGGATCGCGCCCGGGGCGCGCGGCGAGACGCTGGCCGTGACGGACGCCGCGATCGGCGAGCGGCTGGGCGTCGACATCGGGCCGCGCACGCGCGCCGAGTACGCCGCGCGCATCGCCGCAGCGCGGACGGTGGTGTGGAACGGCCCGCTGGGCGTGTTCGAGGTCGACGCGTTCGCCGCCGGCACGCTGGCCGTGGCGCGCGCGGTGGCGGAGACGGACGCCACCACCGTGGTCGGCGGGGGCGACTCCATCGCCGCGGTCGCGAAGGCCGGCGTGCAGGACCGCATCACCCACGTCTCGACCGGCGGGGGCGCCTCGCTCGAGTTTCTGAGCGGCCGGACGCTGCCGGGCGTCGCCGCGTTGCCCGACTGACCGGGAGTCCACCCCGCCGGCAAGGTGCGCACCATGAGAACACCGCTCGTCGCAGCCAACTGGAAGATGCACAAGACGGTGGACGAGGCGCTGGCCTACGCCCGGGCGTTCCGCCCCCTCGTCGCCGAGGTGCGCGACGTCGAGATCGTCCTGGCGCCGCCGTTCACGGCGCTGCACGCGCTGGCCGGGGCGCTGGCCGGCAGCGGCATCGGGGTGGCCGGGCAGGACCTGCACGCGGAGCCGCAGGGCGCGTTCACGGGCGAGATCAGCGCCGGCATGCTGCGGGACGCCGGGGCGGGCTACGTGATCATCGGGCATTCCGAACGGCGCCACCTGTTCGGCGAGACCGACGCGGAGGTCGGCGGGAAGGTGCGCGCGGCCGGCGCCGCGCGGCTGGTGCCGATCGTGTGCGTCGGGGAGACGCTCGCCGAGCGCGAGTCGAACCGGACGTTCGAGGTACTGGATCGGCAACTGCAGGCTGGACTGGACGGACTCGCCGTTGCCGCTGCCGAGTCGCTCGTCGTGGCGTACGAGCCGGTCTGGGCCATCGGAACCGGCCGCAACGCGACGCCCGAGCAGGCGCAGGCGGCGCACGCGCACATCCGGGGGCGGCTGGCCGGCGTCCTGGGCGAGAGCATCGCCCGCACGCGGCGCATCCTCTACGGCGGCAGCGTCAAGCCCGGCAACGTCGCCGCGCTGGGGGCGCAGCCGGACGTGGACGGGGCCCTGGTCGGCGGCGCCGGTCTCGATCCCGGCAGCTTCGCGGAGATCGTGGCCGGGACCCGCGGGCTGCTATAATTACCGGTCATGCTCAGCATCGGTCTGTCGGCCGTCTACGTGTTCGTCTGCCTCTTCCTGCTGGTCGTCGTCCTGCTGCAGCAGGGCAAGGGCGGGGACATTGCCGCCGCCTTCGGCGGCAGCGGCAGCCAGGCGGCCTTCGGGGCTCGCGCCGGGGCGACCGTGCTGACGCGCGCCACGACCGTGCTCGGCGCGCTGTTCATGGTCGGGGCGATGGTGCTCGCCATCCTGGGGCAGCGCGGACCGGGGTCGCTCCTCAGCGGCATCGACGCGCCGGCCGCGCCCGCTCCCGCGGCCCAGACGGAGCCGGCTCCGGCAGAGGAGTCCGCGGACCCGCCGCAGTAGCCCGCGTCCCTGCCCGCGCCCGGCCGAAGCGCGTGTACAATGGAGTTTCGCAGCGTGGCCCTGCACTTGCTCGTGCGGGGCTAGGAGTCTGCGCCGTAGAACGGCGGGGACTCCTGGAGGGTTGGTTGGGCGC
>CAYGCV010000190.1:0-8440 GCA_964348425.1 uncultured Vicinamibacteraceae bacterium | reverse complement strand
CGTTGTCGCCGGCCAGCATCGACCACACGTTGGCGTTGCCCGAGTAGCGCCACGAGTCGTTCAGCCAGGTCTGGGCGCCGAACTCGTCGGCGCTGTTCGGCACCGTGTGGAAGTCCCAGGCGTGCTCGCCGGTCCGCACGTCCCAGGCGCGGACCCAGCCGGGCGGCGCCTCCTTCGTGATGCGCCGGTCGGCGATCTGCGAGCCGTGGATCACCCTGTCGCGCACGACGATCGGCGGCGAGTTGATCGAGTAGAGCATGGCGTTGAGGTAGTCGCGCGCCGCGCGCTCGACCCGCGGGATGCCGACCATCGCGTCGACCATGCCGCTGCCGTCCGGGCCGAAGTCGGGGCAGGGCTGGCCGGTCTTCGCCTTGACGCAGACGACGTAGCCGTTGCCGGTGCCCCAGAAGATGCGCTCGTCGCCGGCGCCGTCCGTCCAGTAGGCGACCCCGCGCTGCGTCCAGGGCGAGCTCATCGTCGGGGTCCCCTCCTCGTAGCTCTTCGGGTTGAAGACCCACAGCGTCTCGCCGGTGGCCGCGTCGACCGCCACGCCCTGCGACAGCGGCGTGTTGAGGTAGAGCACGCCGTCCACCATCAGCGGCGTCGCCTGCAGGCGCGACGGGTTGGGGGGCTGGCTGCTGCGGTAGAGGTTCGGATTCTCTTCGATCAGCGAGTCGACGATGGCGTCGAGCGGCCCCCACCACTCGCCGCCGCCGGGCGTAGTGCGGCTGACGAGGTTGTCTATCGACGTCCACTCCCACGCGACCTCCAGGTCGCTGAAGTTGCCGGCGTCGATCTGGTCGAGCGGCGAGTACTTCGTGCCGGCGATGTCGCCGGCGTAGCTGCGCCACTCGCCGTTCTCGGTGCCGTAGGTCTGCCACGGCCCTTCCGCTCCCGGACCTGGGCGAGCGCGGCGCCGCCGGCGGCCGCTACGGCGATGGACGTAATCAACAGCGACCTCATGCTGGAATCCTCTCTTCCCTGCGGGCGGGTACGGGCGCCACGCTTTCCTATACTACGGCGGAAACGGGTGGTGATGACCGCGGACAGCAGCGCCGCCGGCTGGGCGGGCTGGGACGCTTACGCGCCGTTCTACGACTGGGAGAACCGGCGCACGATCGGCCGCCGCGACGTCCGCTTCTGGACCGACCTGGCGCGGCGCGCGGACGGCCCGGTGCTGGAGCTGGGCTGCGGCACCGGCCGCCTGTCGGTGCCGGTGGCGCGGGTCGCGCCGCGCTTCATCGGCATCGACCGTTCGGAGGCGATGCTCCGCCGGCTGCGGCGGCGGATTCGCCGGGCACGCCTGAGCGGGCGCACGTCGATCGTGCGCGGCGACATCCGCGCCCTGCCGTTTCGCCGGCGCTGGCGCTGCCGCCTGGTCATGGCGCCGTACGGCATGCTGCAGTCGCTGCTCTCGGACGCGGACCTGACGGCGACGCTCGAGGCGGTGGCCGCCGTCCTGCCGCGCGGCGGGACGTTCGGCGTGGACTTGGTGGCGGAGCTGCCGCGCTGGCGGGAGTATCGCCGCCAGGTAGCGTTGCGCGGGCCCATGGGCGGCGATCGCCGGGTCACCCTGATCGAGTCCGTGCGGCAGGTGCGCGAGCACGGCCTGACCGTGTTCGACCAGGAGTTCCTGGAGTGGCGCGGTGGCCGGCGCACCGTGCACCGCTTCTCCCTCGCGTTTCGCACGGTCACGGTCCCGCAGGTGGCCGAGCGCCTGGAGGCGGCCGGGTTCAGCGTCGACGCCGTCCTCGGCGACTATGCCGGCGCGGAATGGTCGCCCGCCGCGGACGCCTGGGTGGTCATCGCACGGCGGGTCTGACGGCAGCTCGGGTGGCCGTGGAGCACCTCGAGGTGGAGGGCGTGCCGGGCGTAGAGGCGTTGCGGTCACTTCGCGCAGGGAGTAGAGTCGGTAATCCCTGCGGCCGAACCCGCCGGGTAGCCGCGGACCACCCTCGCGGCACCGAACGGACCATGCCTCTTCAGCCCGGCGCCTGGCTCGCCCTCGCCGTCGTCGCGCTGCAGGGGCCGGCCGGGATTCCGCGGACCTGGGATGCCGCCGAGGTAGCGGACTTCGAGCTGCCGCTCGCCGTCGCCGAGTACACACCGCGGCACGTCCCGGAGGACTACTACTACCGGCTGTCCGTGCGGCCCGTCTTCAGGAGCTATCCGATCTACCACCCGGACCGCGAGCCGGCGGGCTACCGGGAGTGGCTCGCACGCCGGGCGCCGGAGGTGGTGTTCGGCCCGGCCGAGCCGGTCGATCCGCCGGACTGGGCCGCCGCCGGCGAGATCATCTTCTCGGCGCCCATCGGCTACAACGGGCCGGTCGGCCCGCGGCACGTGACCGATCCGGCCTGGTACGCCGAGGTCGGCGTGCCGCTCGCGGCGGACGGCGTCATGCCGTTCGCCCGCTGGGTGATACGGCGGCAGGGCGTGCTCGAGGTCGGCAACCTGGCCTGCGCGATGTGCCACACGCGCGTGCTGCCCGACGGGGCCGTCGTGCCCGGGGCGCAGGGCAACTTCCCGTTCGACCGCTCCATCGCGCGCGACTTGGCGGGAGCGCCGCTGCAGGCGATCAGGGCCGGCCTGCGTCCGCTGACGTTCGTGCCGTGGGTCGCGGACGATCCGGCGTTCAGCCTGCCGCGGGACCGGCTGCTGGCGACGCTGGCCGCCGTGCCCGGCGGCGTCGTGATCCGCCACGGGACGAGCGTCGCCCACCCGGCGCGCGTGCCCGATCTGATCGGCATCCGCGAGCGCCGGTATCTCGACGCCACCGGCCTGGTGCGCCACCGCGCCATCGGCGACCTGATGCGCTACTCGGCCGCGAACCAGACGATCGACATGCTCGCGCGCTACGGCAGTTACATGCCGGCCGGCGTCGGATCCCGGGAGCGCCCCGCGCCGGGCCGCGGGCGCTTCGTCGGCACCGGCAGCCGTTACAGCGATGCGCAGCTCTACGCCCTGGCCCGCTACCTGTATGCGCTGCAGCCGCCGCCGAACCCGCATCCGCTCGACGAGCGCGCGCGGGCCGGCCGGGCCGTCTTCGAGCGCGAAGGCTGCGGACGGTGTCATACGCCGCCCCTGTACACGAACAACCGTCTGCTGCCGGTCTCCGGCTTCCGACCGCCGCCGGAGCACCGCACGCGGTATCGGATTCTCGACGTGCCCATCGACACCGACCCGGGCCTCGCGTTGCGGACGCGGCGGGGCACCGGCTACTACAAGGTGCCGTCGCTGAAGGGGCTGTGGTACCGGGGGCCCCTGGGGCACGGCGGATCGGTGGCGACGCTGGAGGACTGGCTCGACCCGGCGCGCCTCCGGCCCGACTATCGCCCGACCGGATTTCCCGGGCTCGGGGGGAGCGCTCGCGCCGTGCCGGGCCACCGCTACGGGCTGTCGCTGAACGCCGGCGACCGGGACGCGCTGATCGCGTTCCTGAAGACGCTCTGATCAGGCCCGGCGCGTGCGGCGCTTCCCGAGCGTCCCGGCGGGGTCCCGTTGGCGGCCAGCCGTGTAGTAGGATGCCTCACGCATCGGACACCGTTGCGCACGCATTGGACATTGAGCACTGAACACGAGGATGGAACGGAGAGGATCATGATCGACCCGACCGCACGACAGCGCCTGTACTCGCGACGCCAGGCCCTCGGCCTGCTCGGCACGGCCGCCGTGGCCGGCGCCGCGGCCTCCGGGGTGGGATTGCCTCCGCTGCGCGCGCAGCAGCGCTTCACGAGCGTGGACCCGCCCGAGTTCCCGGCGGGAGCCGTCATCCGCACCCTGCAGGGCGACCTCGATCCGGCCGCGCTCGCCGACGGGGCCACGCTGTTCCACGAGCACGTGGGGCGCGCCGACGTCGACCTTGCGGTCGAGGAGCTTCAGGCCTGCGCGTTCGACGGGCTCGGCTGCATCGTCGATGCGGCGACCGGGCGGCGTACGCCGGAGCAGGTGGAGCATCTGAACGCCATCGCGGCCCGCAGCGAGGTGCGCATCGTGATGGCCGGCGGCTACTTCGAGGACGTCGGCTTCGCCGTCTACCCGGTGCGGGTGGCCGAGATGTCCGAGGACGAGCTGGTCGAGGAGCTGGTGGCCGACGCGGCGGCGCAGCGCTGGGGCGCGTTCGGCGAGATCGCCTCGTCGCTCGAGATGCGGCCCGACGAGCGGAAGGTGCACCGCGCCATCGCCCGCGCCCACCTGCGGACGGGGCTGCCGATCTTCACGCACACGCCGCACGAGAGCTGCCCGAGTTGCGCCATGGAGCAGATGGACGTCATCGAGGGCGTGGGCGTCGATCTCTCGCGCGTCGTGATCGGCCACATGGCGACCATCAAGCCGGAGCACGACCCGCTGGCCACGCACACGGCGATCGCGAAGCGCGGCGCCTTCGTCGGCCTCGACACGCTGGGGCACGAGATGGGCCGTTCGGACATTCCCGAGGCCGACAAGGTGCGGATGGTGCAGGACCTGCTCGACGCGGGCCTGGAGGATCACATCCTCCTGTCCTCCGACCAGGGCAACATGCGCCAGTTCAAGCGCTACTACGGCCACGGGTGGGCGTCCGTGCTGATGCAGTTCGTGCCCAAGCTGCGCTACGCCGGCGTGCCGGAGGAGTCGATCCGGAAGATCCTGGTCGACAACCCGCGGCGCTTCCTCGCGTTCGTGCCGCCGGCGTAGTCCGTGGCGATGGCGCGCGTTGCCGCGGGCTCGTTGCCGACCGGCCGGCGGTGGCCCGCCGCCCGCCGCCTCGCGCCGCTGCTGCTGCTCGCCGCCGCTGGCTGCGGCGGCGAGGAAGACGACGGCACCCCGGACGACTACCTCGCACCGGAGCTGCGGGCCGCCGTCGAGCAGCTCAAGGTCGACGTGGCGGCGAGTCCGACCGACGAGACGACCATTGCCGAGCGCGCCCGGGTCCTCGCCGACTGGGTGGACGCCTACGCCCTCGGCGGCGGGGAAGTGGGTCGCGAGGGACCGGGCGTGCGCCTGCAGGCGACGCTGCCGCCCACCGGCCGGGAGGCGCTCCGCGAGGGCGCGACCATCGACCGGCTCGTGCGGCAGTTCGCCCTGCACGACGAGCCCGGGGCGCTCGGGGAGCTGAGCGCCGAGTCGCTCGGCCCGTTCGCGGCGCGGTCGTACCAGACCCTGCGCCAGACCTGGACGGCCGGCACGCGCCCGGTGGCGACCGGCGGCGGCTTCCGGGTGGCGCGGCACGCCGCGGTCGACTTCGGTCCGTTCCAGGCCGATGACCCGGCCGGCGACGGCTACATCACCATCGAGACCTCCGACGCCGACGCGGCGTTCGAGGCCGGCGTCGACGTGGCGAACGGCCCGCACAGCGACGGGGAGGCTCCCGCGGCGGCGCTGGTCTTCCGGGTCGCCTCGGGCCAGGTCGACGCCGGCGAGACGGTGACCATCACCTACGGCGACACGCGCGGTGGCGGGCGGGGCCTGCTGATGAGCAGCGCCTCCGGCGCGCGCGTGCCGTTGCCGCTCGACGTCGATCTCGACGGGTCCGGCGAGTGGCGCCCGCTCCCGATCCTGCCGTTCGCCATCAGCGGGACAGGCGTGGCCGGCGTGCACGGCGTCGCGCCCAGCGTGGTCGGCCCGGGCGAGGCGTTCGAGCTGTCGGTGCGGGCCGAGGACGCGTTCCGCAACCGGGCGACCGGCGCGATTCCCGCGTTCGAGATCCTCGTGGACGGCGACGTGCGGGCCGCGACGCCGGCCGGGACGGACGCCATCAGCGTCGTGGATCTGACCCTGGGCGAGCCGGGGCCGCACTGGATCGAGATCCGCTCGGAGGACGGCGAGATCCGCGGCGCCGCGAACCCCGTGCTCGTCGAGGAGAATCCGGCGCGCCGCATCTACTGGGGCGACACGCACGGTCGCTCGGGGCACGCCGAGGGGGTCGGCGCCCTGGACTTCTTCATGACGTTCGCCCGCGACGACGCGCGGCTCGATTTCGTCGCCCACGCGGCACGCGACGTCTGGCTGGACCGCGCCGAGTGGGAGCTGTCGCGGCGCGCGGTGCAGGCGTTCGACGCGCCGGGGCGGTTCATCCCGTACCTCGGCTGGGAGTGGACGCGGCCCGCCCGCTTCGGGGGGCGCCACAGCGTGCTGCTGCGCGGTGCGGAGGGCGGCGAGCGGGTGTCGGCGCTGGAGCATCCGACCCTGTCCGAGCTGTACCAGGGCCTGCACGCACGCTACGACCCGGCCGACGTGCTGGTCATCCCGCACGCCCACGACCCGGGCGACTACCGGCAGTCCGACCCGCGGCTCGAGGCGCTGATCGAGATCATGTCGATGCGCGGCACCTTCGAGCCGTTCGCCCGGCAGTACCTGTCGCACGGCCACCAGGTGGGGCTGGTCGCGGCGTCGGACGACCCCGCGTCGCATCCCGGCCGCTCCACCCCGACCGCCGGTCCGGGCGCGCAGCGCGGCGGCCTCGGCGCGGTGCTGGCGTCGGAGCTGTCCCGGGACGCGGTATTCGACGCGCTGAAGGGGCGCCGGACGTACGCTACCAGCGGCGACCGCATCATCCTCGACGTGACCGTCAACGGCACGGCGATGGGCCAGCGCGGCGAGTACGCGGAGAGCCGGGTCGTCGCGGGGCGCGTGATCGGGACGGCGCCGATCGAGTCGATCACGCTGCTGAGGAACGACGAGCGGATCTGGAACGAGCGGTACGGCGTCGGCCGGGGGCGGCCCGCCGACGTGGAGGAGTGGCTCCTCTCGTTCTTCTCCGACGCGGCGCCGCTGCACCCGGGCGATGCGCCGCGCGGCTGGCGCCACTGGCGCGGGCAGCTCGGCGTGCGCGGGGCGGTGCTCGAGCGCATCACCGGCACGGACTTCGCGAACTTGGCCACCCAGCACGTCGAGCTCGAGCCGGCGCGCAACGGCGCCCGCTTCGCGACCCACACGCGCGGCGACACCAGCTCGCTGCGGATGACGCTCTCGGGCATCCGGCCCAGCGCCGCCATCACGATCGAGCTCGAAACCGTCCACGAGACCGCCGCGACGCGCCCCTTCTTCCGGCCGCCGGCGGAGATTCCGGAGCGCCGGGTGCGACTCACGCTCAACGCCGGCGGCATCGAGCGGGGGATGCCGACCGACGACTATCCGGACGACCGCATCACGCTCCGCCGCCTGATCCGCAACGCCCCGCGCGACGTCAGCTTCAGCCACACCGACGGGGACGACCCGCGGCAGGGCGACTACTACTACGTCCGGGTCCGCCAGGTGAACGGCGCCATGGCCTGGTCGAGCCCGATCTGGATCGGCGGCTACCCGCCCCGGTAGAGCGGGACACGGACGGGGCTGCGCGATAAGATCACGTTTCCGAAGGACGTTCCAATCCGTGCCGAGGGAGGACATCTCATGAGGACACGCACGATGCTCGGGATGCTCATGGCGGGGGCGCTGGTGCTGCTGGGCGCTACGGGCCCGCTGGCGCAGGGCTGCGATCCGGACGGGGAGGTCGAGTTTCTCTGCGGGCCGGTGAGCCCGGAGGACCTCGCCCCGATCCCGGACTCGCCCTGGGTCGTTGTCGCCAGCATGGTGGACGGGGGCGATCTGTACCTGGCCGACACCCGGGACAACACGGCGACGTCGCTCTTCTCGCCGGCGACCGGGCAGTCGGACCACGACACCGAGACCTACGCGGACTGCCCCGGGCCGCTGACGGGCGACTTCCGGCCGCACGGCCTCTACCTGCGCGACTCCGACGGCATCAACCACACGCTGCTGGTCGTCGGGCATGGGGCGCGGGAGTCGATCGAGGTCTTCGACCTGCAGACGGGCGACGGGCCGCCGACGGTCACGTGGGTCGGCTGCGCCGTGGCGCCCGAGGGCATCGGGCTCAACTCGGTGGTCGCGCTGCCCGAGGGCGGCTTCGCCTCGACGAGCCCGGCGGCGGGCAACATCTGGCAGTGGGCGCCCGGGGCGGGCTGGAGCCTGGTGCCGGGGAGCGAGGACATCGGCCCCAACGGGCTGGAGATCTCGCGCGACGGCCAGTGGTACTACGTCGGGGGCTACGGGGCGCAGTCGCTGATCCGCCTGTCGCGGGGGCGGATGCCCATCCAGAAGGAAGGGGTGGAGGTCGGCTTCCACATCGACAACGTCCGCTGGGGCGCCAACGAGAACCTGCTGGCCGCCGGTCACATCGGTCCGACGCGCGAGTCGATCCGGGAGTGCATCCGGGACGGCGCCTGCGACGGTGTGAGCTCGCGGGTAGCGGAGGTCGATCCGCGGCAGATGACGGCCCGCGAGGTCGTCAACTATCCGTCCAACGACCTGCTCATCCTGGGCACCGTCGCGATTCAGGTCGGCGACGAGATCTGGGTCGGCCAGGTCGCCGAGGGCGACCGGATCGGCCGCTTCCCGGCGCCGTAGGCTTCAATCAGACGGGGCTGCGCCCCGAGCCCCCGGCGTCCGCTTGCGGGGACCC
>CAYGCV010000189.1:0-8447 GCA_964348425.1 uncultured Vicinamibacteraceae bacterium | reverse complement strand
CGCATGTCAGGATACGCCGGTCTCGTTCCGAAAACAAGTTAGCGCCTATGGGAGTAGTGCCCCGGAAAGGTCACCGAGGGAAAGACCGTGACGAGTCCCTCCGCGCGCGCGCCGCGCGCCGCCAGGCGCGCGAAGCCCGGCGTGTGGAAGCGGTCGAGGTAGTCCGGCCGGAAGCCGTCGAACGACACGAGCACGACGTACGGGCGGTCGCGGACGGCGGGGTCGTTGACCCCGCCCGAGCCGCCGCTGGCGCGAACGGTCCCGGCTGGCGCGGGCGCCGCCGACTCGGGCGTCGCGCCGCAGGCCGCGAGCAGCGCCGTCAGGATACCGCCGGCCAGGAGTCTGCGCCGTAGAACGGCGCCGCCTCCTGCAGGGTTGGTTGGGCGCCGAGCGGAGCCGTCAGGCGACGATTGGCGGGCGAGCGCGGCGGCGCGCGGCGTCATTTGTCGTCCGGGGCGGCCGAGGCGCGCCGGCCGCGCAGATCGAGGGCGAGAATGCTCTGCCGGTCGCGGAGGTACAGGACGTTGCCGACCAGCGTCGGCGGGGTCCACGCGTTCGCCGTCAGCACGGCGGCGCGCGCGTGCACGTCGAGCCCCTCGCCGGTGACCGACGCCACGGCGAGCTCGCCGTCCTCGTCGACGATGACGAGCCTGCCGCCGGCCTGCACGAGCTGCGCGCGGGCGAAGCTCCGCTCCCGCCACACCTCCCGGCCGGTCGCGGCGTCGAGCGCGGCCACGAAGGCCGGTCCGAAGTCGCCCGTGCTCCCGACCACGAGCCCGCCGATGCGCAGCGCGTTGCCGAAGTGCAGCCGCATGCGGCTGTTGAACCACACCTCGTCGGGCGTGGTCCGGTCGTCGACCCGCGACAGGCGGATCAGCCGGCTGCCGCCGTCGTAGCCGGACGACAGGAACAGGGCGTTGTCGTCGCCCCAGACCGGCATGCTGATGTTGAGACCGAGCTCGTTCGGGTGCGGATGACGCCACAGGCGGCGTCCGCTGCGCGGATCGAGCCCCACCAGCTCCTGCTGGCCGGGCACCGCGAGCTGGTCCTGGCCGTCCACGTCGATCAGCACCGGAGAGCCGGGCGCCAGGTCGAAGGCCGGGCTGCGCCAGACCGTCGCCCCCGTTTCCCGATCGAGCGCCACCACGCCGGCTCCGCTGCCGCCTAGCGGCAGGATGACGGTGCGGCCGTACGCGATCGGGCTCGACGCGAACGCGTTGTACACGCCCACGTCGAACGCCTCGACGAGGTCGTGCGCCCAGCGCACCTCGCCCGTCCGCTTGTCGAGGGCGTGGAAGCGGCCGTCGACGCCGACCGCGAAGACGGTGTCGCCGGCGATGAGCGGGGTGGAGTAGGGCCCCGGACCGGCGGAGTTCAGCCAGACGTCGAAGTACCCGTCGTGGCGCAGCGGCGCGTGGTAGGCGTGCCGCCAGCGCGTGGCCCCGGTGGCCGCGTCCAGGGCGAGGACCACCTCGTCGTCGTCCTCGCGGTACATCGTGACCAGGAGGTCGCCGTCGGCGACGATCGACGAGTATCCCTCGCCGAGCGGCCGGCTCCAGAGGCGGGCCGGTCCGCTCTCGCCCCACGCGGTTGCCACCGCGGCGGAGTCGACCCGGAAGTTGCGGTGCGGGCCGCCCAACTGGCGCCAGCCGTCCGCTTCCTGCCCGGCCCGGGCCGTGCCTGCCGGCCAAGCGCCGAGCAGCAGCGCGACGGCGAGCGGCAGCACGCGCCGCGGCGTCGTCCGCGACCCGTTCGGCATCGGTTTCATGGGGAGCGGCGCGTCAGGAGCGGCCGGATGGGGTGAGTGAGGGGACTCGAACCCCCAACCTCCGGAGCCACAGTCCGGCGCTCCACCATTGAGCTACACTCACCGTCGAATGAACAAACCACAAGTCTAGCACGCGGGCAGCGGCCCGGCGGGGCGGCAGGAGCCTGCGCCGCGGCGCGGACTCCCGGCGGGTTGGTCGGGCGCCAAACGGAGCCGCAAGGCGACGGTTGGCGGGCTAGAATAGACTGGATGCCGACCGAGACGGGGTCTCCAGCGCCCGTGCCGCAGCAGCCTGTCGGGATCGGCACGGATGCCGTGCAGGCGGCCCGTGTCATGGTCGACACGTTCCGCCTCCCGTCGCTGCGCAAGCCCGAGGACATCCTGGAGGGCATCCTCGACGGGCTCGCGACGCTCGTCAATCCGGACGCGGCGGGCGTGTACATCATCGACGGCCGCGGCCGGAAGCTGCGCTACACCCTGGTGCGCGGCTGCGACTTCCCGGTCGCCGAGATGGAAGCGCCGTTCGACGGCCAGGGCGTCATCGGGAAGGTGCTCGCCACCGGCCAGCCCATCCAGATCACGGCCGACAACGCACCGGAGGCCCTGGAGGGACGCCCGTGCGCGCGGTCGCGGCTCCTGGTGCCCATCCTGAGCGCGACCAACCGGGTGCTGGGCGTGCTGGACGTCTGGTCGGACGATCCCGACGGCTACGGCCCCGAGGCGGCGGAGCTGCTCGCCACCTACGGGCTCGCGGTCGCCGGCACGATCGAGAGCGCCCGGCTGCAACTGGCCATGGTGGCCAAGCGCCGGCTCGACGGCGAGCTGGCCCTGGCGCGCCAGGTCATGGAGGGCCTGCTGCCGCGCACCACGCCCGACCTGGCGGGCTTCGACATCGCGGGTGCGCACGAGACGGCGCTGGTGGTCGGCGGCGACTACTACGAGTTCATCCCGATCGGCGACGACCGCTGGGGCGTGGTCATTGCCGACGTGGTGGGGAAGGGCATCGCGGCGGCGCTGCTGGCGGCCGCCATTCGCGCGTCGATCGCCTCGCTGGTCGGCTACGAGCTGGCGGTGCGCGCCATCATGCGGCGGGCCAACCGCTTCTTTCACAACTCGGTCGAGGACGGCAAGTACGTGACGCTCTTCTTCGCGTTCGCGGATGTCCTCGACCGCCGGCTGCTGTACTCGAACGCGGGCCACCTGCCGCCGATCCTGCTGCGCGCCGGCGGCGGGGTGGAGCTGCTCGACGAGGGGGGCGTGCCGCTCGGGCTCTTCGACGCGCCGCGCTACGTGGAGGGGCACGTGGCCCTGGCCGACGGGGACCTGCTCGCGCTCTACACGGATGGCATCGTCGAGACGACGGACGCCGACGACGCGCCGTACGGCGTCGATCGCTTCGTGGCCGTGCTGCAGAAGTCGCGCGAGTCGAGCGCCAAGGAGATCTGCGACGCGGTCATGCGGGACGTGCGCCGCCACGGGTCGGTGGCGCGCCAGGACGACCGGACGCTCGTTGTCATCAAGGCGACCTGATCATGGTTCGATCGAACGCTCGCGGGCCGCTCGCAACGGTGCTGCTGGTGGCCGGGCTGCTGCTCGCCGCCCCGTCCCAGCCGGTGGCGCACGACATTCCCGGCGACGTCACGGTGCAGACGATCGTCGCGCCGCAGGGCGACCGGCTGCGCCTCCTCGTCCGCGTGCCGCTGGGCGCGATGCGGGACTTCATCTTTCCCCAGCGCGGGCCGGGCTACCTCGACATCCCCGCGGCCAGCAGCATGCTGCGCGACGCGATGATGGTCTGGGTCGGCGACGAGCTGGAGGTGTACGAGGACGACCGGCGGCTCACGGACCAGGAGTTGCGCGCCGTGCGCGTCTCGCTGCCGTCCGACCGGTCGTTCGCCAGCTACGAGGAAGCGCTGGCGCACGTGACCGGCCCCCCGCTGCCGCCCGAGACCGAGATTTTCTGGCAGCAGGCGATGCTCGACGCGCTGTTCGAGTACCCCATCCGCTCGGACGAGGCGCAGTTCTCCCTCGATCCGACGCTCGGGCGGCTCGGCATTCGCACCATCACGGTGCTGCGGTTCGTCCTGCCGGACGGCACCGTGCGCGCCTTCGAGTACTCCGGCAACCCCGGCCTGGTCCGGCTCGACCCGCGCTGGCATCAGGCCGCCCTGCGCTTCGTCGCCCTCGGCTTCGAGCACATCCTGGACGGCATCGACCACCTGCTGTTCCTCGCCTGCCTGGTGATCCCCTTCCGGCGGCTGCTGCCGCTGGCGGCCATCGTCACGGCGTTCACCGTGGCCCACTCGGTGACGCTCATCGCGTCGGCGTTCGAGCTGGCGCCCGACGCCCTCTGGTTCCCGCCGTTCGTCGAGACGATGATCGCCATGTCGATCGTCTACATGGCGTTCGAGAACATCGTGGGCGTCCAGTTGCAGCGCCGCTGGCTCATCACGTTCGGCTTCGGCCTCATCCACGGCTTCGGCTTCTCGTTCGCGCTGCGCGAGACGCTGCAGTTCGCCGGGTCGCACCTGCTCACGTCGCTGCTCGCGTTCAACGTCGGCGTCGAGCTCGGGCAGTTGCTGGTGCTCGTCCTGCTCGTGCCGGCCCTGAGCCTGCTGTTCCGCTTCGTCGTCGCGGAGCGGCTGGGCACGATCCTGCTGTCGGCCCTCGTGGCGCACACCAGTTGGCACTGGATGACGGATCGCGCCGGGCAGCTCAGCCAGTTTCCCTTCGAGCTCGCGTTGCCCGTGTTCGACCTCGCGCTGCTCGCGAGCGCCATGCGCTGGGCGATGCTGCTGCTGATCGTCGCCGGCCTGCTGTGGCTCATGTTCGCCGTGTTCCCGCAGCCCGGCGGCGGGGCCGGCGAGGCGCCGGCGGAGAAGGCCGGCGGCTCGTAACGCAGACGCCGCGCAAGCTCGATCCGGCGGTTGGCCGGCGAGTCGAGAGATGGCACTGCCCGTAGCGATTGCCACGACAGGTGCCTGCGTGGCGCCGAGCTCAGCAAGGTCACGCCGGCACCATGCGAGGGCTCGATCCCTTGACGTACTCAGCGTTTTGTCGTCATCCTCAATTGAAATGTCGGGCACCGCCGCCAAACGATGTGCATCATGAAGTATGTGGAGTACGCCCACCGTGGTTGTTGATCGGCGTGTCTGTAGTCGGGTTCGGTGTCTTTAAGGAGCTGCGACGCCAAGCGCTCTCCTCGAGACAGCCACGAAGAGGCAGGCAATGACCGAACCGATTCGCGGGCGGGTTGCGCGGATTCTCAATTCGAGGGAGATGGTCATCAACGTTGGATCAAGCAGTGGGGTGACCGTCGGCATGCGCTTCGAGGTGATGGACCAAAAGGGCGAAGACGTCCGGGATCCGGGCACCGGAGAATTGCTGGGATCTGTTGAGCGCCCGAAGGTCAGGGTCGAGGTCTCCAAAGTCAAGGAGCGCCTCTCCGTGGCATCGACCTACAAGAAGGAGACTGTAAACGTTGGTGGGGCGGGCCTCGGTGTCGGCAGAGAGGTCGCTCGTATGTTTCTGCCGCCAAAATGGGAGACAAGATACGAAACGTTGAAGACGGAGGAGAAGACTTGGGAGGATCTCGACGAAGAAGACAGTTACGTAAAGACTGGAGATCCTGTTGTCCAGATGCCGGACGGCACTCGCGCACTGGAAGAGTCTGCGGCCGAGTCCGCTGACGAAGCCGATTTGGTGAGGAATTAGGTGAGGGACGAAGAGCAGTGGTGACCGTTGAACGCGATCCCTTCCGGTCAACCATGCTGTCGCTCTGCGCCCCTGTGGTTGAAGTGGATGTCCTGGGTGGGGGGTGGGCACAACACTTCCATTCAGACATCACCGTTCGCCCGCGGTCTGCGGCAGGGCCAGGGCGATCAGCTCCGGGACGCGGCCGCCGCCTACCGTCAGCGCGATGTACTGGCGGCCGCCGGACAGGTAGGTCATCGGCGTGCCGATGGCGCCGCCCGGCAGGTCGACCGACGCAATCTCCGCGCCGGTCGTCTTGTCGAAGGCGACCAGGCGCGGGCCGCCGCCCGTGCCGCCCGCGGTCAGCGCGTAGATCAGCAGCGTCTTGGTCAGCACGGGGCCGACGCGGCCGCTGTCGCCGCCGAGGGGCGGCAGGTCCAGGTCGCGCAGCAGGGGCAGGTTGCGGATCCGGTCGCCGTCGCCCATCGGCCGCATCCAGACGTGCTCGCCCGTGTTCATGTCGATGGCGGTCATGCGCGAGTAGGGCGGCTTGAAGAGCGGCAGCCCCTGCGGGAGCTGCGGGCGGTGGGTGAGGGCGCCGCGCGCCTCCAGCAGCGCCAGGCTGGTGTCCTCGCCGGGCTCGGGCGCGCGGAAGTGCTTGACGGTGTAGCGGATGGCGGAGGGCACGTACAGCAGGCCGGTCTCGGGGTCGACGGCCGCGCCGCCCCAGCTTCCGGCGCTGAACCCGGGCCGCACGACGGTGCCCCGCAGGCTGTGCGGCGTGTAGAGCGGGCCGATGCGGTACGGCGCGACGGCCTCGATCGCCATCTGGCGAATCTCGGGCGTGAAGTCGACGAGATCGTCGATGGCCACGCCCTGGTAGTCGAACGGCGCCGGGCGGGTCGGAAACGGCTGGGTCGGCCACGGCACCTCGCCCTCGATGTCCGTGTCGGTCGGGACCGGCCGTTCCTCGATCGGCCAGACCGGCTCGCCGGTCGCCCGGTCGAAGACGAACGTGAAGCCCTGCTTGGTGATCTGCGCCACCGCCTTGATCGGCCGGCCGTCCACGGTGACGTCGAGCAGGTTCGGGGCGGCCGGCAGGTCGTAGTCCCACAGCCCGTGGTGGACGATCTGGAAGTGCCAGACGCGCTCGCCGGTCGCCAGGTCCAGGGCCACGAGGCTCTCGGCGAACAGGTTCGCGCCGGGGCGGTGCCCGCCGTAGTAGTCGGACGTCGGGGCCTCCACCGGCAGGTACGCGATGCCCAGCTCCTCGTCCACGGAGATCTGCGCCCAGACCCCGGTGTTGCCGGTGTAGACGGCCGAGTCGTTCAGCCAGGTCTCGCGCCCGAACTCGCCCGGCTGCGGGATGGTGTGGAAGATCCACAAGCGCTCGCCCGTCCGCACGTCGAAGCCGCGGACGTAACCCTTCGTGTTGCGCCGGCTGCGGGGGTTGCCCCCCGTTCTGAAGGCGGCGCCCACGATGACCACGTCCCCCGCGACTGTGGGCGTGGCGTGCAGCCCGACCTCGCCCGTGACCGGATCGATGTCCTGGTCGTTGTTCAGCTTGAGATCGACGATGCCGTCCTGCCCGAAGCCGGGGACCGGCCGTCCGGTCCGGGCCGCCAGGGCGATCAGCCGGTAGCCCGGCGTGACGTACAGGATGCGCTCGTCGCTGCCGTCGCTCCAGTACGCCAGCCCGCGTCCCGACAGCCGCCGCGGCGCCGCCTCGCCCCGCGCCCCCTCGTGGAGGCTGTAGGTCCACAGCAGCTCGCCCGTGCCGGCGTCGAGCGCCGCGACCGCACGGCGGGAGCCGGCCGTCGTGTAGACGACGCCGTTCACCATCAGCGGCGTCGACTGGAACTGGTACTCGGGGACCGGGCCTAGGTTGTCCGTCTTGAACCGCCAGGCGATCTCCAGCTCGTCGAAGTTCCCTGCGTCGATCTGGTCGAGCGCGGCGTAGCGGGTATGGCCGAGGTCGCCGCCGTACGTCGGCCACTCGCCGCCGGGGGCGCCGGTCTGGGCCCCCAGCGGGGCGCCGGTCGCCAGCAGCACCAGGGCCGCGGGCAGGCAGCCGGCGGGTAGACGGAACGCGCGTGTCATGTTCGGCCTCCGTGTTGACGTGCCGGGATGGATCACGACGGGACGAACGTGGTCGGGGCGCCGAGATTCGAACTCGGGACCTCCTGCGCCCAAGGCAGGCGCGCTACCGGGCTGCGCTACGCCCCGACCGCTCGATCTTCTCACACCTCGGGACGTGGGTGTCGCCCAGCGGCCGATTCGGGTCCCCGCAGGAATCTTTGAGAAATCAAAATGCTGTTTACTTTGAATTAACCCACTGTTAACATCCCCGAAATATTGTGGCCGCTCAGGGAGGAGCTGCCGTCTCCGAAAGAGGGGTGATCATGCGACTGACTGGTCTTCTGCTCTACTCGGTGGGTGCGATTCTGCTTGCGACCACACCGTTGTTGCAAGCGGCGCCACCTGCCAGCCAACAGGCCACGCCGGCTGCCGACGACCGCGGCGCGGAAGTGCAGGAGGCCAGCGGGGCGCTGATCCTGAGCGAGCCCGGCGACGTCGAGATCAGCATCTGGATAACGCCGACGGCGAACAGCCGTGAGCTGCGCGTCCAGGCCGATTCCGGGTCGATCCAGCGCGACATCAGCATTGGCCTCCACGGCCTCGACTCGCCGCAGCAGCACAGCTTCACCTGGTGGGCGCTGCCGGCGGGCGAGTACGAGGTCGTCGGCGAGCTGGTGGACGGCGACGGCTCCAGCGAGATCGTGGTCCGCAGCGAGCTCAAGGTCCTGGGCCAGTAGACGCGCGGCAGGACGAAAGCGGCAGGACGAAAACGGTTGCCAGTGCGTCCTTCGTGGGCGAACATGAGTGCGGCCGGCCACCGGGCCGGCCCCACTCGACGAGGCCCATGCCCCCACCACCGTTCCCCCTGCCCTCGCTGGCCCCCCCAAACTCCCCAGGCCGCTACGCA
>CAYGCV010000188.1:0-8498 GCA_964348425.1 uncultured Vicinamibacteraceae bacterium | reverse complement strand
CGGTTGGGCCGAGCAGCCGCCGGAGCACGTGGCGTTAACAAGTTAGCGCCTATGCATCGATACCCCGGCTCGACGACCTCTCCGAGGCCAAGAACTTGGCCGATACCTCGGTTGGCTACGACGAGGTCCCCGGGCTCCAGCTCGTTGAGAGCCCAGAGCTCGTTGCCCTTCCGTCTCGCTTGCGCAAGGTGCCCTTTGTAGGGAAAGGCCTCCTCGAACCGAGCACGGAATGCCTCCTTCGATTCGTACTGCGAGAGATCGCCCACCTCGTCCCAACCGACGCAGATGTAGCCCTCTCGCAAGCAATCGTTCCAGAACCGCGCATTCTCTCCTGGCGCGATCTTCAAGACCCGAGTCGTCTCGCGGGGATCGCGCCAGTTGTAGAGGAGCCGCTGCAGTTCCTCGGTGTTCCAGCCTTCCACGGCAGGTTCACGCCGCAGGGCCGCAAGCAGGAACCGATTTAGCGCCACCACCGACGATGCTTTCACCTCCTCAGAGGGACGACCCAGCGAACGCAGGTAATGCCGCAGGTGCGCGGTCGAGTAGACGGGAAGCACCTTGTCAGGGAAGTACACGTGCAGCGACTTCAGTTTTATTGCCGGCCCGAGGCCCAGCGTCTCGAGCTCGTCGATGCGCTCCCAATCGCCACGCTCCGCCAGCTCGAATGCCTGTACGAACTCGGTCCGCAAACGGTCCCACGCCTCCCTCTCATTCGAAAACAGTTTCGGAAAGTACCACCCCTCTCGGTCCCGCCGTTTGTAGATGATCAGCTTTCTCGCGGATCCTCCTCGCATGCTGCCCGCGCACTGCGACTTGAACTCGAGCAAATGGCAGTAGGTGTTCTCCACCTCCGGCTGGCCCAGCGCGTAGTCCTCCAGCCTCATCGCCGGCCAGTTGTGGAGTGGAAAGCGCATCAGGATCTCGTCGCGCTGCGATCGATAGCCCTCGGCGACCGGATTCGTGGGGGATCGGTCGAACTGCGCGATCACGTCGCTGAGTCTCAGGTTGGCCTTGATCATTGCAAGCGCATTATCACCTGTTCCACCAGCGCCCCCTGTCGGGGTTGCGGTTCTTGTCCGATTCTTGTCCGTCCCTGCCCGCATCGCTGTGCGTCAGTCGGCCGCTGTGGCTCTCTGTCGTCTGCGGTCAGTTGCCCGCTCCGCCTCCAGGCGTCCCAGCTCCACCGCGGAGTGGTCGGCAAACCGCGTCGCTTCCGCGATGGCCCGATGGCCGGCCTCTTCCGCAATTTGCCGGTGCATCTCCTGGCACACCCGGCGGTAGGCGGGATGCCCCTGGGGCGCGGTGCGCAGCTCTATGACGTGCATCGCTTCGCGGGCGTTCACGTGCAGGTAGAAGCGGATCCGGTATGCCATCGATACGGCGTACTGCGCGACGACCGCCGAGTGGGCGGCGTCCAGGCGGCAGTGGAGGTCCGCGGCCTCCTCGGTGACTCGGTTCCAGTCAGTACCAGCACCCACCTCGTCGATGGCGGCTGGCCGCGTGCAGCCGTGCGCCGGCGTGAGGTACTGCCAGTCGATGCTCAGTATGCGATGGCGCTGGAGGTCCCGGAACGCGCCGTAGTCGGACAGGACGTCGAAGCTGTACGTCGCCCGCTCGAATGCCCGTCCCGGCTTGTGGCGCCGGTTCTCCCGGTGCCCGACATAGGCGCGCAGGACACGCATTCGCTCATCCAGGGGCATGGCGCGGGCGGTCGTGATGAGCTGGTCATGGGGTAGGCGGGATGGAGCGTACAGCGCGGCGGCCACGACCTTGATCTCGCCGTCGGGGTCGAAATCGGTCAGCGTGACCTCCGGCCGTGGCTCGGGGTCGACCCCGCCGACCAGTTCGTCCGCTACGTGCGCGGTGTCGGCGCGCCGACCGGCGAGGTAGTCCGCCCAGCGCACGCCGCGGTCGGGCCGGTCCACGCGAGCCAGGAACGCGGGGATGACCTTGCGTAACTCGGGCAACATCAGCTCGCCCGTGGCGCGGGCCTCCGCCAGGGGATGCGCCCGCAGGCGGAGCAGTAGCGCCTCGTAGGCCTGCCCGGAGCCGTAGATGCCGACGTTGGATCTGGTGGCGGCCGGCAGCAGCCCGCGCAGCGCGTCGAGCGCGCGGGCCCGGATCGCGGCCCGGTAGACCGCGTCGGTATCGTCCTTCGACTGCGGGTGGAGGCGGCGGAAGTGCGCCTGCATGGGCTCTATCCACCGGGCGTACGTCTCGAACGCGCGGTCGAGGCGCTCGACGTAGAGCGCCCGCAGCGCCGGGTCTTCCAGCTCCTCGGGGACAACGTACTTCCAGTGCCCGCCGGGCCGGTCGGTGTACGGGACGTAGCGGGTGGACTGCTCCAGGTAGGACATGAGGCGGCCGCGCTCGAGCACCTTGGTGAGGACGTTCGAGACGCCCTCGCAGGCGATGTGCGCGCCGCCGAGCTGGGCGACGGAGTCGTCGCCGTACTCGCCGAAGACGCGGGCGTAGAGGCGCTCGGCGCGCTCGAGGCCGACGCTCGAGGCGCGGGTGTCGCCGGCCTGGATGTGGTCGAGGAACTCGTCGAGGAAGAGGCGGCGGACCGACTTGGCCGAGCGGGAGTAGCGCGCGAAGAGTGCGCCCTTGACCACCTCCGGCAACTTGGTCAGCACGAAGACCGGGCTGTCAGTGTTGCCGAAGTACGGCGCGAGCGCGTCGCACTCGTCGGGCGTGAACGATTCGGCGCCTGAAGCTGGATGCGTCACGCCGGTTTCAGCCCTCTTCCGTCCAGGCGGCAGCCGGCCACGGGGTGATTTCGTGGCCCAGGCCGCTCCGCGGGTCGCCGTGGCCCTCCACGATCGGCTGTATCGTCACGCCGGCAATTCCTCGAACAACGTGACCTCGTGCGGTTCGAGCGCCGACCGGCCGGCGCCCGCCAGCGTATTGGAGCGCAGCAGTTCACCTGCGCCCATCAGACGTTCCCTCAAGGCTGCCCGCGAAGCTTCGGCTACCGGCGCTACAAGGCTCGCTCCGTCTTCCCAACCCACCATTCGGAGATGGCGGTCCTCAATCCACGATGCGTCGAGGATGTCGGGACTGTGGGTCGTCACGACCACCTGCATGAAACGCCCCGCGTGCCTCAACAGATCGAGAATCGCACCGAGCGCACCCGGATGCATCGTCGCTTCCGGTTCCTCGATCACGAGAACGGACGGTCGCGGCTGTTGGAAGACCGCCGCGAACAGGCCCAGGGCCCGCAGCGTGCCGTCGGACATGTGGAACGCCGAGAACTTCACCTGTCGGGAACCGGCCAGCTTCTGGGCGAATTCCAACGAGAGTTTGTCGCCCTGCCGTGTCCGCCGCACGTCAATCGTTCCCGGCGCGACGCTTTCGAGCAGAGCGCGAATTTTCTGCCAGTCGCCGGGCGACTCCCGTTCTATTTCGCGCAGCACAGTGGCGGTGTTGCTCCCGTCGGGACGCAGCCGAATCCCGCCGCTCGGATCCTGCGTCTCTCGGAGCACTGCCGGTTCGATCCGGTACGCCTGCATCCTGGTCAGAAACTGCAGAACCCAATAGAAGCGTTTGTCGCCCGCGATCAGGGGCAGCGCCAGCGCGCTGGCGTCCAGCACGGGCTTGAGCGAGTCTGCGCTGCTTCGAAAGCCGGTGCGGCCGCGATCGAACCAGTTTCGCGACCCGTCGGTCAGCTCGACGACACATTGCTCGCGGACGACTTCGAAGTCGTGGCTCCCCGCGGGGCCGAGCTCGAAGGCGTAGACGGCTCGGCTCGTTGCCTCGTTCAGGTTGCCCAACTCGACCTTCAGTCCGAGGTTGAACGCACGGCTGATCCCGTCGCGATATCCGACGGCCCCGATCCCCCGTCGACGCTCGAATACAGCCGGCAGCGGGGAGGTCATGGCCTCGGCGAGAAAGGCGAACACGTCGGCGAAGTTGCTCTTGCCGGCGCCGTTCTGCCCGACCAGAAAGGTCGGATCGTCGAGCTCGGCGTGCACGGCGGGAAAGCTCCGGAACCGTTTCAGCGACACGCGGCGAAGCAGCGGTACGGCGGCAGCCGCCTGCTGCGGCTCGGCGCCCGACGCGGGATGCGGCACGCCGTATAATCTACAGCGCACCGCGGGCCGTCAACCGGCCGGTCCTGACGACGTGAACGTGATCCTCGTGCCCGGTTTCAATCCGGGTCCCTACACCGGCGCCGGCAACAACACCTACCTGCTTCCCGGCCGCGAGCCGACGCTGATCGACGCCGCCATGGGCGACCCGCGGCACGTGGCCGAGCTGGAGCGGGGGCTGGGCTCGGCGCGGCTGGCGCGGGTGCTGGTGACGCATGCGCACGTCGACCATGCGGCGGGGTGCGCGGGGCTGGCCGAGCGCTGGCCGGCGGCCGAGTTCGTGAAGATTCCCTGGCCCGAGCACGATGCGCGCTACCGGGTCGACTGGCGCGCCGTCCGTGACGGGGATCGCGTGGCCGCGGGCGACGGCCGCCTGCGGGTGGTGCACACGCCGGGCCATGCGCCCGACCACGCGTGCCTCTTCGACGAGGCCGAGGACATCCTGTTCTGCGGGGACCTGCTGGTGCAGGGCGGCACGGTGGTCATCCCGGCCGCCCTGGGGGGCAACCTGGCGGACTACCTGGCCAGCCTGCGGCGGATCCTGGAGCTGAAGCCGGCGCGCGTGCTGCCCGCCCACGGGCCGGAGATCGAGGACGTCGCGGCGCTGGTCCGCTACTACGTCGACCATCGGCAGCGGCGCGAGGAGCAGGTGGTGGCGGCGTTGCGGGACGGCTGCGCCACGCACGAGGAGATCGCGGGGCGCATCTACGACGAGCTGCCGGCCAGCCTGCGGCGGCCGGCGGCCGAGACCGTGCGGGCGCATCTCGTCAAGCTGCGCGACGAGGGACGGGCGCGGGAAGCCGACGGGCGGTGGGTGCTGGTCTAGACAGCTCTAGCCGGACGAGGTGGGAGGTAAACAATGACGGCCAACGCCGCAGACGCGAAGGGCTACGAGAATCCGGGGCTGCTCATCTCGCCCGCGGAGCTGGCCGCGCGGGTCGGGGCGGACGCGCAGGCGGACGGGCCGGCGGCCGAGGTGGCGGTCCTCGACCTGCGGCCCGCCGAGCAGTTCGCGGCGGGGCACCTGCCCGGCGCGGTGCATCTCGACCTGTTCGGCGTCAGCCTGGTCGACACGGATCCGGCGCCGCTCGAGGCGTTCCTCTGGATCATCGCGCACCTGCTGGCCGCGCGCGGCGTCTCGGCGGCGCGGCCGGTGGTGGCGTACGACGAGCAGTCGGGCATCCGCGCGGCGCGCGCGTTCTGGTTCCTCGAGCTCTTCGGCCATCCCGACGTGCGCGTGCTCGACGGCGGGTTCGGGGCCTGGCAGCAGGCGGGACTGCCGGTGACGCGCGACGCTGAGCCGCCCCGCAAGGCCGACTGGCAGGTCGCCCGCAACGACGAGCGCGTGCTGTCCACCTGGAAGGACGTGCGCGGCCGGCTCGGCCGTCCGGACACCGTCATCCTCGACACGCGCAGCGACGGCGAGTACCTGGGCACGAACGTCAGGGCCAGGCGGGGCGGCGCCATCCCCGGCGCGGTGCACATCGAGTGGACCCGCAACCTGGCCGCCGACGGCACGTTCAAGCCGGCGGCCGAGCTGCAGGCCATGTACGAGGCGGCCGGCGTCACGCGCGACAAGGAGGTCGTCTCGTACTGCCAGGGCGGCTACCGCGCCGCGCACAGCTACCTGGCGCTGCGCCTGCTCGGCTACCCGCGGGTGCGCAACTACCTGGGGTCGTGGAAGGAGTGGGGCGACCGGGAGGACCTGCCCATCGAGACGCCCGGCTCCTGAGCCGCCCACCAGGCTTCGGCCGCAACGCGCAGATCGGCTATCCCTTCCAGAATCGGAGGCTGCGGTTCGTCCTTGTCGAACAGCCGATAGCGCAGGCCCCGCAGCGCCGCGGGACGGTATCCGGCGACGGCAAGGAACCGTTCCCTCACGGCAGAGTGCACCAACGGCAGGTCTTCCGCTGTGCCCTCCCTGACCTCGACCGGCCGGTCGTTCTCCACGACGCAGACCGCGCGCGGCTCTCGGCCGGGTGCCGCGTCGGCCCGCATCAGAGCAGTTGCGTCGGCGGGGCCGCCTCGTTCCGCTCGTCGAATCGCCCCGGCAGGGCCACTGCGGGACACGAGCAGGGCAAGGCGACCCGAGAGAATAGCGGCAGGCGGTGATCCGCGATGAGGCCGGGCGCGCGAGGGATCGTGCTAGGCTGGAGGGAGATCTATTCCCTTCCGACGCCTCGCGCGTCCCGCCGGCACCGCGGTCGGCGCCGGTTCGGCAGCGCCGCGGAAACTGCCGAGGTCGCAGGAACGAGAGGCCAGCACAGGCGGGTAGAACGCGCGGACCAAGGGTGCAGGCGCAAGGAGGGCAAACATGAGTGGGCTGCGGTTGCTGGTTTCGGTTGTCGTCGAACCCGACGGTGACGGCTACCACGCGTACTGCCCGGCGTTCAAGGGACTGCATGTGGCCGGTGACACGGAGGACGATGCTCTTGAGGGCGCTCGCGCGGCGGCAATCGCGTACCTCAACAGCATCGTCTCTCACGGCGACCCCATTCCGGTGGGTCCGGATTGCGAGATCGCAAAAGCTGGGAAAGCTGTTCCCATCCCGCCGACCGCCATCCTGAAGCCGCTGGAGCTGTCGTGGCCTATTCCCGATCCATCTGGAATCAACTGAAAGGGCTCACCGTCGAACAGATCGCCAAGGCGCTCAGGAAGGACAATTGGACCCAGGAGTCACGGGCCGGCGCAACCATCGGGTTCATCAAGACTTCCGCCAACGGCCCGGCGATTCGACGGCGCATCGTCCTGCACGTGCATCCCCGAAAGACGTTCAGTCCGCGTCTTCTCCAGGCACTCCTCGACGATATCGGGTGGTCGGAGGACGATCTGGTCCGACTCAAGCTGATCCGCAAGACCTCCAGGACGAAGAACACCTCGTAGACGCTGCCTGTGCCCAGCCGCCGTAGGCATCGGCGCGTGTCGTAGCGCGCGATGCCGCGTCCGACGGATTGCCCGCCTGTTAATATTTACCAAGCGAACGCTTAATAGCGTGCCGGGCTATTAAGTTTCGCTGAACGAGACCGGCAGCCTGCCATGCGACGCGGAGAAACGGGCCGCTACGAGGTTACCGCAGCCGGCGGCGAACAGGTGCGCGCCTTCGTACCCCATCCGTTGCCGCCCCGGCCGGCCGTCGCGCTCGACGGGCCGCTCCAGCAGTCCCTGGAGTCGGCGGGTCTCGCCCTCGGACGCCTGGACGGTGTCTCGACTCTGCTGCCGGACAGGGACATCTTTCTCTACACCTACGTGCGGAAGGAGGCGGTGTTCTCCTCGCGGATCGAGGGCACGCAGTCGTCGCTGTCGGACCTCCTGCTGTTCGAGCTCGACGAGGCGCCCGGCGTGCCGTTCGACGACGTGGTCGAGGTCTCGAGCTGCGTGGGCGCCCTCGAGCACGGCCTCGGCCGCCTGCGGGGCGGTTTCCCCCTCTCGAACCGCCTGATCCGCGAGATCCATGGCGTGCTGCTGTCGCACGGGCGGGGTGCCGGCAAGCTGCCGGGCGAGTTCCGCCGCTCGCAGAACTGGATCGGCGGCTCCCGGCCCGGGAACGCGGTGTTCGTTCCGCCGCCGCACACCGCGGTGCCCGACTGCATGGGGCGCCTGGAGCGCTTTCTTCACGCGCACGATGACGGCCTGCCGACGCTCGTCCGCGCGGGCCTCGCCCACGTGCAGTTCGAAACGATACACCCCTTCCTCGACGGCAACGGCCGCGTGGGGCGGCTGCTCATCACCCTCCTTCTGTGCCACGCGGGCGTCCTGCGCGACCCGCTGCTGTACCTGAGCCTGTACCTGAAGCAGCGCCGCGACGCCTACTACGAGCTGCTCGACCGGGTCCGCCGCACCGGCGACTGGGAGCAGTGGCTGGCCTTCTTCCTCGACGGGGTGCGGTCGACGGCCGAGGGCGCCGTGGCCGCGTCACGCCGCCTGTCGGACATGTTCGCGTCGGATCGGACCGCCATCGAACGGCACGGCCGGCGCGCCGGTTCGGCGCTACGCGTCCACGACGCGCTCTCCGCGCGCCCGCTGCTCTCGCTGCCCGAGGTTCGCCGGCGGACCGGTCTATCCTTCCCGGCGTCGTCCGCGGCGATGGACTTGCTCGACGAGCTCGGGATCGCGCGCGAGATCACCGGCCGCCGGCGCAACCGGCTGTTCGTCTACGACCGCTACCTGTCGATTCTGAACGAAGGCACGGAGGAGGGCTGAGGCCGGGCGCGCGAGGGACCATCAGCGGCCGGATCCGAACGCCCCATGACGAGTCGGCGCGGGGAACGCACCGGGCGTCCCCCGCGCTGAACGGTTCGCGACTGCCTTCGACTTTGCGGCCTACCGCTGCGCGGCGGCGCGGTACTCGGCCTGGGCGCCGGCCAGGATGTTGTAGAGGCCGTAGTTGCCCTCGTGGCAGGCGTACTC
>CAYGCV010000187.1:0-8518 GCA_964348425.1 uncultured Vicinamibacteraceae bacterium | reverse complement strand
TCGAGACGCTGCTTGAGGCGGAGCTCTTCGGCATCGAGGATCGGACGGCGACCGGTGTGCGGGGCCGCCGAGGCAAGTTCGAGCTGGCGGATGGCGGCACGCTCTTTCTGGACGAGGTGTCGGATCTCTCACCCGCCGCACAGGCGAAGCTGCTCAGGGCCATTCAGGAGATGTCGGTGGAGCGGGTCGGGGGGCACACGACACGCGCGGTCGATGCGCGCCTGATCGTGGCGACGAACCAGAGCCTGCGCAAGCTCGTCACGGCCGGCCGCTTCCGGGCCGACCTCTACTATCGCCTCAGTGGTCTCGAGATCCAGGTGCCGCCGCTCAGGGAGCGCCGGAGAGACATCGTGGCCCTGGCCAACCACTTTCTCGGCCGGCACCGTGCGATGCGGCAGGTCCAGCTCGCCCGGAGCGCCATCGACGCGCTGCTCACGTACGACTGGCCCGGAAACGTCCGGGAGCTCGAGCGTGTAATCGAACGGGCGGTGGCGTTGGCAACCTCCGCCGAGGTCACGGCCCGGGATCTGCCGCCGGCGGTCAGTCGAACCTACGACGAGATCGTCGGGCCCTCGTTGCGGCAGGGTGACACCATGCGGGAGTGGGGCAGCCGCTACGCCCGCGTGGTGCTCGATCGGTGCAACCACAACAAGCGCGAGGCTTGTCGGATGCTCGGCATCAGCTACCACACGCTGCAGGCGTACCTGACCTACAAGGGCCCGAAGTCGAGGCAGTGAGGACCCGGTTGCGCGCTTCGCGTCCGTCTTGACCGGCACTTGGACGGCATAGTACGGTTACGGCCGTTCGCGGAAGCCAGCCCGCCGGCCCCGCCAGGATGTCTGCGACCAAGCCAACCGGATTGAAGCGGACGCCGCTCCATGCCCGCCAGGGTGCCTTGGGCGCGCGGATGGTGACGTTCGGGGGCTGGGAGATGCCGCTGGAGTACGCCGGCATCGCCGCCGAGCACCGGGCCGTCCGCCAGTGTGCGGGGCTGTTCGACGTCAGCCACATGGGCGAGGTCGAGGTTGCCGGGCAGGACGCGCTGGCCGCCGTGCAGCGGATCTGCTGCAACGACGCCACCGCGCTCGACGTGGGCCAGGCGCAGTACTCCGCGCTGACGACCCACGAGGGGACCTTCGTCGACGACCTGCTCGTCTATCGGTTGGCGGCCGATCACTTCCTGCTCGTGATCAACGCCGCGAACATCGACACGGACTGCGCGTGGATCAGGCAGGAGATCAGGACGGCGGGCGACGTCGTCGCGGTCAACGCGAGCAGCCGCTACGCCTTGCTGGCGGTGCAGGGGCCGGCCGCCGAGGCCATCCTGCAGCCCCTGACCGGGGTCGAGCTGCGGGATCTCCGGTACTATTGGTTCGGGAGCGGAGAGGTCGCCGGGGTGCGCGCGACGATCTCGCGCACCGGCTATACGGGCGAGGACGGCTTCGAGCTCTTCGTCGCGCCGCAGGCCGCCGCCCGCGTGTGGGACGCGCTGCTGGACGCCGGCGGGCCGGCCGGGCTGCAGCCCGCGGGTCTCGGCGCGCGCGACACGCTCCGCCTGGAAGCGGCCATGCGGCTGTTCGGCAGCGACATCGACGGGACGACGACGGTGCTCGAGGCGGGTCTGGGCTGGATTGTAGACTGGGACAAGGGGGCCTTCAACGGCAGGGAGGCGCTGGCCAGGCAGAAGCAGGCCGGGCTGGCCAGGAAGCTGGTGGGCTTCGAGATGCTCGAGCGGGGCATTGCCCGGCAGGGACATGACGTCTTCGCCGCCGGCGAGAAGGTGGGCCGGGTGACGAGCGGCACGCACACCCCGTTTCTGGACAAGGCGATCGGCATGGCCTACGTGCCGGTCGAGGCCGGCGCGCCCGACAGCGAGATCGCGGTCGACATTCGCGGTCGGCGGCGCCTGGCCCGCGTCGTCCGCCTGCCGTTCTACAGGCGCCGGAGGAGCTGAGCAGCCATGAACCCGCCGGAGCTGCGCTACACCAGGGACCACGAGTGGATTCGGGTCGGCGCCGACCGCAGCGAGGTCGGGGTGACGGCCTATGCCCAGGAGCAGCTCGGAGACGTCGTCTTCGTCGATTTGCCCGAGGTCGGCCGCACCTTCGCCCAGGGCGATCAGTTCGGCGCCATCGAGTCGGTCAAGGCCGTGTCGGATCTCTATTGCCCGGTCTCCGGGGAGATCGTCGGCGTCAACGCGGCTGCCGTCGAGCAGCCGGAGCGCGTGAACGAGGATCCCTACGGGACATGGTTGATCGCGATCAGGGTGTCCGACCCGGGCGAGGTCGCCTCCCTGCTCGACGCCGACGGCTATGGCGAGCTCGTGAAGTAGATGCCGCCCGACTCGCCGGACAGCTTCCAGCAGCGCCATCTCGGTCCGCGGGTCGCCGATCTCGATGACATGCTGGCCGTGGTCGGCGCGCCGTCGCTCGACGCCCTGATCGACGACGCGCTCCCCGCGCGGATCCGCCTCACCGAGCCGCTCGATCTGCCGCCGCCGGAGACCGAGGCCGACTACCTGGAGCGGCTGCGGCGGCTGGCCGGTCGCAACGCACGGTTCCGCTCCTTCATCGGGCTCGGCTACTACAACTGCATCACGCCCAGCGTCATTCTGCGCAACGTGCTGGAGAGTCCCGGCTGGTACACGCCCTACACGCCGTACCAGGCGGAGGTGTCCCAGGGACGCCTCGAAGGGCTCCTGAACTTCCAGACCATGGTCGAGGACCTCACCGGCATGGAGGTGGCGAACGCCTCGCTGCTCGACGAGGCGACGGCGGCGGCCGAGGCGATGACGATGCTGCATCGCATCCGCGCGCGCGGGCCGGGCCGTGCGGATCGCTTCGTCGTCTCCGAGCGCTGCCTTCCGCAGACCCTCGCCGTGGTGCGCGGGCGGGCCGAGCCGCTGGGGCTGCGGGTGGTGGTCGGCGACCCGGCCGCCCTGCCCATCGACGAGACGACGTTCGGGGTGCTGCTGCAGTATCCGGACGCCGACGGGGCGATCGTGGACCCGGGCCCGGCGATCGCGCGGGCGCACGACGCCGGGGCCCTGGCCGCGGTGGCGGCCGACCTGCTGGCCCTGACGCTGCTGGCGCCGCCGGGGGAGCGGGGCGCCGACGTGGTCGTGGGCAGCGCCCAGCGCTTCGGCGTGCCGCTGGGCTACGGCGGACCGCACCCGGCCTTCTTCGCGACGCGGGAGGCCCACGTGCGGCACATGCCCGGCCGCCTCATCGGCGTGTCGGTCGACGCCGGCGGCCGGCCCGCGCTGCGCATGGCGCTCCAGACGCGGGAGCAGCACATCCGCCGCGAGCGCGCCACGTCGAACATCTGCACCGCGCAGGCGCTGCTCGCGAACATCGCCGGCTTCTACGCGGTGTACCACGGACCGCGCGGCCTGACGGCCATCGCCGAGCGCGTGCACGAGCTGGCCCGGCTGCTGGCGCGCGGTCTCGCGGCGCTCGGCTTCGCGCCGCGGCACGCGTCCTACTTCGACACGCTGCGGGTCGACGCCGGGTCGGCCGCCGCGCGCGACGCGATCAGGCAGGCGGCGGAGGCCGAGGGGCTCAACTTCCGCTACGCGGACGATCGCGACGTCGGGATAGCGCTCGACGAGACCGCCGGGCGGCAGGACGTGGACCGGATCCTGCGGGTCTTCGCCGCCGCGAGCGGCGCCTCGCGGCCACCAGCGGCGGACGGCGAGGCGCCGGATGCGGAGTGGCCCGCCGGCGTCCGTCGAACCAGCGCCTTTCTCGAGCACCCGGTCTTCCGGCGCCACCAGTCCGAGCTGCAGATGATGCGCTATCTGAAGCGGCTGGAGCGCAAGGACATCGGCCTGGACCAGTCGATGATCCCGCTGGGCTCGTGCACGATGAAGCTGAACGCGGCGACCGAGATGCGGCCTGTCACGTGGCCCGGGTTCAGCGGGCTCCACCCGTTCGCGCCGCCGGCGCAGGCCGCCGGCTACCACGCGGTCTTCGCGGAGCTGGAGGCGGCCCTGCGCGCCGTCACCGGTCTGGCGGCGGTGTCGCTGCAGCCCAACTCGGGCGCCCAGGGCGAGTTCGCCGGGTTGCTGGTGATTCGGGCCTACCATCGCGCCCGCGGCGAGGGCCATCGCGACATCGTGCTGATCCCCGCGTCGGCGCACGGCACGAACCCCGCCAGCGCAGCAATGGCGGGCATGCGGGTCGTCATCGTCAGGTGCGACGGCCAGGGCAACGTCGACCTCGACGATCTGCGGGCGAAGGCCGCGGCCCATGCCGGCCGCCTGAACGCGCTGATGATCACGTACCCCTCGACGCACGGCGTGTTCGAGGAGCACGTGCAGGAGATCTGCCGCGTCGTGCACGAGTCCGGCGGGCAGGTCTACATGGACGGGGCGAACATGAACGCGCAGGTCGGGCTGACCAGTCCGGCTGCCATCGGGGCGGACGTCTGCCACCTCAACCTGCACAAGACGTTCGCCATCCCGCACGGCGGCGGCGGCCCGGGCATGGGCCCGATAGCGGTTGCCGGCCACCTGGCGCCGTATCTGCCCGGACATCCCGTCGTGCCCGTCGGCGGCGAACACGCCATTCCGGCCGTCTCCGCCGCGCCGTGGGGCAGCGCGAGCATCGTGCTGATCTCGCACGCGTACATCCGGCTGCTGGGCCGCGGCGGCGTCACCGAGGCGAGCCGCGTCGCGATCCTCAACGCGAACTACGTGAAGTCGCTGCTCGAGCCCCACTTCGACGTGCTCTACGCCAACGCGAACGGCCGCGTCGCGCACGAGCTCATCTTCGACCTGCGGCCGTTCCGCGCGGCCGCCGGCATCACGGAGCAGGACGTGGCCAAGCGGCTGATGGACTACGGCTTCCACGCGCCGACCGTCTCGTTCCCGGTGGCGGGCACGCTGATGGTCGAGCCGACCGAGAGCGAGCCCCGCGACGAGCTCGACCGCTTCTGTCAGGCGCTGATCAACATCCGCCGCGAGATTCAGGCGGTCATCGACGGAACGGCCGAGCGGTCCGACAACGTCCTGAAGAACGCGCCCCACACGGCCGAGGAGCTTGCCCGGGCCGACTGGGAGCATCCGTACTCGCGCGAGGAGGCGGCCTATCCGTTGCCGTTCGTGCGGGCCGGCAAGTACTGGCCGCCCGTGGGCAGAATCGACGACGCCCACGGCGACAGGAACCTGGTCTGCGCCTGTCCGCCGGTCGAGGCCTATGCCGCGGAAGAGTAGGCTCAGCGCTGCTCGCGCCGCGTCAGGACGATCTCGTATTCCTGACAGACCTTGAGGGCGCGGGCGCGCTGCGCCGTGCGCAGGTGGGCGATGTCCTGCTGATCGATGACGTGCCGCTGCCGCAGCATCTGGATGAATTCCTCGTAGGGCTCACGGATGGCGTCGACGACCACGGGGTCCATCGGAAACGTGAGAAACTTGTCCTCTGGCATGCGCGGTTCCTCGCCGGAACCCGAGTGCCGCACGGGGGGTACGGACCGCTGCAATCGACCACTGAGGCCATCATGCTACAAATCACATGCTTGTGCAAATGATGCCTCAGGTGGCTGTCAGCTCGAGGGCCTGCCGGCGGAACCCTTCCGCGAGCGTGCGCGTCACCGGGCCAGGCCGGCCCGCGCCGACCGGTTGGCCGTCGAGGCGCGTTACGGGCAGCACGCCCCGGGTGGTGCTGGTGATGAACATCTCGTCCGCGGTTTCGAGGTCGGCGTCCGTGAGGACGGCTTCCCGCACGGGCACGCCCACGGCGCCGCCGACCTCGAACAGGAAATTCCTCGTTACGCCTTCGAGCAGGCCCGAGTCGAGCGAGGGGGTCAGCGCCTCGCCGCCCCGGACGAGGAAGAAGTTGGACTGCGCGCACTCGGCAATCTCCCCGCGGTGGTTGCGCATCAGCGCCTCGCGGGCGCCCTTGCGCAGCGCCTCCTGCATGGCCAGGGCGTTGTTCAGCAGGTTGTTGGACTTGATGCGCGGGTCGAGGGCGCGCGGGTGGTTGCGGATGATGGACGAGCGGACAATCGCGATGCCGCGGGCGAAGAGCGCGGGCGGCAGCTCGGTGTACGGCATCGCGATGATGACGACCGTGGGCTCCGGACAGCCGTCCGGGTCGTAGCTCAGCGCGCCGACGCCGCGGGTGACGAGCAGGCGGACGTACCATTCGGTCGCGCCGTTCGCCGCGGCCACCGTCTCGTCGATCCGGGCCGCGAACTGGGGATCGGTGAGCGGGACGATCAGATCGATCGCGGCGGCCGAAGCGCGCAGGCGCCGGAAGTGTCGATCGAGCAGGAAGGGGCGCCGATTGTAGGTGCGCAGCGTCTCGTAGATCCCTTCGCCGAAGAGAAAGCCGTGATCGAACACCGGCACGACCGCCGAGGTTCCGTCACTGATCCGTCCGTTCACGTTCACCGTGGCGTTCTGCATGGCTGCGTCCGGCGCCCGGCGCCGGCTGACCCCTGTGCTAGTGTACCAACGAGCTGTCGATGCGGGTGCTCGACGCCGCGCAGATGCGCGAGGCCGACCGCCGCACGATCGAGGAGATCGGGATTCCGTCGATCGTGCTGATGGAGCATGCCGGGCAACGGGTCGTGGAGGCGATGGAGTCGGCCTTCGATGATCTCGGCCGCCGCCGGGTGGCGGTGCTGTGCGGTCGCGGCAACAACGGTGGCGACGGATTCGTCGTCGCGCGACTGCTGCGCGGCCGCGGCGTCGACCCGACGGTCTTCGTGCTCGGGGCGCCGGACGGCGTGCGCGGCGACGCGCGGACGAACCTCGACATCCTGGGCCGCCTCGGCGTGCGCGTCCTCGCGGTGCCCGACAGGGCCGCCTGGGCGCGGCACGGCCCGGATCTCGTCGGGCATGATCTGATCGTCGACGCGATGTTCGGCACCGGGTTGGGCAGGCCGCTGGGCGGCATGCTGCAGGCCGTGGTCGACGACGTCAACGCCGCGCCCGCGCCGATCGTATCCATCGATCTGCCGAGCGGGTTGTCGGCCGACAGCCACCAGCCGCCCGGTCCGGCAGTGCAGGCGGCGGTCACGGTCACCCTGGGGGCGCCGAAGATTCCGCTCGTGCTGCCGCCCGGCGACACGCGAGCGGGGGAGCTGGTGGTCGCCGATATCGGCATTCCTGCCGACATCATCGATGAGGCCGCCGGGCCGCGGCTCGAGCTGCTCACGCCGGCCGGCATCCGGCGTCTCATTCCCGGGCGCCCCGGGGGCGCCCACAAGGGTGACTTCGGGCACGTGCTGATCGTGGCGGGGTCGCGCGGGAAGACCGGGGCCGCGTGCCTGGCCGGCATCGGCGCACTGCGGTCGGGGGCGGGCCTCGTCACGGTGGCCACGCCCGGATCCTGCATGCCGACCGTGGCCGCCGGGGCGCCGGAGTACATGACGCTGCCGCTCGCCGAGACAGCCGGCGGGCTCGTGAGCGGGGAGGCGCTGGAGGCCGTCCTCGATGCGCGCTGCGACGCGATCGCGGTCGGGCCCGGACTGGGAACCGGGGCCGGCACGACCCGGCTGGTGCACGGCCTGCTCGAGCGCGCACGGGTACCGCTGGTGCTGGACGCCGACGCGCTCAACGTCTGCGCCGACGCGCCCGCTCGGCTCGACCGTCAGGGAGGCCCGGATGTTATCCTCACACCCCATCCCGGCGAGATGGCCAGGCTGTGCGGGCGGTCGGCGGCGGACGTACAGGCGGATCGGCTGGGCACGGCGCGGCGCTTCGCGACCGAGCGGCGGGCGCATGTCGTGCTCAAGGGCGCGCGCACGCTCGTGGCCGGACCCGACGGCGCCGTCCACGTCAACCGCACCGGGAATCCGGGCATGGCCAGCGGCGGCACGGGCGATGTCCTGGCGGGCGTGGTCGCGGCGTGGCTGGGGCAGCTCGGCGACGCGTCCGCGGCCTGCCGCGCGGGCGTCTATCTGCATGGGCTGGCCGGCGATCTCGCGGCCGGGAGCAGCGGGGAGGCCGCGCTGACGGCCTCCGACCTCGCCGCGGCGCTGGGGCGGGCACTCGAGGAGACGATCGATCCGAAGTCACGGTGAGGCCGAGACGGCCCGCATCGCGCGCGAGCTGGCGGCCAGGCTCGCGCCCGGCAGCATCGTCCTGCTGTTCGGCGAGCTGGGCGTCGGCAAGACGGCGTTCGTACGGGGCCTGCTGGAGGGTGCGGGCGGGGCGCCGGAGGATGTGTCCAGCCCGACGTTCACGCTGATTCAGCAGTACGCGGCGCGGCTGCCGGTGGCGCATGTCGATCTGTACCGCCTGTCGCCCGCGGAGGTCGACGATCTCGGCCTGGAGGAGCTGGCTTCCGCGTCCGGGATCGTCGCCATCGAGTGGGCCGATCGCCTGCCGCGTCCGCCGGGCGGAGCAATCCGCGTCCACATCGAGGACGGGGGAGGCGACACGCGGGAGATTCGAGTCGAGCACTCGGACGCGGCGCCGGCAGGACTCGCCCCGCAACGGTGAAGGCGGACGCCGCAAGGCGCGCACGGCGCGCCTCGGCGGGAGCGGCGCGGGGCAGTGGGGTCCCCG
>CAYGCV010000186.1:0-8533 GCA_964348425.1 uncultured Vicinamibacteraceae bacterium | reverse complement strand
ACACCACACGACAGGGAACGCTTGTGGATCATGAGCGGATGTTCCTGACCGAGGAAGAGGCGGCCGAGCTCGAGCAGAACGCGCTCGCCCGGAACGAGGAGCTGCTCAACCGGCCGGCGCGGCGCACGACCGCCACCGACAGCGTGGACCGCGGCGAGGACGGCGCGCCCGGCTTCTACAACAACTTCTGGCTGGACGGCGGCACGTCGCCCGTCGAGACGCGGCGGACGTCGCTCATCGTGGATCCGCCGAACGGCCGCAAGCCTTCGATGACCGCCGCCGCGCAGCAGCGGCAGGCCGCGATCGCGCGGGAGCGGCAGGGCATCGGCATGCACGCGCCGACCCCCGGCGGCTGGGTCGAGGACTTCGGCAACGAGGGGCTGCAGCTCCGCTGCATCACGGGCTTCAACTCCGGCCCGCCGATGACGCCCGGCGGCTACAACCAGAACGTGCAGCTCTTCCAGACGCCCGACCAGGTGGTGCTGCTCAACGAGATGAACCACAACTTCCGCGTCATCCCGCTGGACGGGCGCCCGACCACCGGGCTGCCGCAGTGGACGGGGGAATCGCGCGGCCACTGGGACGGCGACACGCTGGTCGTCGAGACGACCAACTTCCTGCGCGAGACCAGCTTCTCGTCCGGGCAGACCGACCAGTACCTGCACCTGACCGAGCGCTTCACGCGCGTCTCGCCCACGACCCTGATGTACGAGGCGACGGTCGACAACCCCACCGTGTGGGTGACGCCCTGGACGTACGAGATCCCGATGCAGTGGAACGACCAGCCGCTGTACGAGTACGCCTGCCACGAGGGCAACTACGGCCTCTACAACATCCTGGCCGGCGCGCGCGCCGAGGAAGCCGCCGCGGCGCAGGGCTCCGAGTAGCCTCGAGCCGCCTGCCGGCGCCATCGGGAGCCGACCTCGCTCGCGCGGGGTCGGCTCTTTTCTTTTGCGCGCTGCCTACGGAAAGAACGTGAGCTTGATGAGCAGGCCGAGGATGGCCGGCCCGTAGGCGAACTTGAGCAGCTTGAGGTCAGCCTTCAGATCGGCGATCTCGGTCTTCAGATCGCCGATCTCGTCGCCGATCTCGGCCTTGAGCGCGGCGATATCCGCCCTGGATGCGAGCTCCTCGCGACCGGCAAGCGCCCCGGCCGCCGCCCTGGCCATCGCGTCGTCGACACCAGCAGCACGGAATGCATCATAGATCTCGGTGATTATCTGGCTCATCGGCACACCGCTACAGGCCAGTCCACCCGAATCGTTGCTGCAGTCCCTGGCGCGGATTCACGGCTCGATGCGGTAGACGCGGTTGTCCCGGTAGGCCGCTACGAAGAGCGCGCCGTCATCCCCGACCGCGATGCCCGCCAGCTCGCCGATGGACGTTGCCGGGCCGAGCGCGCGCCGCTCCGGGCCGCTGAGCGCCAGGCCGTCCACGACCTGGGTCGTCTCCCCGGACGCCGGATCGATCCGCGTGACGCGCCCCGCCTCGACCTCGACGACGTACAGCGCGCCGTCATCGCCCGCGGCGATGCCCTCGGGCCCGGCCAGACCGCCGGCGACCGTGCGGGCGGGCTCGACCGTCTCGCCGTCGTCGAGAATCTGAAGCACCGCTCCGCTGCGGTCCGCCACGTACAGGTCGTCGCCGTGCAGCGCCAGGCCGGCCGGCTCCGCCAGCCCGCTCGCGATCGGGGTGCGCGCGTTCGGCGAGTCGGGATGCAGGCGCACCACGCTGCCCGTGCCGTACTCGCTCACGATGAGGTCGTCGCCGTACGCCAGCGCGTCGACCGCCTCGTCGAAGCCCTCGACCCGCGCGACGACCGCGTCCGCGTCCGGGTCCCAGACGGTGACCATGGCGGGGCCGCCCAGGCCGGGTCCCGACAGCACCAGGTGGTCGCCGTGGGGATGGACCGACGCCACCTGCCCCACGTCGGTGACCATCGCGCCCGCGGTGTGGAGGTTGGCCCCGGTCGACGGGTCGAGCTCGCGCAACGCGCCGCCGTCGGCCAGGAACAGCCGGCCCGCCGGCGTGTAGGCCACGCCGCCCGGCGAGTTGACGCTGCTCGGCAGGACCACGCGGTTGGTCTCGGGGCCGGTGACCTCGACGATGGAGCCGTCCAGGAAGCTGGAGACGAAGATGCGGTCGTCTACGTCGAGCGCCAGGTTGTCGAGGCCGACCCCGGGCCGGCCGACCACCTCCCGGTCGCCGCTCGCCACGTCGATGCGCACCACCTCGCCGCGCTGCGTGTCGAGCACGTGCAGCCGGCCCTCGGAGTCGAACTTGACCGCCGCGGGTATCGCGAAGTCCGTTGCCACGATCTCCACGGCCCCGCTGTCGACGTCCACCCGGGCGACCTCGCCGTTGAACCAGCGCGGGCCGTACAGCCTGTCGTCCGGGCCCCAGTCCATGCCGTTGAGCCCGCAGCCGGGGCCCAGCCCGTCATTGATCAGGCGCGGCTCCTCGACGCCGTCCGGGTCGATCTCGAACAGGTGCGTCCCGAGGAAGCACTGCGACACGAACAGGCGGCCGTCGTCCGAGAACGTGATGGGGTTCGCGCCCGGACCGGGCGCGCCCACGATGCTGGTCGTCCCGTCGGGCGCACGCCTGCCCACCTCCCCGCCGGCAATGTCGGTCCAGTACAGGGAACCGTCGGGGCCGAAGGCCAGGTCGTCGGGTCCGTTGACGCCCTCCTCGGGGCCCCAACTGCCGACGGTCTCGCCGCTCTCGGGATCAATCGCGAGAATCTGCGAGCTGACGACGCTGGCGATGTAGAGGTTGCCGTCGGGGCCGAACATGATCCCGTTCGACCCGTGCAGCGGTCCGCCCTGGGCCAGCACCGTCACCGTGGGGCCGGGCGCGCCGGACTGCGCTGCAGGCTCGGCGACGCCCCCGCCGCCGAGGGCCGGGGCAACGCCGGGAAGCAGGACGGCGCCGAGTGCGAGAACGGAACAGCGAACCGAGCGGCGAAGCGTAAGCAGTGGGATGTGCAAGATGTCCTCCGGAAGCTGGAATGCCGGGATGATAGCAGGCCGGCTCAACGGTCCGCCGCGAAACCCCGCGTCGCCTCGGGAGCAGCGAGAACCACCGCCGGCAGCCGGACGGCACGACGGCGTCCGGCGCCGTGGCTGTATGATGCTCGGGCCGACCCTGCCTGGAGGAGGAATCATGCGCAGAAACACGTCGTTGGTCGCCGTCGCGCTGCTCCCTCTGGTCGCCGCCGCCGGCTGGATGCACGGTCAACCGGAAGCTGCCGCCACGCTGACGGCCGAGGATCGGGCCGAGATCACGCAACTGTACGCCACCATGTACCAGGGGTCCGATTTCCGCGACGCCGACCTGTGGCTCTCGGCGTTCGCGGAGAACGCGGTGTTCGTCTTCCCCACGGGGGATCAACTCGAGGGTCACGACGCGCTGATGGCGTGGCGCCAGCGCAGCTTCGGCGGCCAGACCGGCGACTCGAAGCGCCGCCACCACGTTCCGAACATCCGCATCGTGCCGACGGCCGACGGCGGGGCGACCGCGCGCGCGTACTGGATCGAGCTGGACGTGGCGGCATCGCCGTCGAGCATCAAGAACACCGGGACCGCCGACGACGTCTTCGTCAAGACGGACGCCGGCTGGAAGTTCCAGCACCACGCGGTGCACCTCGACGTGCCCATCAACTGACGCAGGCCACGCTCCGCCGCGTGCGCGGTCGACGAGCGGCCGGCTTGACGGAGGTGGCCACCAGACGCTACCTTGAGATCCATGCGATCCGTCGGCCTGAAGGTGCTCAACAACAAGCTCAGCGAATACGTGCGCCTGGCCGCGGCTGGCGAAACGGTGCTCGTGACGGATCGTGACCGCGTCGTTGCGGAAATCGTTCCGCCGCGGGCGGAGCGGAGTCCCATGCTGGCCGACGCGCTGCTCGCGGACGCGGTGCGCAAGGGCTGGTTGACGCCGCCGGCTGCACCCGGCTCGGGCCCCCCTCCGGCGCCGGCGCCGATCATGACGCTGGAACAGCTCCTCACCGAGCTGGAAGGGGACAGAAGCGACCGTTGATCTACGTCGACGCTTCGGTTGCACTGGCCCATCTCTTCGCCGAGGATCGGCGTCCCCCGGCCGGACTCTGGAACGAAACGCTCATCGCCAGCCGCCTGGTCCAGTACGAAGTGTGGACCCGCGTCCACCAGCGCAACCTCGCGGAGTCCCACGGCGACGCCGCCACCGCGATGCTTGGACGGATCGCCCTGCTGGAGCTCACGCCGCCCGTTCTCTCGCGTGCACTTGCAGCCTTTCCCGTCCCGCTTCGCACGCTCGACGCGCTGCACCTGGCGTCGATCGAGCACCTTCGCGGGCAGGCCCAGAACGTGGAGCTTGCCACGTACGACCGCCGGATGACGGACGCCGCCCGGGCGCTGGGCATCCCGTTGTTCGATCTGCCGGCCTGACGCCGCAGCATCGCGGCGGCGCCGGCGCGTGCATGGTAGAGTCCCCGCAACCAGGTGGGTTCGAGTCAACGGGAGTCACAGGAGGTTCCGATGCGTCAGCAAGATTTCGTGGCAGCAACCTGGGTCGTGGCGTTGGTCGCCGTCGCGCTGCCCGCCGCATCGCCAACCGGCCAGGAACCGGCGGGCCAGGAGCAGGCGGACGACGCGGCCGCGTTCGAGCCGGCCCGCACGCCGTGGGGCGACCCGGACCTGCAGGGCATCTGGAGCCCGGGCTACATCCTGACGCCGCTCGAGCGCCCCGACGAGTTCGCGGGCCAGGAGTTTCTCACCGACGAGGACGTGGCGGCCCTGGAGGAGCGGGCCAGCGTCCGCCGGCGCGACGTGCGGGCCGCGCCGGGGTCGGTCGAGGACGTCGAGGGCGCCTACAACGAGGCGTTCACCGGCCGCGGCAAGGAGGTCATCCGGACGCGCCGCACGTCGCTCATCGTCGACCCGCCCGACGGAAAGATTCCGTTCACCCCGCACGGGCGGGCGGTGGCCGACGCCGCGCGCGAGAAGATGCGGAGCGAGCTGGCCGACGGGCCGGAGGACCGGCGCGACCTGGATCGCTGCCGCGGCGTCAGCGTGCCCTTCATCAGCGGGACATCCGGCACCTTCAGCCGGCTCGTCCAGACGCCCGGATCGATCACGCTGTACCACGAGGACGGGCACATCGGCGGCGGGTATCGCACCGTCGCCCTCGACGGCCGGCCGCACGTCCCGGTCCACATCCGCCAATGGCTCGGCGACTCCGTCGGGCGCTGGGAGGGCGCTACGCTGGTCGTCGACACGACGAACTTCAGCGGCCTGACCAGCTTCAACGGCTCCGGCGAGCAGTTGCACCTGGTGGAGCGGTTCAACCCCGTCGCAGCCGACCTGATCATGTACGAGGCGACGGTGGACGACCCGCAGGCCTGGACCCGCCCCTGGACCATCGAGCTGCCGCTGCAGCGGATCGACAACGAGGAGAACCAGATCTTCGAGGCCGCCTGCCACGAGGGCAACTACGCCATGACCAGCATCCTCGCCGGCGCGCGGGTGCTGGAGCGGCAGGGGCGCTGAGCAGCATCAGTCGCGGAACGGTGCGGACTCGCTGACCTGCACCTGAAACCGCCGAAAGTCGGTGTAGGTGGCCGTGCCGTCCACGCGCGAGCGCTGCCGGCGGTTTTCGTAGCGCTCGCGCATCTCGGCCGGCACCAGATGGCCCAGCCCGCTGTCCAGCCGGTACAGCACGGCGATGGTCGCGCGCACCTCGTCGTCCCGCACGCCGACCTCACTGGCCAGCACGCGGCCGGTGGCCGGCTCGATCCAGAACCGTCCGCTGGCCGGCATGTTGCTGCGCTCCCGCCCGCGGATGAGGGTGGTCGGCCAGTCTTCCCGGTAGGCGACGACCCACACCTCGCCGGCCCCTTCGGGCCGGTCGAGCCCGAGCCGCGGCGCGTCGTCGTCCGCCCGCTCGAAGTCGAAGCGGGCCCGGTTGTCCGGGTGCAGGAAGAGCAGCGCGAGGGTCGGCACGTTGAAGTTGCGGCGCACGTCGCCGATGTTGTAACGGGCGCTGTCGCGGACGATGCCGCGAATCTGCCGGTCGGCCGACGTGGACGGATCGAGGAACAGATCCGACAGCCGCTCCTCACGGTCGCGCACCGGCTGCCCGTCGACCTCGAACACGTCGCGGAATCCGTAGTACCACCCCGTGTTCCGCGGCCGCACGAGGAGGTAGTCCGAGCGCAGCGTGCGCCGGTAGGAGGAGCGGCGGTTGCCGGACGGGCTGCCGATGCCGCCGCCGGCAAGCGTCGTCGCGCGCTGCTCGTAGCGCTCCTCTGCGACCGTGCCCGACAGTCGGGCGCTCAGCTCGCTGACGTAGCGGGTCGTCCGGCCCAGCACGTCGAGGAGCGACGGCTCCTGCGCGCGGGCCGCCGCCGGCGCTGCCAGCAGCGACAGCACCAGCAGCGACGCCGGGCCGCGCCCGCCGGGCCTGGCGCCCCTCACGGCTGGCCCGGGCCGCCGCCGGCCGCGTCGGGCGGCGCGATCTCGCTCGCGCCGGGCGGCACGTAGACGACCACCACCGAGATGCGCATGCGGATCGCCTGGCCGTTCAGGAGCACCGGGCGATACCGCCGCTGTTCGAGGGCCGCGACGGCCGAGGCGTTGAGCTCCACCACCCAGGGCGGCGCGGCCTGGCGGGGCGCCGGTCCCGAGAACGGTTGGGACCGCACCACGTCGGCCTCCTCGACGGTGCCGTCCTCCTCGATGACAGCGGCCAGCTCGATCACCCACGCCTCGTCCATGTCCGGCGGGTACGCGGGGGCCACGGTGCTCACGATGGCCGGCACCCCCGGCCCGACGTCGTCGACGACCTTGACGTCCTGACCGTCCGGCACGACGCGGTACAGGGCCGACCCGTCCAGGACGTAGAGCGCGTCGTCGCTCTGGGCGGCCGCCGGGTCGCGGTATCCCTCAGCCGCAACCATGACCGCCAACGCCGCGACCGCTGCTGTGCGAGCTGTCATTCCTGCCCCTCTCACGGACGGGCCCGGTGCGCCGTCGTCCGCGCCGTTCCGGGACGCGGCCCCTTACCGCGACTGCTGCCCGGCGGCCGCCGCGGCCCGCTCATCGGCCCGCGCGCCGGCGAGGATGTTCCCAAGCGCGTAGTTGCCCTCGTGGCAAGCGTACTCGAACAGCGCGTCCTCGCTCTTCTGCATCGGAATCGACGCGGTCCAGGCGCGCGTGTCGACGGTCGGGTCGATGACCGTGAACCGGTAGTCCAGCCGATCCTCGCCGATGCGGGTGAAGCGCTCGACGAGACGCGCGTGCTCACCGCCCGAGAACGTCAGGAAGAACCGACCGATGTTCGTCCGCTGCTCGCCCTTCGCGGCGAAGTTCCTGGTCTCGACCACCAGCGTGTCGCCGTCCCAGTAGCCTCGCGAGTCGCCGAGCCACTGCGGAACGCCCGACCGCGGGCGCTCGCCCGTGTCCAGCGGAATGATGCGCGTATCGTGGATCATTTCGACCTGCATCACCACGTAGCCGGGCGTCTGCAGGATCAGGTAGTTGTGGTTGTAGAAGCCGGGAATCATGGCGCCGGGCAGTCCGCGCGTGATGCAGCGGTCGTACAGGTTCATGTCCTCCCAGGAGCCCGGCGGGGCGACCCACCGCGCGAGGAACTCGTTGCGCTGCCGCTCCGCCCCCGGCGTGAGGGCGGGCAGCCGGCCGTCGGGCGGGTCGACGATGAGCGACGTCTGGCGGATGAGGTTACCCCGCTCCACCCAGAACTCGTTGTAGCCGCCCACGTTGCCCGGGGTCGGCGGCCTGTCGAAGCTGACCTCCGCCTGGACCTCCGGGTCGCGCACCGCGCGCTCTTCCTCGGTGAGCGTCGCCTGCCCCGCCAGGTCTTCCGGCCGCTCCATGGGCGTCGTCGTGGTATTCGTCCACATGCCCTGCAGATCCGGGTCACCCCACGGCGTGCGGCCCTGGGCGGCGACGGGCGCCGCGCCCGCCCAGAGCGTGCCGGCGATGACCGGCAGCACGGCCAGCGCCAATCGTACTCGCGAACTCATCTCGCCACCTCCCTGCTATACGGATGTCGGCTGCAGCTCGTACGAGCCGGTCGCCGGATCCGGAGCGCGTCCAGCTTCGTGATCGTATCCCGCAAGAGGCCGATCGCGTCACTCTTTTCCTTTTTCCTTGTGCCGCTTTCCACGACCAGCCGGGCGCCGCCGGACGGACGCAGGGACGAGCGTCGGTCTTTGGCGTTGACGGCGGATGCTGCCTGCGGGCACGATGGGTGCGTGAATCGCGTTGGCCGCGCATCGGCCGGGGACAATCTGGAGTCGCTGATGTCTGACCGTCGTCTGCCGTACCAAGTCACCGCGGCGCTCGCCTGCGCCGTCGTCTGCCTCCTGACCGCCGCCGTCGATGCCGAGGACTGGCCGCAGTGGCGCGGCGTCGACCGCGCCGCCGTCTGGCGCGAGACCGGTATCGTCGAGCGCTTCGCCGAGGACGGGCTGATCGTCAAGTGGCGCACGCCCGTGCGCGGCGGGTTTGCCGGCCCCGCCGTCGCCGAC
>CAYGCV010000185.1:0-8577 GCA_964348425.1 uncultured Vicinamibacteraceae bacterium | reverse complement strand
CAACAACGGCCTCGACAGCGGCTTCGGCAACGCCAACGCGCTCGCCTCCATCCTGCTGAATCAGACGGCGGTCGGCCCGCGCACGGGCGACTACCTGAACCCGTCCCTCTTCGATGTCGGATCGGTGGAGATCCTGCGCGGCCCGCAGTCGACGCTGCAGGGACCCAACTCGCTGATCGGCGCCGTGCTGATCAACTACAACAAGGCGGCGTTCGACGGCTACGACGGCCGTGCCCGTCTCGAAGGGGGCGGGCTCGGTACGCGGCGCGTTCAGGTCATGCAGAACATCGAGCTCGTGGACGATGTTCTCGCCGCGCGCGTGACGTTCGAGGACCGCTACGCCCGGGGCGCGGCTACCAACCTCGTGACCGGAGACGATGACGTGCAGCGCACCGACGAGCAGACCATCCGGGGGCAGGTCGCGCTCCGACCCCGGGCCGACGACCGCGTGCGGTTCGATTTCATGTGGCTGCACAACGACTCCGATTCCAACCCGTTCGCCCTGGTCACCGCCAACGAGGCCGAGGGGATCACGCTGCAGGACCGCCGGCAACCCTGGAACCGGCCGGACGAGTACCCGTCGACCCTCGACTTCCTGAATCTCGAGACGCACATCGCCCTCGATGACCGTTGGGTGATCGACGCCATCACGGGCTACAGCCGCTTCGACCTGACGCAGAACTTCGATGCGGATCTGTCGCGGTTCGACTTCCTCGCCGTCGACGCCGCGGGACACGACGCCATCCTCAGCCAGGAGGTGCGCGCGGCGTACCGCGGCGAGCGGGTGGACGGCGTGATCGGTCTCTTCTACTCCCAGGGGGACTACTCCTTCGGATTCCATGGCACGGGGATCTTCCCGGACGGCAGGGGCGGCGTCGCGCCCTTCAACCGCGAGACCCGACTGCTGGAGGAGGTCGATCAGTTGGGCGTCTTCGGGCGTGCGGAGTGGACCGTGACCGACCGCGTGCTCCTGACGGGAGGCGTGCGGCTCAACCGCGAGACGCGGCGGAACGACAACTTCGCCGACAACAACGGGTTGACAAGCGACCTGAACGCCGAGAAGACCTTCAACCAGGTGCTGCCTTCCGGGTCGTTCGCCTACAGCCTGACCGCGAGCACGTCGGTCGGCGCGTCGTACGCCCGCGGCTACAAGGCGGGAGGCTTCGCGTTTGCCGTCTTCCTCGGCGTGGCGGAGGCGTACGGCGAGGAGTACACGGACAACTACGAGGTGTTCGTCCGCCATCGGACGGCCGACGGCCGGCTGACGCTCAACGCGAACGTCTTCACGATCGACTGGCGGGAGCAGCAGATCCCGTACACGGCGGCCGGCGGCATCCCCGGTTTCGACGCGCTGATCACGAACGCGGGCCGGTCCGCGCTGCACGGGGTGGAGGTCGAGTCGGAGTACTACGTCAGCAGCACGCTGAACCTGTTCGCCTCGTTCGGCGTCACCGCGTCGGAGTTCGTCGAATTCGTCCTCGACGGCACCGACCTCGCCGGCCGGGCCTTTCCGCAGTCGCCGGCCTGGAACGGCGCCGTCGGGATCGGCTGGCGGGCCCCGAGCGGCTGGTTCGCCAGCGGGACGTTCAGCTACACGGACGACGCCTACACCGAGATCTCGGCGCCGCTGATCACCCAGGTAGCGAGCCGCAGCCTGCTCAGCGGTCGGGTCGGCTACGAACGAGCGGGCTGGTCGCTCTACCTGTGGGGCACCAACCTGCTCGACGACCAGTACGAGCTGGGGCTGTTCGACGGCCGGCTGTTCGGATTGGGGGGAGCCTACGGACGGATGGCCGACCCGCGCGCCGTCGGCGCGGGTGTGGACTTCGACTGGTAGCCGCGGGGGAGCCTCGTATCGAATGGAGCACGCGATGGACAACGTTATCGAAGGCCTGCGGGTCAAGCAGTTGACGAAGACCTATCCGGGCGGCGTCCGCGCGCTGGACGCGGTCGATCTGACGGTGGAACCGGGCCTCTACGGCCTGCTCGGCCCGAACGGCGCCGGCAAGAGCACGCTGATGCGCACGCTGGCGACGCTGCAGCAGCCCGACAGCGGGTCCATCACGCTGGATGGCGTCGACACGCTCGCCAACCCCGACTACGTGCGGCGCCGGCTGGGTTACCTGCCGCAGCAGATCGGCACCTACCCGACGGTCACCGGCCGGCAACTGCTCGACCGCTTCGCCTGGCTCAAGGGACGCACCAACCGCCGCGAGCGGCGGCAGGAGGTGGCGGAGCTGCTCGAGCGGGTGAACCTCCGGGCGGACGCGGACCGGGCCGTGGCGACCTACTCCGGCGGCATGCTGCGCCGTTTCGGCATCGCGCTGGCCCTGGCCGGCGACCCGCGCCTGCTCATCGTCGACGAGCCGACGGCCGGTCTCGACCCGGCCGAGCGCAGCCGCTTCCACCGCGTGCTGGCTGACATCGCGGCCGACAACATCGTCCTCCTGTCGACGCACATCGTCGACGACGTCGAGAGCCTCTGCGAGCGGCTGTCGATCATGGCCGCCGGGCGCATCGTCGCCGAGGGCACGCCGGCCGCCCTGACCGCGCCGCTCGAAGGCCGCCTCTGGTCGCGCGTGGTGCCCCGCGACGAGCCGGTTCCGGACGCTGCGCTGCACGTCGCGGCGACGCCGTACGGCGCGCTGGTCGTCGTCGACGCACCGGTCACGCCCGGCGAGGTATGGGCGCCCCACGCGCCGCGCCTGGAGGACGTCTACCACGCCGCGATCGCCCGCGCGGGGGTCCGGGACGAGGAGGCGGCGGCATGAAGGCGCTGCATTTCGTCGCCGTCGAGGCCTGGCACGAGCTCCGTGCCGGCTGCCGCGGCCCGCTCATCCCCATCGTGTTTCCCGGGCTCATCGCCTACCTGATGCTGGTGCTGCTCAACGCGGACTATCTGCGCGACATGGGGGCGACCGACGTGCCGCGCAACAGCCCCCACCTCGTCTACCTGATGATGAGCGGCCAGGCAGTCTGGCTGCTGTTCGTCTGGGCCTGGGTCTTCGCGCAGGTGGTCGTCCGCGATCGGACGGCCAATCTGCACGAGGTGGTGCTCGCGGCGCCGATCTCCCTGTCCGCGCTGCTCGCCGGCCGTTATCTCGGCGCGCTGGTCCTCGCCAGCCTGCTGGCCCTCGCGACCGGGCTCGGGTTCCTGCTGGTGCCGCTCCTCGGCGCCCTCGGGCTGATCCCCGCCGACGCGGTGGGGCCGCAGCCGCTGTTCGCGATTGGCCACACGCTGCTGATCCTGACGCTGCCCTCCGCCGCCGGGCTCGGCGCGCTGCTGCTCTGCGCGGCGATCCGCACCCGCAGCGTCGCGGGGCCGTTCGCGCTCGCGGCGGTGCTGATGCTGATCTGGATGGTGGCCATGGTCGTCGTGCGCGGCGCCGACGGCAGCCCGGTGCTGGCGACCCTCCTCGACCCCTCCGCGTACGCGGAGGTGGAGGAGCAGGCCAACCTCTGGACGCCGCGCGAGAAGGCGGCGGGCGTCCTGCGGATGACGACGCCGCTGGTCGTCAACCGCCTGCTCTGGACGTTCCCGCCGCTGCTGCTGCTGGGCGTCGTGCTGCGCCGGGTGCAACGCGAGCGGATGGCGCTCGAGCGCGCGCCCGCGGTGCGCGGACCGGGCCGTGCGGCCGACGCGCACCAAGCCGAGCCGTCCGATCCCGATGCGCCGCCGCGCGGCGTCCCGCGGCAGCCGTCGTGGCTCGACGCCGCGTGGAGCGAGGCGGCCTGGCACTTCGCGCTCTCGTTCCGCGGGTGGGGAACGCCGCTCGCCCTCCTCATGCTGGCGGCGTTGGGCGTGGGCGGCTCGTTCGTCCACGTCATCCTCCATGCCGACGGCCCCATCCTCCCCCGCCCCGATCTCCTCGATCCGCTGCTGGTCGAGTTCTTCTACCTGGTGCTGGCGTTCGTGGTGGCGGCGTTCGTCGGGGTCATGGCGCGCCGGGACGACCGCCCGGGCTACGGCGAGATCGCCGACGCCACCCCGGCGCCCCTGGGAAGCCGGGTGGCGGGCCGCGCGCTGGCCGCCGGCGCCGTCACCGTCGTGTTCGCCCTGACCCCGACCGTCTCCGTGTGGATCGTGAACGCCCTCGTGGTCCCCGACGCCTTCAGCCTGCTCGACCCCGTCCTCCACTTCGGGCTGGTGCTCGCCCCGTCGATGCTGGAGCTGTGCGCGCTGGTGCTGCTGGCTCACGCGCTGGTCCGCCACACGGGCGCGGCGCACGCGGCCGGCATCATCTGCGCGTTCTTCATCGTGGTCAACCACGAGCTGGGCGTCACCACCTATCCGCCGGTCGAGGTCGCCGTGCCGCCGAGCATCACGCTGTCGGAGTTCGCGGGGTGGGCACCGTGGCTGGGCTACATCCTGACCCTCGACCTCTACAAGCTGGCCGTCGCGGCCGGAATCGTCGCGCTGGCGTGGCTCGCCTGGCCGCGCGGCACCGCGCTCACCATGGCCCTCCGCTGGCGGACCGGCCTGCGCAGGGCCGCGGGCGCCGCCGGCGCGCGCGCGGCTGCCGGCGTCGTGCTGGCGGCCGGGGTCCACAGCGTGCTGCACGAGCAGCTCGTGACGTTGGGCGGCTATGAGTCGCAGCCGGCGGCGACGGCGGACGCCGCCGCCTGGGAGGCGCGCTGGTGGGCCGCCGCAGCGCCGTTCTCGGTGGCGGGCGGCGAGGCGCACATTGTCGTCCATCCGGCCGAGCGCGTGGCGGTGGTGCGCTGGCGGCTCGACGGCGTCCGGTCGCGTTCCGGCACGCTGCACGGCTCGCTTCCGCACGGCGCCGAGATCGCGCGCGCCGCCGTCAACGGCCGCGAGGCAGCGGTAACCGTGGCGTTCGACCACTTCGCGCTGCCGCTTGGAGCCTGCGGTCCCACGGCCGAGGGCTGCACCGTGGAGCTGGACGTCGCCGCCCGCGGAGAGGGGTGGTCGGCGGAGGGAGAGACCCCCTGGCTGCACCCCTCCGGCGTCTGGCTCCGCGCCGCCGACCTGCTGCCGACGCTCGGGCACGACCCCGACCGGCTGGTGCGTGCGCCCCGGGAACGCCGGACCCACGGCCTCGACCCCGTCCCCGACAACGTCATGGCCGGTGCGCTGGCGCCCGCTGCCGGCGTGGCGCCGGCGGGCGACTGGCGCTGGAGCGTGAGCTTCGCCGGCACCGATCGCGACGCGGAGCGCCCCGCCGGCACCCGCATCGCCGCGACCGGCGCCCGCATCGCCGCGACCGCCGGACCGTTCGACTTCGCCGCGGCCTGGTGGCCGGAGGCACCGGTCGTGACCCGCCGCGGCGGCGTCGCCGCGCTGCACGGGCGGCAGCGCGCGCGCGACGCGGACGGCGTCCTCGACGACGTCGCGGCCATGCACGCCTGCGTCGCCGCCACACTGGGCCGCGCGCCGGTGGTGCGCACCGTGCTGCAGGCGCCGCGCGAGCGCGGCGAGACCGCGCTCTACGGCAACCTGCTCTGGCTGCCCGAGCACGACGGGTGGGACATCTCCGGAGAGGCCTTCGGCCGCTGGCAGCGCCGCGCCACCATCGCCGCCGCGCTGGCCGCGCGCACGCTGACCGACGAGGCCGACCTGCGCAAGGAGCCCGGCGAGGACTGGCTGCGGGTCGGCGTGCCCGGCTGGGTCGGCCTGGAGTGCGTCCGCGAGGAGGACGGCGTGGACGCGTGGCTGGCGCTGCAGGCGCGGGCCAGCGACCGGGTCGTCGAGGCCCTCGGCGCGCTGGACGCGCCCGCGGTGGGCGTCGCGGCCGCCGGCGACGTGCCGTGGGTGCGGGAGTACACGCCGCTGGCGACGGTCGGCTGGGTGGAGTCCGTCGGCGTGGACGACGCCGGCCGCGCGGTCGGCGCCGTGATCGCCGGGGTGCGGGCCGGCACGCCGCTGGCCGACGCCCTGGCCGAGGCGGTCGGCGCCGGCACGGCCGAGGCCCTGCTCGGACCACCGGCGGCGTCGGACGTGCTGGTCGCGCAGGCGGCGCGCACCCTCGAGATAGGCGGCCAGCGCTGGCGCTGGCAGGACGGCGGCTGGGAGCCGGTCGCCGCCGCCATCCACGTGACGCAGCGCTTCGACGACGACAGCGGCGAACGCCGCCGCATCGGCCCGGTGCCGACGTCGGTCGACCCCGATGCGCCGTTCACGCTGATCGACGCCTGGCCGTCCTTCGAGCGCACGCCGACCGACAACGTCTGGCGCGGCGGCGGGAACGACTGACGCCCGCGCTCCGCGGGGCCGCGCAGGCCGACAGGCGATCCGACGCGGGCGCCCGCTACCGCGCTGTCTGGGGGGCGGCGGACCGGCGCCGGAGGATGATCCAGTGCGGGCACTTCGCGGTGTCCGCGTAGAGGCGCTCGCAGTCGTCGCACCGCACGCACTCGGTCATGACGATCTGCGGGCCGCGAATCGCCCCCCACTCGCAGGTCTTCTCGCAGATCCTGCAGGTGTTGCACTCGGACCAGCGCTTGATGCGGAACACGGTCAGCTTCGAGATCAGCCCCAGGAAGGCGCCGACCGGGCACAGGAAGCGGCAGTACAGGTTGCGGATGAAGACCGTGGCGACGAGCAGCACGGCGAGCCCCACCCACATGCCGGTCGAGGCCCGGCGGGTGAACATCCAGAACGGCTCGACGAAGCGGTACGCCGCGATGTCCGAGGTCAGGAAGAAGTAGATCAGCACGGCGCCGAGCAGCCCGAACTTCACCAGCGCGGCGCGGCGCTCGAGCCACGGCGGCACCTCGAGGCGCAGCCGCGCCGGGACGATCCGGTCCATGAGCTGCGTCAGCGCCCCGAACGCGCAGACGCGCCCGCAGTACAGCCGGCCCCACAGCACCGTCGTCACCAGCGTGAAGCCGGCGAACAGGTACCAGGCCAGGCTGTACTTGAAGACCGGCAGGTTGCCGGCCAGCAGCCCGTAGACGTTGACCACCGAGATGAGCTGGCTCTTGGTGAATCCCAGATAGGCGATGGCGGCCGCCAGCGTGACGTACTTCAGCGCGACGCTCTTGCGGAAGAAGCTCACCAGGGCCAGGGCGGCGAAGGCCGTGAACAGCCCCAGGTCGGTAGCCTGATCGCGCAGCAGCGTGCCCCAGGTTTCCGGCTCCTCCAGCTCGTCGTCGAACCCCCACGGGTCGACCTCGGGCTCGGGCTGGGCGAGCGCGGCCGCGGGCCCGGCCGTCGCCGCCGCGAGCAGCACGACGGCGGCGATGACGCGCCGCATCAGCGCGCCTCCGGCGGCGTGATCAGGCGCCGCGCGAGCCGGCGCGAGCCGTTGCGCACGGCCCGCGTCGCGCTCGTCACCGTGAGGGTGGCGGTGGAGACGGCGTCGATGTCGTTCCCGACCCGGAACGGATCGCGAATGCTCTTGCGGACGAACTGCGCGGCGTAGCGCGGCAGGTCGATGGAGAAGTAGCCGTACGGCTCGTAATGATCGGCGACGACGATGCCGGTCAGGACGCCGTCCGTGTCCACCCCGGTCAGGATCTTGATCGGCCCGTCGTAGCCCCGCTCGAGCGGCTCGAGCTCGGTGGTCCAGAAGGCGTAGCCGATCAGTCTCCGGCCGCGGCCCGGCGGCCCGGCGTACGCCTTGAAGTGCGGCGGGTCGCCCTCCTTGGACGAGAACGAGGTCGCCGCCGGAAACAGCTCGTCGAGCTGCCGCTGCAGCTCGGCGTCGACCGCCACCTGTCCCGCCGCCACCCCGGCCGCGAGCAACGCCAGCGCGAATGCCATCGCCTTCATTCGAACATGCACTCCAGGACGCCGATTATGCTGCGCGCCGGTCGCGCGGTCAAACTGCCCGGGGCCGGCCCGCGGCCCGTATGATAGGCTCCCGACCAACAGGAGGGCCTATGTCACCCATTCGGCAGGTCGCGGCGTGTGCGGCGCTCGGCTGGTGTCTCGCGGGCCCCGCGGCGGCCGGGGCGCAGGATGACCGCCTCGCGGCCGCGGGCAGCCTCGACTGCTCGTTCACGCTGATTGCGACCGGGACGTGGACCGACGGCGACCCCGAGGCGGACGTGGACGCGGCGACGTTGTCCTTCCGCTTCGAGGCCATCGACACGGCGGGCGCCACCGCCGAGGTGATCGGCCCGTTCGGCCCCTCGCACATCATCACGCGGCTGACCGGCGACTACCTCCACTTCCTGCAGATGTTCAGCTCGGGGCCGCTGTACACGACGACCATCTTCGACCGCGAGACGGACGACGGCCGGCTCATGGCCGTGCACACGCGCCACGAGTACACGGACGTCTCGCTCATCGGCTTCACGTCGCGGCCCGAGCAGTACTACGGCGACTGCGCGCTCGGCCCCTGACGCGCCGGCCGGCCGCCGTCTGCCGCCCGCCCGCCATCAGAAGATGGCGAGCGGGTTCACCGGCGAGCCCGTGCCGCCCGGGACGCGCAGCGGCGCGATCACCAGCATGAAGTCCCACTGCTCGAGCCGCGCCGCCGTCTCGGCCGCCGCCTCGAGGTCCAGGTTGTCGAGCAGGTTCATGCCGCGCGCCACGATGGCGTAGCGGTGGACCCGGGAGGGGGTCCGGGGGAGGGGACGCACCCCGACCCGCCGAGGCGCCCCGCTGAC
>CAYGCV010000184.1:0-8604 GCA_964348425.1 uncultured Vicinamibacteraceae bacterium | reverse complement strand
CCAAGTCCATTCTCAGCCCGTGTTCATTGGCGATTCACCCGGTAAATGAATACTGCAGGACGAGCCGGCGGACGGAGCGCACGACGTGGACACTGACCTTGAGCAACCGGTCGCGCAGCCAGGTCACCTGGGTTGGTGCGTCGGGACGGTCGCCAAACATCGGTCCCCGTTGAGAGGGAAGGATTGGGCCTATTTCCCGTGCGGTGACCGGTCTTCTATTCAGCCCACGACCCGACGGTACATCAACGTGCCAGCGTGTGCTCGTAGAGGTAGAGCAGGCCCACCGCGACGACGTACAGCGCCGCGCTGAAGGCGACGTTGCTGCGCGCGATGCGCCAGTTGTTGGCGCCGTAACGGGTGGCGAGCACCACGTTGACGCCCGACAGGGGGTTGACGACGCAGCCCAGGCCCCAGCCCATGGCGAACGTCGTGGCGAGCAGCGTGGGATCGAGCTCGACCGTTTCCAGCAGCGCCACGGTGACGCCCACCAGCACCGCGGGGTGGATGCAGACCAGCGAGGTCACCACGAAGGCCAGCACCAGCAGGCTCGCGTGGAAGGCGTCGAGGCGGGCGAAGAGCAGCCAGCCGCCCGCGCCCGCGGCGGCCGCCACCACGCCCGCCGCCAGCACGCCCGCCCCGAGGAACAGCGCCAGCTCGCCGCCCATCTGCGGGGCGCGGGTCTCGACGTACTCCGCGAACGCGGGGCGCAGCCCGCGCAGGCCGCCCCGCTTGAGCAGCACGCCCAAGACCAGCGCGGGCGTGACCATGGTGATGAGGGCCAGCACCGAGTAGCCGGGCAGCGTCGCCGCGGCAACGAGCACCCCCGCCCCGAGGGTCAGCGGAATCTTCAGGTCCGCGGGCTGCAGCGGATACCCGCGAAAGCCCTCGATGTCCCCGGCCCGGCCGCTGCGCGCGTACCAGTACAGCCAGAGGCAGGCCGCCGCCGCCAGCGGGGCGCCGAACAGCATCATCACCACCGGGCTCGAGCCGGGCGTGTAGGCCAGGGCCAGGGCGACGCCGCCGATGAACGGCGAATAGAACGCGACGGTGCTGAACGCCCGGCTGAAGAGCTGCGCCTCGTCGAACCCCAGCGGCCGGGCGCGCGCCAGCCGGTCGGACATGATGATGACGGCGGAGATGTTGATGACCGACCCGAACGCATGCACGCCCAGCATGCTCTGCAGGTAGGCGCGGAGGCCCCGCGGCAGCTCGGCGTCGCCGGCGCGGGGCGGCCGGTTCAGCAGCCGCAGCAGGGTGATGGAGGCCAGCATCGACAGGATCGGCTGGTTCTGGCCCAGCAGGCTGTCGACGCGCAGCGGCGCCCCGCGGCCGACGCCCCACAGGAAGGCGCCCAGACCCGCGGCGATGAACGCCAGCACCTGCACCTGCTGCCGCCGGCCGACCCCCGCCCACAGCAGGACCAGCGCGACCCACGCCAGGACGGCGGGCGCCACCGGCGGCACGGCCGGCCAGACCGCGCCGGCGATGGTGAGCGCCAGCATGCCGGCGATGGCCAGCCCCGCGGCGCGGGGCGCGCCCGCCCGCCAATCGTCGCCTCGCGGCTCCGCTCGGCGCCCAGCCAACCCTGCAGGAGTCCGCGCCGTGCTACGGCGCAGACTCCTAACGGACACCCCTGAAGACGAACTTCTGCAGCCCGCTGTTGTAGATGTTGCCGGCCGAGTCGACGGACAGGTAGTGGTTCGCGGCCCGGTTGGTGGCGATCGACCCGAGCAGCTCCAGGTCGCTCCGCCGGTAGATCCAGATCGCGTCGTTCATGTTGTCGCCGACGTAGAGGTAGCGTTGCTCCGCGTCGGTCGAGAAGCCGATGGTCGACGCCGAGCCGAAGTTGACGGCGCCCACGCCCTGGGGAAACCCCAGCTCGGCCGGCGTGTCCGGGGCGACCGGGAACTCGGTGACGAACGTGCCGTCGCGCCGGAACACCTGCACGCGGTTGCGCTGGCGGTCGCAGACGTAGACGGCGCCGTCGCGCGCCACGCGCACGCAGTGCACGGCGAGGAACTGCGGCTGCGGCGGCGCATCCGGCGCGTAGAGCTGGGAGTCGTCCGAGTACAGGCCCTCGTCCGTCAGCACGAAATCGACCGGGCGGTTGCCGTACGCGCCCCAGTGGCGGCTGTAGGCGCCGGTCGCCGCGTCGAAGACGATGACGCGCCGGTTGTTGTAGCCGTCGGCGACGTACAGCTCGTTGGTCGCCGGGTCGACGGTCAGCTCGCACGAGTTGCCCAGCAGCGCGGTGTCGTTGCTGCCGTTCGTGCGCCCCGGCTCGCCGACCCGGAGCAGCAGCTCGCCGGCCGGCGAGAACTTCAGCGCCACGTGACCGTTGCCCGTCACCCAGACGTTGTTGTCGTGGTCCACGAACATCCCGTGCTCGGCCGGGGTGCCGGACGGGTACGGCACGTCCGGGTCGGGTTCCAGCATCCAGACGGCGCTCGTGCCGGGGCCGCCCCAGCTCCGGACGACGTTGCCCGCGGGATCGAGCTCGAAGACCCGCGGCACGCGCGGGCCGCCGGCGTTCTCCGCCTCCCGCTCCTCCGGCGTCGGAAGCTGCATCATCCAGACATGGTCGCGCGGGTCCACGGCCACCGACGTGGCGTTGCGATCCAGGTCGGGCCAGGGGGCGTCGGCGTCCGCCAGCGGGGCCGGCCACGACGGGTCGAGCTCGAAGACGGGCACGTCGCTCCGCGCCTGCGCCCCGGCGGTGCCCGCGGACGCCGGCAGGAGGCAGATCGACAGCAGCGAGGCGCGAACGAAGAACGAGAACCGGGGTCTGTGCATGCGGCTACCGGGCTCCTTGGGATTGGGTGGTATTGTAAGCCCATGACGATGCAACGCGCGGCGATGCGGCGGCTGTTGCCGGTGTCGGTACTCCTGTGGGGGCTCGCGGTCGCGACCGCCGGGGCGCAGGTCGGCTCCGACCGGCTCGACCGCGCGGTCGACGAGCCCGCCAACTGGCTGACGTACTCGGGCAACTACTTCAGCGACCGCTACAGCCGGCTCGATCGGATCACGCCGGACAACGTCGGCGATCTGGAGCGGCAGTGGGTCTACCAGTCGACCACGTTCGGGCCGTCCTGGGAGTCGACGCCGCTGGTGGTCGACGGCATCATGTACGTGACGCAGCGGCCCAACGACGTCATCGCGCTGGACGCGCGGACGGGGCGCGTGTTCTGGATCTACCGCTATCCGACGCCGTCGGACCACCGCGCCTGCTGCGGATCGAACAACCGCGGCGTGGCGGTGCTGGGCGACCGGCTCTTCATGGCGACGCTCGACGCGCACGTCGTGGCCATCGACGCGGTGACCGGGGCCGAGCTCTGGGACGTGGAGGTGGCGGACAAGTCGCTGGCGTACTCCTTCACGCTGGCGCCGCTGGCCATCAAGGACAAGGTCATCGTCGGCACCGCCGGCGGCGATCGCGGCATCCGCGGCTTCGTCGCGGCGCTCGACGCGGCCACCGGCGAGGAGGTCTGGCGCTTCTACACCATTCCGGGGCCGGGCGAGCCGGGGCACGAGACGTGGGAGCCGTGTCCGCCGGATCCGGAGACCTACTGCGACCCGGAGGCGTGGAAGCACGGCGGGGGCTCGGTCTGGCTGACCGGTTCCTACGACCCGGCGCTGAACCTGACGTACTGGGGGGTGGGCAACCCGGGGCCCGACTGGAACCCGGCGCAGCGGCCCGGCGACAACCTGTACACCAGCTCGGTGGTGGCCCTCGACGCCGACACCGGCGAGCTGCGCTGGCACTTCCAGTTCACGCCCGGCGATCCGTACGACTACGACGCCGTGCAGATTCCCGTGCTGGCCGACATCGAGCGCAACGACACGCTGTTCCGGGTGATGCTGTGGGCGAACCGGAACGGGTTCTACTACGTGCTGGACCGGGCGACCGGCCGCTTCCTGACCGGACGCGCGTTCGTCAGGGTCAACTGGGCGGCCGGGCTGGACGACAGCGGCCGGCCGATCGAGACGCCGCAGCCGCCGGGCGAGCCGACGTTCCCCGCGGTCGCGGGCGCGACGAACTGGTACTCGCCGTCCTTCAGCCCGCGGACCGAGCTGTTCTACGTGCCGGCCTGGGAGGAGCGGGCCTCCATCTTCAACCCCGAGCCGCAGGTGTACGAGCCGGGCGAGAGCTTCCTGGGCGGACTCCCGGGCACCTACGCGCCGGTGCCGGATGCCGCGACGCCGCCGACGCGGCGCGGCCCCATCAACGACTGGACGGCCGAGGCGGGGTACGGGGCGGTGCTCGCGCTCGACGCGCTGACCGGCCAGGAGCGCTGGCGTTTCGATCTGGCGGACGTCATCCGCAGCGGCATCCTGACCACCGCCTCGGACCTGCTGTTCACGGGCGCCCGCTCGGGCTACTTCCAGGCCATGGACGCGCGCACCGGCGACCTGCTGTGGAGGGTGAATCTCGGGGGCGAGATCGCCAGCGGGCCGATGACCTACGAGGTCGACGGCAGACAGTACGTGACCATCATCGCCGGGCACTCGCTGTCGGCCTTCGCGCTGCCGGAGTGACGAGGAGAATCATGACGAAACTGCTGCCTGCGTGTCTGCCGCTGCTGGCCTGCGCCGCGATCGCCTGCGGCGCGCCGGAGCCTGCTCCCGAACCCGAAGCGGCGGAGGCGCCGCCGCCCGAGAGCGTCGGATCGATCGTGCGCGTCGATCCGGGGCTCGACGCGATCGTGCCGCCGGACGCGCGCATCGAGAAGCTCGCGGAGGGCTTCGCCTTCAGCGAAGGGCCCGTGTGGGACCGGCGCCAGTCGCGGCTGCTGTTCTCCGACGTGCGGGGGAACGAGGTCTACGAGTGGACCGAGGCGGACGGCGCGCGCACCTACATCGACCCGGTCTACGAGGGCGACCTGACCGGCCTGCGGTCGGTCAGCTCCAACGGCCTGACGATAGACGCCACGGGCCGGCTCGTCCTGTGCGAGCACGGCAACCGCGTCATCTCCCGGCTGGAGGACGACGGGACGCGCACGACGCTGGTGGGGCACTACGAGGGCCAGCGGCTGAACGGTCCGAACGACGCGACCTACGCGTCGAACGGCTGGCTGTACTTCACGGATCCCGGGTCCGGCCTGGAGGGGCGGGACGAGTCGCCCCTGCGCGAGCTCGACTACAACGGCGTCTACCGCCTCGGCCCCGAGGGCGAGCTCGAGCTGCTGGACCGGGACGTGCCGCGCCCGAACGGCATCGCGCTATCGCCCGACGAGTCGATTCTGTACGTGGCCAACTCGGCGGCCGACGACATCCGCTGGATGGCCTTCGACCTCGGCCCCGACGGCGCGTCGAACCCGCGCGTCTTCTTCGCCATCGACGACCCGCAGGGCGCCGCCGGCGTCGCCGACGGCATGAAGGTGGACCTGGCGGGGAACGTCTACGCGACCGGGCCGGGCGGCGTCTGGGTGATCTCGCCGGAGGGCGTCCACCTCGGCACGATCATGACCGGCGAGGTGACCGCCAACGTGGCCTGGGGCGATGACGGCCAGACCCTGTACATGACGGCCTCGACCGGGCTGTACCGGGTGCGGCTGACCACGGAAGGGGCGATTCCCTGACCGCGCCGGACACGGGGCGCCGCGAGCTGGGGAGGGGACCGATGACTGATTGCGCACGGCCGTTGCGGGCGGTCGCGGCGGTGGCCGTCCTGGCGCTCCTGCCGCCGCTGCCCGCGGCGGCGCAGGGCCGCACGCCCTGGGGCGATCCGGACCTGCAGGGGCTGTGGGCCAACGACGTGGTCACGCCGCTCGAGCGGCCCGCCGGGCTGGGTGAGCGGCAGCAGCTCACCGACGAGGAGCTGGCGGCGGCCGCGGCGGCCAACGCGCAGCGGCGGGTCGACACCGGCGGGCCCCGGCCGGGCGATCCGATACTGCTCCAGGGCTACAACCAGTTCTGGATGCCGGCGCGCGACGTCTCCCGCCAGACGTCGCTGATCGTGGACCCGCCGGACGGCCGGGTGCCGCCGCTCACGCCGGCGGGGGCGCGGCGCGAGGCGCTGACGCTCGAGTCGAACCAGGGTGTCTCGGCGCGCGACATCGAGCACCGCCGCCACAGCGACGGCCCCGAGGGGCGCAGCCTGTGGGAGCGCTGCCTCACGCGCGGGCTGCCGCGGCTGCCCGACTTCTACAACAACCACACGCTGATACTGCAGACGCCCGACCACGTGGTCGTCCACATGGAGATGATCCACGAGACGCGGGTGATTCCGCTGGACGGCCGGCCACACGTGGCCGACGGCATCCGCCAGTGGCACGGCGACCCGCGCGGCCGCTGGGAAGGCGAGGCGCTGGTGGTCGAGACGACCAACTTCTCCGGCAAGACGAACTTCAAGGGCTCGCAGGCCGGGCTGCGTCTGGTCGAGCGGTTCTCGCGCGCGGACGCCGGCACGCTCGTGTACGAGGTGACGGTGACCGATCCCGATACGTGGACGAGTCCCTGGACCGCGCGCATCCCGATCCGGCAGAGCGCAGGCCCGCTCTTCGAGTACGCCTGCCACGAGGGCAACTACGCCATGTACAACACCCTGGCCGGCGCCAGGGCCGAGGAAGAGGGAGACAGATGACGGCAGTTCCGCGACGACTTCCGAAGCTGTGTCTGCTGGTCGCCCTGCTGGCTGTGGCGGCCGGGACGCTGTCGGGCCAGCAATCGTCGGGCGGCGGGGCCTATCCCGCGCGCGATGCCCGCGAGCCGGAGTACGGGGTCGCCATCGTCCGCGACGTGATGGTGCCGATGCGCGACGGGGTCAGGCTGGCGACGGACCTGTACCTGCCGGCCCGGGACGGCGTGGCCCTGCCCGGTCCCTGGCCCACGGTGGTCGAGCGGACGCCGTACAGCAAGTACCGCTTCTATCCCAATGCACCCGACGGCAACGACTACGCGCGCAACGGCTACGTGATGGTCGTCCAGGACGTGCGCGGCAAGTTCGACTCCGAAGGTGTTTTCTCCTCCTATCCGCAGGAGGGTCCGGACGGGTTCGACACGGTCGAGTGGATCCGCAAGCAGCCCTGGTCGGACGGGCGCATCATCGCCACGGGCTCGTCCTACTTCGCGTCGACCGCGCAGGCCATCCTGGTGCAGAACCCGCCGGGCCTGGTGGCGGCCGCCATCCGCGTCGGGCCGGGCAACTACCACGAGGACGGCGCCTGGCGCGGCGGGGCCTTCCTGCTGTCGCACAACGTCAACTACGTGCTGCGGCTGGCGGCCGAAGGCCAGGAGGCCGCGGCGGATCCCGCGGTGGAGGCGGCGCTGCAGAAGCACCGCGAGATCGAGAACTCGCTGCGGCTGATGCGGCTCTCGCCCCTGACGAAGGGCTTCTCGCCGCTCGCGCTGACGCCCAGCTACGACGACTGGTACCAGGACTGGCAGAACCACGAGCTGTACGACGAGTACTGGCAGCAGATGGGCAACGGCGTCACGAAGCACTTCGCGAACGCCGCCGACGTGCCCATCCTGCTCATCGGCGAGTGGTACGACGCGTTCCTGGGCGGCACCCTGGATCAGCTCGCGGCGTACGGCGAGGGCCGCCAGTCGCCCGTGCACCTCGTCATCAGCGGCGGCGAGCACGGCAACGTGTACTCGCTGCGCACCTACGCCGGCGACGTCGACCTCGGACCGACATCGCCGATACACGTCGGGACCGAGATGATGAAGTGGTTCGACCAGCACGTGCTCGGGAAGGACCGCGGCGTCGAGCCCGGCAACCTGATCCGGGCGTTCCGCATCGAGGGCGGCGACGGCGTCCGGAACGCCGACGGCCGGCTGCAGGCCGGCGGCACGTGGCAGGCGTTCAGCGAGTGGCCGCCCGCCGACTCCGGCCCGGTCAGCTACTACCTCGGCGCCGACCGCACGCTGACCACCGCCACGGCCGCGGCCGGCTCCATCACCTATACGCACGATCCCGCGAACCCCGTGCCGTCGATCGGCGGCCGCGTCAGCTCCGGCCTGCCGGTGCGCGCCGGGCCGCAGGACCAGCGCTGCCGGATCGAGCTGCCGCACTGCGACGACGACCTGCCGCTGCGCCTGCGGCCGGACGTGCTCGTCTTCGAGACGCCGGCGCTGGAGCGGGACGTGGAGGTCTCCGGCCCCGTGGTGGCGCGCCTGTGGGTGTCGTCGAGCGCGGTCGACACCGACTTCGTGGTCAACCTGATCGACCAGTACCCGCCGTCGGCGGACTACCCCGAGGGCTACGCGATGAACGTGGCCGAGGGGATCGTGCGCGCCCGCTTCCGGTCGTTCGAGCAGGACCGGCCGAGCTTCCGCCGCGCGTACGCCGTCAAGGAGGAGCCGCTCGTCCCGGGCGAGATGGTCGAGGTCACCGTCGACCTGTGGAGCACCAGCTACCTGTTCCGCGCGGGTCACCGCATCCGCGTGGACGTGTCGAGCAGCAGCTTCCCGCAGTTCGACGTCAACCCGAACACCGGCGAGCCGTTCGCCCGGCGCGTGTCGCCGCCGGTGGTGGCACAGAACACGATCTACATGGGCGCCGGCCACGCCTCGAGCATCAGCCTGCAGGTGCGGCCGTAGCTCTACTAGAGGCTGCCGCCGGCCCAAGGACCGGTCACCGCGAACGTGATCCCGGGGGTC
>CAYGCV010000183.1:0-8808 GCA_964348425.1 uncultured Vicinamibacteraceae bacterium | reverse complement strand
CTGGGAGTCGTCCTGGACGGCCCTGATGGAGTGGCAGCGTACCGACGACGCGATCTTCGAGTACGCCTGCCACGAGGGCAACATCGGCATGGAGGGCATCCTCACGGGTGCGCGCGCGGACGACGCGCGGGCGGCCGAGCGATGAAGCGTCGACCTCTGGTGTCGATAGCCGTCCTGGCGATCGCCGTCGCCGTGACGTGGCTGGCGCCCCGGCCGGCCGCGGGCCAGCAGGGGAGCCTGCCGCGCACGGCCTGGGGCGATCCGGATCTGCAGGGCGTGTGGGACTACCGCACGGTGACGCCGATGGAGCGGCCGGAGGAGTTCGAGGGACAGGAATTCCTCACCGTCGAGGAGGCGGCCGAGCTCGAGCAGCGGGCGGTCGAGAGCCAGGTCGACCGGCCGCCGCGTGCGGGTGACCCGGGCACCTACAACCAGTTCTGGATGGACTTCGGCACCAACATCATCGGCACCCGGCGCACGTCGCTCATCGTCGATCCGCCGGACGGGAGAATCCCCGACCTGGCGCCGGCGGCGAAGCGGCGGCAGGCGGAGCTGGCCGCGGCGCGCGAGGGCGTGGGCGACGACGTGCCGCGGCCCGGGGCCTGGGTGGAGGACGTGCCGGTCAGCGTGCGCTGCATCGTGGGCTTCAACTCGGGCCCGCCGATGTATCCCGCCGCCTACAACAACAACGTCCAGTTGTTCCAGGTGCCGGGCTACGTGGCCATCTTCAACGAGATGGGGCCGGCGGTCCGCATGGTCCCGCTCGACGGCCGCCCGCACCTGCCGCAGGACGTCCGCCAGTGGCTGGGCGACTCGCGCGGCCGCTGGGACGGCGACACGCTGGTGGTCGAGACCACCAACTTCCTGCGCGAGACGGCCTTCGGCCGCTACGCGGGGAGCGTCGGCCGGCTGGGCGGCTCGGGCCCGAACATCCACCTGATCGAGCGCTTCACCCGGATTGACGCCGACACGCTGCTGTACGAGGCGACGGTCGAGGACGAGACGACGTGGGTGCGCCCGTGGACCTATGCGATTCCCATGCGGAGGAGCGACGCGGCGGTCTACGAGTACGCCTGCCACGAGGGCAACTACGGCCTCGTGAACATCCTCGCCGGCGCGTTGAGGGAAGCGGAGGAGGCCGGGAAGTAGAAGGGCGGGAAAGTAGGAGGGAAATGATGAGCCATCGATATCTCGTCGTGCTGTGCGCGGTGATCGCGGTCATGGCGCTGGCGCCAACGCTGGCGGCGGCGCAGTCAACGGAGGCGCCCCGTACGCCGTGGGGCGCGCCCGATCTGCAGGGGGTCTGGGACTTCCGTTCCCTCACGCCCCTGGAACGCCCCGCGGAGCTGGCCGACCAGGCGTTCCTGAGCGAGGAAGAGGCGGCGAGCCTCGAGCAGGCGGCCATCGACCGCAACGTGGAGCTCTGGAACCGGGAAGCGAGACGCACGGTGGCCGGCGCCAACGTGGACCGGGGGGAGGACGGGCAGCCCGGTTTCTACAACAACTTCTGGCTGGACGGGGGGACGGCGCCCGTCGAGACGCGGCGCACCTCGCTCATCGTCGATCCGCCCGACGGGCGCATTCCGCCCCTGACGCAGGCGGCCGCGGCGCGGCGGGCCGCAATCGAGCGGGAGCGCCGGGGCGTCAACCGGCACGCACCCACGCCCGGCGGCTTCGTCGAGGACCTGGGCCCGAACGCGCTGCAGTTGCGGTGCATCACGGGCTTCAACTCCGGCCCGCCGATGACGCCCGGCGGCTACAACCAGAACGTGCAGCTCTTCCAGACGCCCGACCAGGTGGTGCTGCTCAACGAGATGAACCACAACTTCCGCGTCATCCCGCTGGACGGCCGTCCGGGCAGCGGCATCCCGCAGTGGACGGGTGAATCGCGCGGCCACTGGGACGGCGACACGCTCGTCGTCGAGACGACCAGCTTCCTCCGCGAGACGAGCTTCGCCCAGGGCCAGACCGACGCCCACCTGCGGCTGACCGAGCGCTTCACGCGCGTCTCGTCCGACACGCTGATGTACGAGGCCACGGTCGACAATCCCACCGTGTGGGTCAGACCCTGGACCTACGAGATTCCCATGAAGTGGAACGAGCAGCCGTTGTACGAGTACGCCTGCCACGAAGGCAACTACGGTCTCTACAACATCCTGGCCGGGGCCCGCGCCGAGGAGGCCGAGGCCGAGGCTGCGGCGCAGGCATCGAGGTAGGCCGCAGCAGGCGGAACCGCGCGTACGTATCCTGACGGCGGGCCGAAGGGGGCGCGAGCAGCCGACGCGCTCCCTTTCCCCGCCGTCATCGTTGTACGGGGACGCGGCGCGTCCGTCACTCGGTCGCGCCCAGGCGCAGGAGCAGCTCCGTCGTGCTGTTGGAGCTGCCGCCGACGAGGGCCCGGAAGTCGGCCTCGACGAACGAGCCTTCCGTGTTCGACAGGATGTGGCAGTGGCGGACCGCGCACGCCAGGGGCGTCCGTCCCCGCTCGTCGCGGGCGTCCAGGACGGCGCCGTGATCCGCGAGGAACCGAACGACGGCATCGAACCGCTTGGACGCGGCTCGATGCAGGGCCGTGTCGCCGGCCGCGTTGACCGCGGCGACGTCGGCGCCGCGCTCGACCAGCATCCGCACGACCGCGAGCGTGGGGCGTTCTTCGCCCGGCGGAAACACGGGTGACGCATCCTGAAAGAGGGCCCGCGGGCTCTCGCCCTGCGCCGCCGCCATGAGCGGCGTCGTGCCGTCATTCCTCGACAGCAGCGGATCGGCGCCGCCGGCCGCCAGGACCTGTACGAGCGCGGCCTGGTGGAAGCCCGCCGCCAGCCACAACGGCGTGGCTCCCAGCCAGTGCTTGTTGAAGGCGAAATCCGCTCCCCCGCGCCGGGCGGGCGTGCCCCGCAGGAGACGGGCATTCGGATTCGCGCCGTGCGCCAGGAGCGCCCTGGCGAGGTCCGGATCGTCGCGCAGGACCGCGGCATGCAGGGCCGTGTAGCCGGCGCCGGCGGCGTTCGGGTCCGCGCCGTTCTCCAACAGCAGGGCAGCGAGGGCGCCGTGGCCGCTGTGGGCTGCCACGACCAGCGCCGTCGCTGCTTCCGGGGTGGCGACGTCGACGTGCGCTCCCGCCGCCAGCAGGAGCCTGGCCGCGTCGAGATCGCCCAGCCGGGCCGCGAACAGCAACGGCGTGAACCCGCCCTGGTCGATCCAGACGGAGCCGTTGCCGTCGGTATTGTTCTCCTGGCAGCAGGTGAGCACGAGCTGACGCGAAAGCTGCGTGCGAGCCTCGAGGTCCGCGCCCCGGTCGATCAACAACTGCGCGACAGTCGGGTGGCGCCGGGTCACCGCCCACATCAGCGCGTTCTGCCCTCGGGAACCCTCCCTCGCGTCCACGTCCGCCCCGGCGGCCAGCAGCGACTCGACCGCGCCGGCGTTGCCCGTGCGGACCGCCCGCATCAGCGGCGTGCCGCCGGTCGCCGGGGCGATGTTCGGGTCGGCGCCCGCAGCCAGCAGCCGGGCGACCATCCCCGCGCTCCCGTTGGTGCAGGCTACCCACAGCGGCGTCACCCCCAGGTCGTTCGTTGCGTCGGCGCGGGCGCCGGCGCGGATCAGCAGATCTGCCGTCTCGAGATCGTCTGCATACGCCGCCCAGTGCAGGGCGGTCGCGCCATCGCCCGCCGGCGTGCTCGCATCGACTCCCTGCTCCAGGAGCGCCTGCACGACGGCCGCGTCCCCGTTCCGGACGGCTTCCGCCAACCGCTCATCCGGACCGGCGGCGAGGCTGACGGCCGGCCACAGCAGGGCCAGCCAGCCGACAAGATGTCTGACGCGCATGGTCGTCTCTCGACGCCGTCGGTCCGACGCTGACGGAACGCTGGCCAGCACGCTCATCGACGACCTGCTAGACGCCCGGCAGCGCGTCGATGTCGAGCCTGTCGGTGCTCCGGCCGACCGACTCGACGGGCAGGTCGAGCTTGTGCATGATGGCCACGAGCAGGTTCGCCGTCGGCTCGCCGGCATACCTGACGTGACGGCCCCGGTGCGCTGCCGCGCCGCCCGCCAGGAGCAGCGGCACGTTGTTGAGGTCGTGCGAGTTGCCGTCGGACATCCCCGAGCCGTACAGGACCAGCATGTGATCGAGCAGGGAGCCGTCGCCGTCCGGGGTCGCTTGCAGCTTCTTCAGGTGCTTCGCGAAGAGGGACAGGTGGAAGGTGTTGATTCTCGTGATGCCCGCGATCTTCGCGGGATTGTACGAATGATGCGACAGCGGATGGTGCGCCTCGAGCACGCCCAGCTCGGGGTACGTCCGGCCGGTCAGCTCGCGGCCGAGCATGAAGGTGATGACGCGCGTCAGATCGGACTGGTACGCCAGCAACTGCAGGTCGAACAGCAGGGTCGCGTGCTCCTCGAACGTCGGCGGGATGCCCGCCGGCCGCGCCACCAGGGGCAGCTCCCGCGCGCCTTGCGCCTCGGCGTTCTGGATGCGTCGCTCGGTGTCGCGCACGGCCTCGAGATACTCCCGGATCTTGACGCGGTCGCCCGGCCCGACCTCCCGTTGAAGGCTGCCGGCCGCCTCGGTCACCGAATCGAGGATGCTCCGCTCCCGCCTGCGGAGAGCGGCCCGGGCCTGCGGGTCCGTCGTGCCGCTGTCGCCGAACAGCCGTTCGAACACCCGGCGCGGGTTGTTCTCCATCGGCAGCGGCAGCGTGGGAGAGCGCCAGGAGATGGTGCTGGTGTACGCGCTGCCCGTCGTCTCCTCCATGCCGTCGACGGCGAGCTCCAGTGAGGCCAGCTCCGTGTGGCGCCCGAACGCCTGCGCCGCGAGCTGATCGACGGAGACGCCGGCCCGCAACCCGCGTCGGGGCTCGCCTCGTCGCGCCCGGCCGCCGTCCTCCATGCCCGTCAGAAACCCGGTGGAGGCGCCGTAGTGATCCTGGCCCGGCGGTCCGTTCAGGCCGGATATCACCAGCAGGCGGTCCCGCACGGGCTCGAGCGGCTTCAGGATCGGCGTGAGCTCGAACGCCGTTCCCTCCGCTGCCGGCGTCCAGGCCGCCATCGTTATCCCGTTCGGCACGTACACGGCGGAGAAACGACGCACGGGATGCGCGGCCGTCTTCGCCAGCGCCGACAGGGCCGGCACCATCGCGTCCAGGAGGGGCAGCGCGAGCGTGACGCCCATCCCGCGCAGCACGGTCCGTCGGGACAGCGACTTCTTCACGACGATCATGGGCCGACTCCTTCGCGCCCGGGGGTTTGGCGCATCCGAAACGGCGTGCTCCGGACGATCCCCTGAATGATGGATGACCAGCGGTATCGACCTGGCGCCGCGTCCCGCCTGACCTTGCGGATCGCCGGCAGGTCGTGGTACTCGACGGGGCGGCCGAGCGCGTACGAAAGCAGCCTTGCGATCACGGTGTCGACGAATTGTTCGCGATGGCCGAGCAACGTCTCCCGCAGTCCCGCCACGCCCCGGAACGAGGCGCCGCCCGGCATGGCGCCGGACGCGTCGATGGGGATGCCCGCGTCGCTGGTGCGCCACGCGCCGACGGCGTCGAAGTTCTCCAGGGCGAAGCCCAGCGGATCCATCTGCGCGTGGCAGGTTGCGCAGACGGGATTCTCCCGGTGCTGCTCCAGCCGTTCGCGCCCCGACAGGGGCCGCCCGCCGGCGCCCCGCTCCGGCAGGCTCGGCACGTCGGGCGGCGGCGGTGGCGGCGGTGCCCCGAGCAGGGTGTCGAGCACCCACTTGCCCCGCACCACCGGCGAGGTGCGGTTCGGATACGACGTCACCGTGAGCAGACTGCCCTGGCCCAGCAGGCCGCCCCGCTCGGGGCTGCCGAACGTCACCCGCCGGAAGCGGTTCCCGTGGATGTCCGGTATCCCGTAATGGCGCGCCAGCCGCTCGTTGAGGAACGAGTAGTCCGCGCTCAGCAGCTCCAGCACGCTTCGATCGTCACGGAGATGACTCTCGAGGAACAGCTCCGTCTCCCGCCTCAGCGCGTCGCGCAGGTTGTCGTCGAATCCCGGAAACAGGGTCGTATTGGGAGTGACGCTCCGCAGATCGCGAAGCTGCAGCCACTGGCCGAAGAAGCTGTCCACCAGCGCCTGCGCGCGCGGATCGGCCAACATGCGCCGCACCTGTCGCTCCAGAGCGAGCGGATCGTCCAGCGCGCCGCGGGCCGCCGCGTCGAGCAGCTCATCGTCGGGGATGCTGCTCCAGAGGAAGAACGACAGGCGGGAGGCCAGCTCGAGGCCGCTCAGGGCATGGACGCTGCCTGGCGCCGCACCGGGTGGATCGCGTTCGACGCGGAACAGGAAGCTCGGGTCGACGAGCAGGCGCTCGAGCGCGAACTGGATGCCGGCGTCGAAGTCGGCCTCGCGTCGACCGGCCCGGTAGAAGCCGGCCAGCGTGTCGATCTCGCCCGCCGTGACCGGCCGGCGGTACGCACGCCTGGCGAGCGCGGAGAGAATCTCCCTGGCGCAGCGTTCCTCGTCGGCGCCCCGCGCGGGCCGGCAGACGAAGACCCTGCTGCGGCTGGGCGTGTTCCCTGGCCCCGAGACCTCGTAGGGCCCGTCGATCGTGAGCGTGTCCACGGCCGGATTGCCGTCCGGCATCTCGACACCGTGCCCGCGGTTGATCGTCGAATGCGCCGGTACGGGCTGTAGCACCTGCTCGGGGTCGGTCAGCTTGCTCACGAACGACACGCCGACCGCACGCAAGCCCGCCCGCGCGGAGAAGCGCACCTCCAACTCGTCGTCGGCGTGATGCCAGTAGTGCTCCCATTCCGGGTCGCCGTCCACGCTGCCGGCATAACCCCCGGGGGCGGGCCGGCCCGGGCTCTCCCCGCCCACCGTGAACAGCGCCAGCCGCGTGCCGTCCAGCCGGACGTCGATCCGATGCGGCTTCCCGAGACCGATGATGTAGCCGAACGACTCTCGCCGCAGACCGATCTTGAGGACGTACTCGCCGTCGACCGGGAAGTGGTGACGGACCACGACGCCGCCGCGCGACCCGAACGGCACGTCTTCGCCGATCTGATCGTCCTGAGCCGTCCTGGGCGGTACTCGATACGTTTCGATGACCGGTCCGGACGGCGGCAGTCCGACCGCAAGACGGCTGAGCCGGCGCGCGGCCGACAGGTACTGGTCCAGCAGCGCCGGCGAGACGGAGAGGACGTCGGCGATGTTGTCGAACCCGTCCGTCACCTGGTCGGGAGGCAGCAGCGACGTGACGTCGACCTCGAGCGCCAGCAGGTCGCGGATCGCGTTCCCGTATTCAGTCCGGTTGAGCCGATGGAACGACTCGGTCCGGCCCGGGTTCGGCCGCGCTGCGGCCGCCCGGTCGAGCTCGCCCTCCAACCAGGAGACCAACGCCTCGCTGGTGGGCCGATCCGGCCGCGGTCGACCGGGTGGAGGCATCGTGCCCATCCGCAGCTTCCCGATCACCTTCTCCCACACCGCGGCGCCGCCGCCCACGCTGGCGGCGTCCATCGCGTCCAGCGTCAGGCCTGCGGTGCGAAGCTGCTGGTTGTGACAACCGACGCAGTACGTATCGAGAACCGCACGAAGCAATGCGGGTGAAGCCGGAGATGACGCCGAGGGGCCTGCCGAGGGTTGGCTGCGTGCAGGCGGCCGGGGGCGGCTGCCATGACCGCCATCCAGCCTCCCATGAGGATCGCCACCGAGGAGACGATCGGACGAGGGCGGAACATGCTTCCCTTCCTGCTGAGTCCCGACCGGTGGTCGAGCATACCACCATCGAAGGTCGAGCGCCCTCCCGTCGGCTTCCTCCGGCAGGTTCGAGGCAACGGCCCCGGAGGAAACGGCCGCGGAGGTGGTCTCGGGCGGCTCCGTTCAGGCGAACAGCTCCGCCAGCAGCCGCTCCAGCAACTGGTTGATCGCCGCATAGTGCGCCGCGGGGGCGGCGCGCAGCGCCTGCTCGGTCTGGACGTAGGGGCCCGGGACCAGCTCGTGCCGGCAGTTCTCGATCAGGGCCTCCGCGCCGGCGGGCGTCGTCTCCAGGTGGAACTGCAGCGCGACGGCGTTGTGTCCGATCCGGAACGCCTGGTTCTCGCAGGCTGCGCTGCCGGCCAGCCGGACGGCGCCGGCGGGCAGGTCGAACGTCTCGCCGTGCCAGTGGAAGGCGAGGAACTCGGGCGGGAACCGGAGGCCCGGGGCCGCTTCCGGCGCCCCGTTGACCGGGTACCAGCCGATCTCGCGCTCGGGCCCCGGGTACACCCGTGCGCCGAGGGCGCTCGCGATCAACTGCGCGCCCAGGCAGACGCCCAGCACCGGGATGCCGCGCGCGACGGCGTCGCGCACGAGCTGCTTCTCGGGGCGCAGCCAGTCCAGCGTGTCCTCGTCGTTGACGCTCATCGGCCCGCCCATCGCGACCAGGGCGTCGATCTCGTCGGCGCGCGGCAGCGGGTCCCCGGCGAACAGCCGCGTGCAGCCCATGTCCGCGCGCCGCGCGGCCAGCCAGCCGGCGATGCTGCCGGGGCCCTCGAACGGGACGTGCTGGAGCACCTGAACCTGCATTGGCGTTGAAGAGTGCCGGCGGAAAAAAGAAACGGCGCGGGTCCCGGCCGAGACCCGCGCCGTCACGATGAACGAGTGAAGCTGTCCCGTTCGGCTAGCGCAACGGGTCGCGGTCCTCCGCGGCGAGCCCGGCGCCGCAGCCTGCGCTGCAGATGGTGGCCGGATGCGGCCCGCGGCCCTCGGCGTACGCCCGCTCGTCGGCGCGCGCGCCGGCGAGCAGCCCCGGCATGCCGTAGTTGCCCTCGTGGCAGCGGGGCTCCCGGGAGATGCGGTTCGCGGCGT
>CAYGCV010000182.1:0-8824 GCA_964348425.1 uncultured Vicinamibacteraceae bacterium | reverse complement strand
GAGGTCGAAGTGAAGGCAGCCTGAACCGGTGCCGCGTTCCTGAGTTTCTCTCTAGATGGGGCTGCGCCCCAAGCCCCCGGCGTCCGCTTGCGGGGGCCCCATTGCCCCGCGCCGCTACCGCCGAGCCGCGCTGTGCGCGGCTGGCGCCGGGAGCCTGGCCGGCCGTGGCCGTTGCCGGAACCGGGCCAGGGCATTAGCATTGGCTCATGCTTCGACTGCTCGCGCTCACGATGTTGGCACTGATGCTCGCGCCCGCCGCGGCGCTGGCGCAGGTGGGCGGCAGCCTCACGGCGGGGCCGCCGGTCGAGCTCCACCTGGAGCTCGCGACGGGATCGGACGGGCCGCTGCTCTCCGCCACGGAGTTCGAGCTGGTCACCGGCGAGTACTACCGGCTCAACGTGACCAGCGACGGCGTGGAGACGTGGCGGCTGGAGGTGGACGAGCTGCTGCGCAACTCGCATCTGCGGCTGGTGACGATCAGCGAGATCGAGGTCCATCTGCAGGCCCTCGCCTTCCGCGCCATCGAGTTCGACGTGGCGGGCACGGTGCAGTTCAGCTTCACGCCGGTCCGCCCCGGCACCTTCGCGTTCACGGTCGGCGACACGCCGTCGGAGACGCGGCGGCGCGGCGGTGCGGGCCGGGTTGCACACGGGCGGTTCGTCGTCGAGTAGCCGCCGGCGGCGCGCCCCGGCGCCGCCCGGGGCTGGAATCGTTGCCGTGATCCGACCCATCGTCCGCTACGGCGATCCGGTGCTGCACCGTCCGGCGCGCGACGTCGACGCGGTCACGGCGGACATCGGAACCCTCATCGACGACATGATCGAGACGATGTACGCCGCCTCGGGCATCGGCCTCGCGGCGCCCCAGATTGGCGTGGACCTGCGCATCTTCGTCACCGACGTCTCCGCGGGCCGCAACCCGGGCGACCTGGTCGTCATGATCAACCCGGAGCTGGCGAGCCAGGAGGGTCTCCAGCGCGAGGAGGAAGGCTGCCTGAGCCTGCCCGGATTCGAGGCGGTCGTGCCCAGGCCCGAACGCGCGGTCGTGCGCGGCCTCGACCGCGAGGGCCGCCCCTGCGAGACCGCCGGCGTCGGCCTCGCCGCGCGCGCGTTCCAGCACGAGCTCGACCACCTCGACGGCAGCCTGTTCCCGGACCGGCTGCGGGGCATCCGGCGCGACCTCATCGTGCGCCGGATCCGGAAGCTCAGGCGAACCGGCAAATGGTGAGGGTGGTCTTTCTCGGCACCCCGGCGTTCGCCGTGCCGACGCTGGAGCGGCTGCTGGCCTCGGTGCACGAGGTCGCGGCGGTCGTGACGCAGCCCGATCGGCCGCGGGGCCGCGGCCAGCGCGTTTCGGAGTCGCCCGTCAAGCAGCTCGCCGCCGCCCGCGGGCTGCCGGTGCTGCAGCCGGAGCGAATGAAGGACCCCGCCTTCGTCGAGGCGCTGGCTGCGCTGGCCCCCGACCTCGGCGTGGTCGCCGCCTATGGGAAGATGCTGCCCGACCAGTTGCTGGCGCTGCCGCGCCTCGGCATGATCAACGTGCACGCGTCGCTGCTGCCGGCCTACCGCGGCGCCGCGCCCATCCAGCGCGCGGTGCTGGCCGGCGAGACCGAGACCGGCATCACCATCATCCGTCTCGTGCGCGAGATGGACGCCGGCCCCATGCTGCGCCGCGCCGCGCTGCCGATCGACCCCGACGACGATGCCGAGACGCTCGAGCGCGCGCTGGCCGCGCTGGGCGCGGTGGCGCTGCTGCAGGCCGTGGACGATCTCGAGAGCGGGCGCGCCGCGGAGGAGGAGCAGGATCACGCCCGGGCCACGTTCGCGCCGCGGCTGACCCGCGCCGACGGCGCCATCGACTGGAGCCGCACGGCCGGGCGGGTGCACGACCAGGTCCGCGGCCTGCACCCCTGGCCGCGGGCCTTCAGTCACCTCGGCGGCGCACGGTACCTGATCCATCGCACCGCCGTGGTCGAGCCGCCGGGCGGCGCCCCGGCCGCGCCGGGAGAGGTGCTGGAGGCCGCGGGCGACCGCCTCGTCGTCGCGGCCGGGTCCGGCACGGCCGTGGCGATTCTCGAGATCCAGCCGGAGGGCCGGCGTGCACTGCCGGCGCGCGCGTTCCTGGCGGGCCACCCGCTCGCGCCGGGGACGGCCTTCAAGACGTCCGCATGACCGCCCCGGCGCGCGCCGCCGCCCATCGCGTGCTGCGCGACGTCCGCACCGGCCGTTGGGATCTCGCCCGCGCGCAGGACCGCGCCCGCCGCGCGCTCGCCGACCCGCGCGACCGCGCGCTCGCGGCCGAGATTGCCCTCGGCACGCTGCGCCGGCGGGCGGCGCTCGATCACCTGCTGCGGCAGGTATCGTCACGGGGACTCGACACGGTCGATCCGGACGTGCTCGACGTGCTGCGTGCGGCGGCGTACCAGCTCCGGCACCTGCAACGGGTCCCCGCGCACGCCGTGGTCCACGACGCGGTTGCGCTGACGCGCACGGTGGCCAGCGCGCGCGCCGCCGGCTACGTCAACGCGGTGCTGCGCGCGCTGGCCGCCCGCCCGGCGGCGGCGCTGCCGCCCCGGCCCGCCGGCGCGGCGGCGGCCGGCGGCAATCTCGACCGGAAGCAGGCGCTGGCGTACCTCGCCACGACCCAGTCCCACCCGCGCTGGCTGGTGGAGCGCTGGCTGGACCGCCACGGCTTCGCGGCCAGCGAGCGCTGGACGTCGTTCAACAACACGGCGGCGCCCATCGCCCTGCGCGTCAACCGGCTGCGGTCCACGCCCGCGGCGCTGGCCGCGCAGCTTGCCGGGCAGGGAGTCGAGGTGGCGGCCGGGCGCTGGTCGCCCGCGACGCTGGTCGTGACCCGCGGCAACCCGCTGGCCACGACCCTGGCCCGGCGCGGGCTGTTCCTGGTCCAGGACGAAGCATCGCAGTTGGTCGCCGAGCTGGTGCGGGCGCGGCCCGGAGACCGCGTGCTCGACGCCTGCGCGGCGCCCGGCGGCAAGACGGTGGCCATCGCCGGCGCCATGGCCGACCGCGGCCTGCTGGTCGCCGGCGACCTGCGGCGGGCGCGGCTCGGGCTCCTGGCGGATACGCTGGCCGGCTGCGGCTGCCGCAGCGCGCGGATCGTGCGCCTCGACGCGCGCGCACCGCTGCCCTTCGGGCCCGCGTTCGACTGGGTGCTGGTCGACGCCCCGTGCTCCGGCCTCGGGACGCTGCGGCGGGACCCTGACATCCGCTGGCGCCGCACGCCGGACGAGCTGCCGGCGCTGGCGCGCGTGCAGTCGGCGCTGCTCGACGCGGCGGCGGCGGTCGTGGCGCCCGGCGGGCGGCTCGTCTACGCGACCTGCTCGAGCGAGCCGGAGGAGAACCGGCACGTGGTCGAGGCCTTCCTCGGCCGCGCGCCCGGCTTCACCGTGGACCCGCCGCGGGCGCCGCACCTGGCGCCGCTGCTCGACGCCGCCGGGTGCGTGCAGACGCTGCCGCATCGGGATTCGCTCGAGGCGTTCTTTGCCGCCGTCCTGCGCCGCGACAGCCGGCCGGCGCACGACTTGCGGTACACTTGATCGTCGATGCCGCCCGCGGACACCGCCTCGAGATGGCCCTGAGAATCGGCAAGGCCGTGATCGTGCTGGGCGCCCTGGGGCTGACCTTCGGGCTGTCCGCCGTCGGCGGCCTGCGGCTCGCGCTGCAGAGCCGCGAGGTGCCTGTTCCCGATCTCGCCAACCTGACGCCGGAGGAGGCGCGGGCGGAGTTGGCGGACCTCGACCTGGCGCTCCGCGTCGAACCCCTGCGGCGAGTGGATCCCACGATAGCCGAGGGCCGCATCGCCGAGCAGGAGCCGGACCGGTCGATCGCGACCCGGCGCGGCCGGAACGTGAAGGTCTGGCTCAGCTCGGGCCGCACGCCGGGCTCGGTGCCGGCCCTGGTCGGCGCCTCCGAGGGCGCGGCCCGCCGGCGCCTCGCGGAGGCCGCGTTCACGCTGCGCGGACTGTCCGAGATCCGCTCCCGGCGCTACCCCACCGACGCCGTCGTCGCACAGGACCCGCCGCCGGGCCGGGACGGCCAGGCGGTGCGGCTGCTCGTCAACCGGGGCGAGCGCGGCCGCACGTACGTCATGCCCGATCTGATCGGCGTGGCGGCCGCCGCGGCGGCCGAGACGCTGCGGACACGCGGCTTCCGGGTGACGGTCGTCGGCGACCACCCGTACCCCGGCCTGCCGCCCGGGACCGTGCTGCGCCAGTCGCCTCAAGCGGGGTTCCAGATCGCGCCCGGCGAGCCGATCTCGCTCGAGGTCAGCCAGTGACGCTGCGCATCGCGCCCTCCATCCTGTCCGCCGACTTCGCCTGCCTGCGGGACGCCGTGGCCGCGGTCGAGGCCGGCGGCGCCGACCTGCTGCACGTCGACGTCATGGACGGCCGCTTCGTCCCGAACCTGACCATCGGGGTGCCGGTCGTGGAGGCGCTCGCCCGCGTCACGCGACTGCCGCTCGACGTCCATCTGATGATCGTGGAGCCGGAGCGCCACATCGAGACGTTCGCACGGGCCGGCGCCTCGCTGATCTCGGTGCACGTCGAGGTATCGCCCCATCTCGACCGCACGCTGACCGCCATCCGCGAGCTGGGCGTCCAGGCGGGCGCCGTGCTCAATCCCTCGACCCCCGCGGAGACGCTGGCGCCGGTGGCCGAGCTGCTGGACTTCGTCCTCGTCATGTCGGTGAACCCCGGCTTCTCGGGCCAGCGGTTCATCCCGCGCAGTCCGGCGAAGGTCCAGGCCGTGCGGGCCGTGCTCGAGCAGGCGGGGAGCCGGGCCAGCATCGCGGTCGACGGCGGCATCCAGCCCGACAACGCCGCGCAGGTCGTCCGTGCCGGCGCCGACATCCTCGTGGCCGCGTCGGCCATCTTCGGCACGGACGATCCCGCGGCCGCCACGCGCCGCCTGCGCGCCGCGGCCGTGCCCGCGGCTTCCTAGTCAGTCCGTGCCAGCCTCCTCGTCCACGGTGCGCGTGCGGTACGCCGAAACCGACACGATGGGCGTCGTGTACTACGCCAACTACTTCGTCTGGTTCGAGGTGGCCCGCTGCGATCTGCTGCGGGCCGTCGGGGCCACCTACCGCGGGCTGGAGGCGCGCGGCGTGCTGCTGCCGGTCATCGAGGCGCACTGCGAGTTCCGCGACCCGGCGCGCTACGACGACGATCTGGAAATCGCAACCACCGGCGCACTGCTCTCACCCGTCCGGGTCGAGTTCCGGTACGAGGTCGTCCGGCAGGCAGACCGCGCGCTGCTCGCCACGGGACATACCGTGCACGCGGCCGTCGACAACCGGGGCCGGCCGCGGCGGCTGCCGGCGGACGTCCGGGAAGTGCTGGCGTGAACGCGCTCGTCACCGGCGCGGCGGGCTTCATCGGCTCGCATCTGGCCGAACGCCTGCTGGCGGAGGGCGCCACGGTCATCGGCCTCGACTGCTTCACCGACCACTACGCGCGCGAGCGCAAGGAGGCGAACGTCGCCGCCCTGCGCGCGCGGCGCGGCTTCCGCTTCGTGGAGACCGCCATCCAGGCCGCGGACTGGCCCGCGCTGCTGGTGGGCACGACCCACGTCTTCCATCTCGCGGCCCGGGCCGGCGTCCACGGGAGCTGGGGGCGCGACTTCGGCGCCTACACCGCCTGCAACGTCGAGGCGACGCAGGTGCTGCTGGAGGCCTGCCGGTCCGCGGCGCTCGAGCGCCTCGTCTACGCCTCGAGCTCGTCGGTCTACGGCGCCGCCGGTCAGCTCCCGATGCGCGAGGACGCGCGCCCGCAGCCCGTGTCGCCCTACGGCGTCACCAAGCTGGCCGCGGAGCACCTGTGCCACCTGTACTGGGCCGCCTACGGCCTGCCGGCCGTGTCGTTGCGCTACTTCACGGTGTACGGCCCCCGCCAGCGTCCCGACATGGCCTTCCATCGCTTTCTCGAGGCGGTCCGCGCGGGCGCCCCCATCGCGCTGTACGGCGACGGCGCCCAGACGCGGGACTTCACGTATGTCGGCGATGCCGTGGCCGCGACGGTCGCGGCCGGCCTGCGGGGCGAGCCCGGCGGCGTGTACAACATCGGCGGCGGCGCGCGGGTGTCTCTCAACGACGTGCTGGCGTTGATGGCCCGCTGCACCGGACGCGAGCCGGTCGTCCGCCGGGAGGCGGCCCGCAAGGGCGACATGCGGGACACCTGGGCCGACACGAGCCGCGCCCGGCGCGAGTTGCGGTTTGCGCCATCTGTTACGCTGGAACAGGGGATCGAGGCGGAGTACGAATGGCTATCCGGAGCAACGGGACGGGACGGCGGCGCCGCCGGCTGAGCCAGCCGCTCGCCATGCTTCTGGCGGGCGCCCTGCTGGCCGGCGCGTGCGGCGAGGAGCCGGTGGAGATTCCGCTGGCGACGGTCGGGGCCGACAACCTGCTCTTCGACCGCGGCAACCGGGCGCTGGAAGAGGGCGACTGGCGCACGGCCCGCGAGTACTTCCTGCAGATCCGCGACAACTACCCGCAGAGCGCGCTGCGCGCCGAGACGCGCCTGGCCATCGGCGACACCCTGGAGGTGGAAGGCACCATCGAGTCGTACATCTCCGCGCTGTCGGAGTACCGCGACTTCCTGGCCCTCTACCCCACCCATCCGCGCGCGGACTACGCGCAGTACAAGCTGGCCATGGTCTACTACAGCCAGATGCGCCGCCCCGAGCGCGACCAGACCGAGACGCACAACGCCGTGACCGAGTTCGAGCTGTTCCTGCAGCGCTACCCGGGCAGCCGGCTCATCAACGACGTGCGCGAGAAGCTGCGCGAGGCCCACGACCGCCTGTCGGAGAACAACTACGTCGTCGGCAAGTACTACCACGACAGGAAGTGGTACCCGGGCGCGATCGACCGGCTCGAGACCATCCTCGACGAGGATCCCGGATACACCGCGCGCGACGCGGTCTACTATCATCTCGCCGACTCGCTGAGCCGCACGGCGCGCGTCGACGAGGCGCTCCCGATGTTCGAGCGGCTGCTGGAGGAGTTCCCCGATTCGGAGTTCATCGAAGACGCCAGCGAGCGCATGGCGGAGCTCAGGCAACAGGCCGCCCGGCGGGAGGCCACGGCCAGCAACGCCGAGAACCGCACCGAGAACCAGGCCGAGAATCGATAGAAGCCCGGCTGCCCCCGACGGGCGGTCGGGCGCTACCATGCACAAGACGCATTCGAGTCGGCGTCCGGTGATCCGTTGTGCGGCCGTCGCGGCCGCCGCCTGTCTGGGAACCGTCGCCGTGAGCGCTCAGAACGGCGCCGCCGACGGGGAGTGGCGCGTGTTCGGGGCGGACGCCGGCGCCACCCGCTATTCGCCGCTCGACGAGATCCATGCCGGCAACGTCGGCGACCTGGAGGTGGCGTGGCGCTGGAGCGCACGAGACCAGGGCACGCCGCCGCCGTCCGGCCGGACGCAGATCAGCCCCATCGTGGTCGACGGGGTCCTCTACACGACCATCGGCAACCAGCGCAGCGTCGTCGCTCTCGACGCCGCCACCGGCGAGCCGCTGTGGAACTGGCGCCCGGGCGACAACGAGCGCCGGTGGGGCGACATCATCGAGCCCGTGGCCCGCAGCGCCGGCCGCGGCGTGAGCTACTGGACGGACGGCGCGGGCGACGCGCGCATCTTCGTGGTGACGCCGAGCTTTCAGTTGGTGGCCCTCGACGCCCGGACGGGGACGCTCGTGGAGGATTTCGGCGCGGCCGGCGTGGTCGACATGATGGACGACCTGCGCTGGAGCGAGCGGCCGGCCGCGGAGCGGGCGGGCCGGGTGGCCAACACGTCGCCGCCGGCGATTCTCGGCAACGCGCTCGTGGCGTCGGTCTCGCTGCATACGGGCAGCATTCCCACCCGGGCTTCTCCCAATGAAGTCTGGCCCATGAACATGCCCGGCGACGTGGTGGCGTACGACACGCGGACCGGCCGCATGCTGTGGCGCTTCAACACGGTCCCGAAGGAGGGCGAGTTCGGCGTCGAGACCTGGCTGCAGGCGGACGATGCCCTCTGGGACGTGCCGACCGGCACGCACGACTGGGTGCGGGAACGTCCGGAGCTCCTCGACGCCTCCTGGAAGTACACGGGCAACGTCGGGCACTGGGCCCCCGTGACGGCGGACCCCGAGCTGGGCCTGTTCTACGTGGCCACCGAGACGCCCACGAACGACTACTACGGCGGCTACCGGCCCGGGGACAACCTCTTCGGCAACTCGGTGCTGGCGCTCGACGCCGAATCCGGCGAGCGGGTGTGGCACTTCCAGCTCACCCATCACGAGCTCTGGGACTACGACATCCCCACCGCCCCCATCCTCGCGGACATCGAGGTCGACGGCGTCCCCGTCAAGGCGCTGGTGCAGCTCTCGAAGCAGGGGTTCGCCTACGTGCTGAACCGCGAGACGGGCGCGCCCGTGTGGCCGATCGAGGAGCGCGCCGTGCCGCCGTCGGACGTCCCGGGCGAGCGGGCTTCGCCCACGCAACCGTTTCCGACCAGGCCGCCCGCGTTCGACCAGCAGGGCGTCAGCGAGGACGACCTGATCGACTTCACGCCCGAGCTGCGGGCTGAGGCGCTGCGCATCGTGGAGCAGATCCGGCTCGGGCCCCTCTACACGCCGCCGTCCCTGATCGTGCCGGGCGTCAATCTCGGGACCCTCGGTGCGCCCGGCGCGGGCGGCGGCGTCAACTGGCCCGGCGGCGCGGTGGACGTCGAGGCGGGTCTCCTCTTCGTGCCGTCGCAGACCAGGCCGACGCTGTTCGGACTGACGGACGGCACGGAAGGCACCGGCGTGCGCTACCA
>CAYGCV010000181.1:0-8845 GCA_964348425.1 uncultured Vicinamibacteraceae bacterium | reverse complement strand
GCGCATGTCAGGATACGCCGGTCTCGTTCCGAAAACAAGTTAGCGCCTATGGGGATGCACCCCTACTCGGCGGTCGTCGACAATGACCATAACGTGTACACGAACGTGAGCAGCGACGACTCGGTGGCGAAGTTCGATCCGAGCACCCGGGAGTGGACCATCTACCCGTTGCCGAGCCGCGGCACGGAAGTGCGGCACATCGCCGTCGATGGCCGCAACGGCGACGTCTGGGTGCCCTACGCGACCACGAGCCGGGTCGCTCGGCTGCAATTCCGGACCGAGGCCGAGCTACAGGCTCACAGAGCGGACGCCGTGCCGGCGCCGGCCGAGTGAGTCGATTCTCGTCGCGTTCAGCCGACCTTGTCACGGCGCGTGAGCGCGGGCAAGCAACCGCCGCGCCTCGCACAGGTCCGGGCCGTCGGCTGCGTACACCCCGCGGTAGCTTGCCGGGAGGACTTCGGACACGGCTACCCCGACGGCGTCCATGAGGAGCTGCCGGTTGCCCTGGCTGGCCTTCAGGAGCGCGGCGCCGCGCAGGGGGCGGCCCACGGTGACGTTGGCGCGGACCGGCTGCAGGCCGGGCTCGCCGATCGGGAACAGCTCCTCCGTGCCGGTGATGCCGACGGGCAGGACCCAGGCGTCGCAGGCTTCCAGGTAGCGGGCGCCGGCGGCCAGCATGCGCTGCAGGGTGGCTTGCCGGCTGCGGGTGCCTTCCCCGAACACGAGCAGGGCGTCGCGCCGGGCGAGACGCTCCTGGGCGGCGGCAATGGACTGCCGGGCGGCGCGGGCGACGTCTCTGGCGTTCATCGTCGCCTCGCCCGTCGAGAGGACGTGGCTCTGCGGGGTGCGGACGGTGCCGAAGCAGAGGCTCGAGAAGTGGCGCCGGCGGTTGGTGTACACCTTCGGGCCGGCGACGGTGGTGAGCCGGTCCGCCAGCTCGAACGCGGGGGAGCGCTTGACGAGGATCTCGACGAGATTGGCGTCCGCGTACGACAGGTGGTTCGAGAACAGGACGACAGGCTCGTTGCCGACGGCCTCCAGGTTGGCGGTGCCGGACAGGGTGCAGTCGGGGTGGAGGAGCTTGGCCGCGAGGACGTGATGCATTTTTCGCGCCAGGGGGTCCGGCGGATAGTACGTCCAGGCGCTGTCGCCGTCCGCGAGGCGGTCGAGCAGGCGCGAGACGGCCGCGGGTCCGGCCGCTGTTATCTCGTTCTCGAGCGAGCGGTGTATGTCGTCGGTTTCGACCAGGTCCTGACCCGAGAGAAACGTGGCGATGGTGGAAACCAGGCAGCTCGAGCTGGGGTTGCGCCGGGTCGTGACTCGCTCCATGTCTACCCTATCGGCCGATGGCGATCAGCTCGTCCTCCGTGCGGATGTACCAGCGTCCGTCGACGAGGGCCGGCGAGGCCAGCGTGCGGGCGCCGATGTCGTTGGTGTGCAGGAGCTCGAACTCCGGTCCGGCCCGAACGACGAAGGTGATGCCGTCGTCGTTCGTGAAGAACAGCTTGCCGTCCACGGCGACGGGCGAGGCGGAAAACCCCTCGCGCATGGCGCGGCCGAGGCGTTGCTGCCACTGCACGGCGCCGGTGGCGGCGTCGAAGCACGTGACGATGCTCGCCATGTCGTTGACGGTGTACAGGTAGCCGCCGTACGCGATGGGCGAGGGCACGAACGGCGATCCGCGCGGCGTCGACCAGGCGACGTGCGTGCGGGTGACGTCGCCCCGTCCGCCGGGGCGGATCGCCAGCGTGGGACCGGCGCGCCCCGACGTGCAGAAGACGAGGCCGGCCGCGACCACGGGGGTCGGGATGACCTCGAAGCGGTTCCCGTCGCAGCTCCACAGCTCGCGGCCGCTGTCCGGGTCGTAGGCGCGGACCGTGTGCTGGCTGCTGACGACGATCTCGTCGCGATCGGCGACGCGGATGGCCACCGGCGTGCCCCAGCCGACGCTGGCGTCGCGCGCGGTGCGCCAGAGCTGCGCGCCGGTGGCCGCGTCGTACGCGGCGACGAAGCCGCCCCCGCGCTGGTCCTGGTAGAGGATCAGGCGGCCGCGGTAGAGCAGCGGCGACCCGGCGGGTCCGTGGTAGTTGGCGACCCGCCCGATCTCGGTGTGCCAGAGCAGGCGTCCCTCGAAGTCGAGGGCGACCAGGCCGCGCCCGCCGAGCGACGCGTACACGCGCTCGCCGTCGGTCACCGGCGTTGCCGACGCCGGGCCGTTCTTGCGGTGCACCCGTTCGGGCGGCCCCGGCGCCACCTCGGTCTCCCAGCGCAGCGCCCCGTCGCTGCGCCGGTACGCCAGCACGGAGAGGCGGCTGCCGCGGTCGCGTCCCGTGGTGAGGAAGATGTGGTCGTCCCACACGATGGGCGAGGAGTTGCCGCTGCCGGGCACCGGTGCCCGCCAGACGACGTTGTCGGTGGCGCTCCAGCGGTCGGGGTAGCCGGGGTCGCCGGCGAGCCCCTGCCCGGAGGGGCCGCGCCACCGCGGCCAGTAGCCGGCGCCTTCGCCCTCGACGGCGATCATGTGGACGGCGGCCGGCGGCTGCGTCTGGCTGTCGCTCGGCGCCGCCGCCCACAGGACGGCCGACACGCCCAGGACGACAGCGAGCGTCGATCGGTGAATGTGCATCTGCCTCCTCCTGACCCCCGGCGGCGCCGCGGAACCCTGACGATAGAATAGTGGCGGGCTCGGCTCCGGAACAATGCCGCTGTACACGGCCGACGCACTCATCCTGCGCACCTACAAGCTGGGCGAGGCGGATCGCATCGTCGTCTTCCTCACCAGCGACCGCGGCAAGCGGCGCGGCGTCGCCAGGGGCGCGCGGCGGATGCGGTCGCGCTTCTCGGGCGGTCTGGAGGCGTTCACCCGGGCGCGGGTCGCCTACTTCGAGCGCGAGCAGCGGGACCTCGTGCGGCTCACGTACGTGGAGCCGGTGCTGTCGCCGCTGGCGAGCGGCAGCGCGGAGGTGCTCGAGCACGCCGGCTACTTCGCGGAGCTGATCGACGAGTGGGCCCCCGAGGGCGACCCGAGCGACCGCGTCTTCCGGCTCGGCGCCACGGTCATGGCCGCGCTCGCGGCGGGTGTCCCGGCGGGGCCTGCCGCGCGCTACTTCGAGTACTGGCTGCTGCGCCTCCAGGGGGTCTATCCGTCGCTCGCGGCCTGCCACGAATGCGGGGCCGCGTTGCGCGACCGGGGCGCGCAGGTCACCGCGCCGTACGGCGTGTGCGTCTGTCGCGACTGCGGCCCGCCCGGCGGCGGCACCGACCTGTCGCCGGCCGCGCTCGCGTTCCTGAGCGCCGCGGCGAGGCGGCCGCCGGAGCAGCTCGGCGAGGTCGATCTGCCCCCGCGCGCCGCGCGCGAGCTGGCCGCGGTCCACCGGTTGCTGATCGCCGCCAATCTCCAGAAGGAGCTGCGCTCGCTGCGCGTGCTGCGGGAGCTGCACGCCGGCGGCACGTGAGCCGCGCCGGCACCGGCAACCGGCGCTCGAGGCGTCCCGCGCGCCTGTATGCTCAAGCGACGGACGGAAGTGGAGATCCGAACATGAAATCGCCAGGATCAACGGGGCTCCTCCTGCTCGTCGGCGTCGGCATGGTCGGGTTGCTGATCGGGCTGTTCGTTGCGGGAGCGAACGTATCGGCGCCGCCGGAGGACGTGACGACGCCGGATGCCGCGGCGCCGGCCGAGGAACGAGCGGCAGCCGAGCGGCGGGGAGGGTCGCGGCCGTCTCCGGCGGCGGGCGAAGCCGCGCAGCGTCTGCGCGAGGCCGCCGACTGCCTCGACGCCACGCGCCGGAACCTGCTCGCCGTGTTGAGCAGTCCCGGCCGGGAGCAGTTGGTCGTCAACGGGTTCGCCCAGGCCTGCGGGCTGCTGCACACCGCCTACTCGGGACTGTCGCGGGAAGCCGGAGCGCTGCTGGGGCAGGTGGCTTCACGAATCGACATGAGCGCTCTGGCGCACGCCGACAACGAGGAGGAGCTGGACTCGGTGCTCGACGACATCATCGCGGCGTATGACCGGGAGGCCGATCGGCTGACCGGCGGGCAGGAGTCTGCGCCGTAGAACGGCGCGGACGCCTGCAGGGTTGGTTGGGCGCCGAGCGGAGCCGTCAGGCGACGACTGGCGGGCCAGGCAGGCCGCTGCGTCGGGGCTGCTAAGATAGGCGCAGACGCACCGATTCCAGGCCCGCGCGCGTCAGGCCGCGGGAAACGCCGGGGGCGTCGTTCGTGCTCATGACGCTCCAGGATCTCATCCTGTCGCTCTCGCGCTTCTGGTCGGAGAAGGGCTGCCTCATCCAGCAGCCGCTCGATGTCGAGGTCGGCGCCGGGACGATGCACCCGGAGACGTTCCTGCGCGTCCTCGGGCCCCGGCCCTGGAACGTGGCCTACGTGCAGCCGTCGCGCCGGCCGGCCGACGGCCGCTTCGGCGAGAACCCCAACCGGCTCTTCAAGCACCATCAGTTTCAGGTGATCCTGAAGCCGTCCCCGGACGACGCCCAGCGCCTCTACCTGGACAGCCTCGAGGCGTGCGGCATCGATCCCACCCGCCACGACGTCCGTTTCGAGGAGGACAACTGGGAATCGCCGACGCTCGGCGCCTGGGGCATCGGCTGGCAGGTGCTGCTCGACGGGCTCGAGATCACGCAGTTCACCTATTTTCAGCAGGCGGGCGGCCTCGACCTGGCGCCGATCTCCGTCGAGCTGACCTACGGCCTCGAGCGCATCGCGATGCACCTGCAGGGCGTCGACAACGTCTACGACCTCGAGTGGTCGCCGGGCGTCTCCTACGGCGAAGTGCGGCACCGCGAGGAGGTGGAGCAGTCGAAGTACGCCTTCGGCCAGGTGGAGCTGCCGGCCGGCGAGTACGCGCGCGCGCACCGCGAGCTGTTCGACCGCTACTACGAGCTGGCGGAGCGGTTGCTGGCATCGGGGCTGACCCTGCCGGCGCTGGACCACTGCCTCAAGTGCTCGCACACGTTCAACCTGCTCGACGCGAGCGGCAGCATCGGCGTGACCGAGCGCGCGGCCTACATCCTGCGCGTCCGCAAGCTGGCCGTCGCCATCGCCGGGGCCCACGTCGCCTGGGAGCGCGAGGCGTCCGCGGCGGCCCCGGCGGAAGGCGCCTGAGCATGGCCCGCCGCGAGCTGCTGCTCGAAATCGGCTGCGAGGAGATGCCGGCGAGCTGGATCCCCGGCCTCGAGGCGCAGCTCGCCGAGCGGCTGGCGGCGCACCTGGAGGCGGCGCGGGTGGCCTGCCGCACGCCCGTCGAGGCGTTCGTGGGCCCGCGCCGGCTCGTGGCGACCGTTGCCGAGGCGGTGGACCGGCAGTCGGACCTGGAGGAGACGGTGACGGGGCCGCCGGTGCGGGCGGCCTTCGACGCGGCGGGCGAGCCCACGCGGGCCGCGCTCGGGTTCGCGCGGAAGCAGGGCGTGGACGTCGCCGCGCTCGAGCGCATCGACACCGGCAAGGGGGAGTACCTGGCGTACCGCCGCCGGCAGCGCGGCGCCACGACGCGCTCCGTCCTCGGCGCGGTGCTCGCCGCCACGCTGCGCGACCTCGCGTTTCCGAAGGCGATGCGCTGGGACGCCGAGCTGGACGACGGGCGCGGCGAGTTCCTCTTCGGCCGGCCCATCCGCTGGCTGGTCTTCCTGTACGGCGGCCGCGTCGTGCCGTTCGTCATCGGCCGGACGGCCGCTGCGCGGACGGCGGGCGTGGCGCCGGTCCGCGCGGGCAACGTCACCTACGGGCACCGCTTCTTCGCCCGGGAGGGCGGCGCGGGCGAGCCGCTCGAGGTGTCGTCGTTCGCCGACTACCAGCGGCGCCTGGCGCGTGCGTACGTACTGATCGATCGCGCGGAGCGGCGGGCCCGGGTGACCCGCAAGCTGGACGCCTGCGCCCGCAAGGTCGGCGGCTCGGTGGCCCCCATCGAGGCGCAGTCGGCGCTCGCCCGCGAGGTGCCCGACCTGGTCGAGCATCCGGCCGTGGTGACCGGCAGCTTCCCCGCGGAGTTCCTGTCGCTGCCGGACGAGGTGCTGTCGACCACGATGGTCCATCACCAGCACTACTTCCCGGTCGTCGACGGCGGCGGGCGGCTGCTGCCGCACTTCCTGGCGGTGACCAACACGCCGCGCGACAACGTGGCGCGCATCGCGCGCAACGCGGAGCGGGTGCTCGTGGCGCGGCTGCGCGACGCCCGCTTTTTCTGGGACGCCGACCGTGCGCGGCCGCTGGACGACCGCCTCGCCCGGCTCGACACGCTGCTGTTCCACAAGCGTCTCGGTAGCTACCGGGACAAGTCCGAGCGCATGGCGGCGCTGGCCGTGCGCATCGCCGAGGACGTGCTCGGCTGCCCGGACGCGGCGGCGGACGCGCGGCGCGCGGCCACGCTGGCCAAGGCGGACCTCGCCACCGACATGGTGGGCGAGTTCCCGGAGCTGCAGGGGGTGATGGGCGGCGTCTACGCGCGCGAGCAGGGCGAGCCCGAGGCGGTCTGGAAGGCCATCTACCACCACTACCTGCCGATCGGCGTGGGCGCGGACGACCCGCCGTCGCGCGACGCCCTGGGTGCGGCGGCGGTCACCTGGGCGGCCGTCGCCCTGGCCGACAAGGCGGATACCGTCGCCGGCCTGTTCGGCGCCGGCGAGAAACCGACCGGCTCTCGGGATCCCCTCGGCATCCGCCGGCAGGCTCAGGGGCTGCTGCGCATCTTTATCGACCTCCCGGAGCTGACCGGCCTGCCGGCGCGAGTGCGGGTCGGACAAGTTCTTGAGCTCGCCCGCAGGGCACACACGCACGATGATTGGTCCAAGGTGTACTGGGCGCTGGATCGCAAGTGGAAGGTCGGCCGGTCCGTCACGGGCATCGCGGAGGACACGGGACTCGCATCGAAACGCGTCACTGAATTGCTCGACGAGCACCGATCTGAGATCCGTGAGTTCAAAGCCAGGGACGAGTGGACGGGCTACGCGCTCAAGTCCAGGCCGGCGACTTTCTTGCTGGAGCGCCTCCGGTACCTGCTGGAGGCCCGCGGATACGACGTCCGCAACGTTCGTGCGGTGACGCACGAGTCACCGGACACGCTCCGGCCGCTCGACGCGCGCCGCAAGCTGGAGGTGCTGCCCGAGTTCACGGACACCGCCGACTTCCGGACGCTGGCGACGCTCTTCAAGCGGGTGAAGAACATCGCCCGCGAGCTCGATGAAAAAAAGGCGCCGTCCTACGAGCAGGCCTGCAAGGTGCTCACCGATCCAGCAGAGCACGCCCTCCAGGAGGAGCTGACCGCGCGCCGCTCCGTCATCGACAAGGCCGTGCGGGAGGGCGCCGGCTTCCGCGCGGCGTTCGCCGAGGCGGCGAAGATCGGGCCCGCGGTCGACCGCTTCTTCACCGAGGTGTTCGTCATGGCGGACGATCCGGCGCTGCGCAGTGCCCGGCTGCGCCTCATGCAGGAGGTCGAGCAGGTGATCCTGCAGCTCGCCGATGTGGCCGAGATCGTCCGGGAAACGTAGCGTCACCTCATTCTCTTCTTGACCCCCGCCGTCGTCGTCCCCATAATGGTTGCGGGAGGCACTAGGTCAAGCCTCCGTCCTTCGTAGACGGCTTCTCCCAGAGCCAGTCTTCGGTCGGCGTCAGTCGGTCTCCGCCCTGCGGAGACCCCTGTCCTTGCGCACGGGTTGCGCGGGGCGCCGCCGGCTGTGTGCAGACGGCTTGTGTCACGCGATGTGCGGCAGCCCCGCCGTTCATCCGCGGTGATGACGTAAGGAGAGAGTCATGCTGAATCAGACGGAACATCGGAGCAGGGCGGCCGGACGAGCGCGCGTTGCCGCATGTGCGGTCGGTCTGCTCATCTGGGTGGCCGGCGCGGCCACCCCCACCTCGACCGCCTCGTCATCACCGGAGGAGACGTACCGGTGGACCGGCGAGCTGGTGGCGCTCGACGAGGGTGCCGGGACGCTGACAGTCAAGGCCCGCATCCTGTCGCCGGCCGTCCTGGCGGAGAGCGACGGCCTGCGCGCCGGCGATTCGATCGTCGTCACGTGGTCGGGCTCCGAAGACCGGGCGAGCGGCGTCTGGTCGGTGGCGCGCACGGGCAGTCACGCGGCGGCCGCCGGCGAGGAGCCGGAGTCCGAGAAGGCCGACGAGCGGTTCCCGCTACGGGCGGCCTTCGAGGCGCTCGATGGGGAGAATCGCTACCTGACGTTCCGCTTGCCGCTGCCGGAGGCGAGCCTTGCCGCGGTGCGCTCGCTGACGCGCGGCGCGTGGGCGCGCATGACGTCGCCGCGTCATCTCGAGGATGCGGCGGCGGCGCTGCTGGCGGTCGATCCCTACGTGCCGTCGCGCGACCGGCGCGCCCCCGTGGCGCGGGGTGCGACGTACCGCTGGGACGGCGAGCTCAGGCGGCTCGACGAGGCCGCCGGTGCGCTGAGGGTCCGGGCCCAGATGGTCTCGACCGAGGCGCGGTCGGCAGCCGCCGGGCTGACGGCGGGCGAGCCGATCGTGATCACGTGGTCGGGCTACGGGGACGAGGCGAGCGGCATCCGCGCGGTGATGGCGGACGACGGCTCGGGCCTGTGGGGCAGCGACCGGTACCTGCTGCGCGCGACGTTCGAGTCTGTCGAGGCCGACGGCCGGCAGCTCACCTTCCGGGTGCCGCTGCCGGAGGGCAGCCACCGCATGGTGCGCTCCCTGTCGCAGGGTGCGTGGGCGCGCATGACCTCGCCGCATCACCCCGCCGACGCGCAGCCGCCGCTGATGGCCATCAACTCTTATGTGCCGTCGCGGCAGCCGCTGCCGGCGCCCCTGGCGCAGGACGCGACGTATCGCTGGGGCGGCGAGCTGGTGGCGCTCGACGAGG
>CAYGCV010000180.1:0-8937 GCA_964348425.1 uncultured Vicinamibacteraceae bacterium | reverse complement strand
GGCTGTGGGGTCCCCGCAAGCGGACGCCGGGGGTTCGGGGCGCAGCCCCGTCTGACTAATGAATCGTGTAGGGCTCGCTGAGCGTGAAGGTGGCTATCTCGACGTCGAAGCGCTTGCCGCCGGTGGTCACCATCTGATACGTCCCGCCCATGGTGCCGAACGGCGTCTGGAGCGGACAACTGGACGTGTACTCGAACGACTCGCCGGGAGCCAGGGTCGGTTGCTGCCCGACCACGCCCAGCCCGCGCACTTCCTCGACCCGGTTCTCGGCGTCCGTGATGACCCAGTGGCGGCTGATGAGCTGGACCGTGTCCGCGCTCTCGTTCGAGATCTCGATGGTGTAGAGGAACAGCCACAGGTTGCGCAACGGCTGGGACCGCGTGGGCGAGTAGCGCGCGGTCACCTGCACGCGGACCCCGTCGGTGACCGCCTCCGAGGTGTGCACGCCGGACTGTCGATGCTCGGACACGCGCGTGATAATACGACGTTGGAATGATCCCCATCAACACGCTGCTGGGCGCGTACAGCCAGGGGTTCTTCCCGATGGCCGTCGAGGGGCGGATCGGCTGGTTCTCCCCCGAGCGCCGGGGGATCCTGCCCCTCGACGGGCTGCACGTCCCGCGCCGGCTGCAGCGGGTGCTGCGCCAGGGCCGGTTCCGCGGGACCGCCAATCGCGCCTTCCCGGCGGTGATCGCGGCCTGCGCGGAGCGACCCGTTGCGGCCGGCACCTGGCTCGATACGGAGCTGATCGCCAGCTACACGGCGCTGCACGAGGCCGGGCACGCCCATTCCATCGAGGTCTGGCAGGGGGAACGGCTGGCCGGCGGCCTCTACGGGGTGAGCCTGCGCGGCGCGTTCTTCGGCGAGTCGATGTTCCACACGGTGACGGACGCCTCGAAGGTTGCGCTCTGCCTGCTGGTGGAGCGGCTGCGGCGCCGCGGCTATCGGCTGCTGGACATCCAGTGGCTGACCGCCCACCTCGCCCGCTTCGGGGCCGTCGAGGTGCCGCGCCGCCGCTACCTGGCGCTGCTCGCGGCGGCGCTGGCGGCCGACTGCCGCTTCGCCGGCGCGCCGCGCGGTCCTCGCGCGCGGCCGAACGTTGTCAGGGGGCCGGGCGGTCGAAGGTCGGTCGGTCGCCGCCCAGCGCCAGATCCCAACTGAGGTCGTACACGAGCCTGACCACGCGCGCCATCTTGTCGTAGTCGAGCGTCTCGGGACGGTCGCGCTGCGTGTGGTAGTCGGGGTGCAGGCCCGTGTGCACGAAGATGGCCGGGACCCGGTGGAACAGGAACGGCCACTGGTCGCTGCGGCGGAGCAGGTTCGAGCGGTTGTTGTCGTAGCGGAAGCGCAGCTCGAGCTGCGCGTTGCGGTTGGCCGCCGCGGTGGCGGCCCGCAACCCGTCGCTGAAGCTGTAGCCGATGATGTTGACGGCGTTCCGGTTCGACTCGGCGGTCTGCGGCGGGAGGCCCGCGAAGCGGTAGCCCCCACCGGGCGGCACCTCCTCGCTGCGTCCGATCATGTCCATGTTGAGCACCGCGACGGTGTCGCCGAGCGGCGCGAGCGGCTGCTCGGTGTAGGCCCAGGCGCCCAGCAGCCCCTGCTCCTCCGCGTTCCACGCCGCGAGCAGGATGGAGCGGCCGGGCCGCGCGCCGGCGTCGCGGGCCAGCGCGTACGCCTCGGCAATCTCCAGCAGGCCGGCCACCCCGGAGGCGTCGTCGTCCGCCCCGTTGAAGATGCCCGCGGCGTTCGCTCCCTCGTGGTCGTAGTGTGCGCAGATGACCAGCCACTCGTGCCGCAGGCCGGGATCGGCGCCCTCGATGAGGCCGACGACGTTGTCGACCGACGTCAGCTCGTGCCGCACCGCGGTCGCGACCTCCAGCCTGACGTCCGCGAGCTCCACGACCGCCGCGCCGCCCGGCGTTTCGGCCTGCAACCCCAGCTCGCGCAGCGTGTAGCCGCTCGGGCCGACCAGGCGGCCCGCCAGCTCCGCCGAGATCCGGACGGCCGGAATGCGCACCTGCCGGACCCAGGCCGCGAGCTGGTAGCGGGGGATGCGCGGCGGCCGGCGCGGCCACGCCCGGGCCGCCAGGTCGGGCAGGGACCAGCGACGCGCGTGGTTGTGGACGTCGTCCACGATGGCTACGGCGACGGCGCCGCGCCGCTGGGCCTCGAGCACCTTGCGCAGCGCGCGGCCACGCTCGCTCGCGACGACGCCGGCGAACGGGCTCTCGGGGTCGAACTCGCCCGGCTCGTGATCGAGCAGCAGCACGACCTTGCCGCTCACGTCGGCGTCCCGGTAGTCGTCGCGCCCGAGATCGGCCGCCGCAATCCCGAAGCCGGCGAACACGACCGGGCCGGCGGCCCGCCCGCTGCCGCTGAACGGCGTGGGGAAGAAGTCCCGCACGCTCTCGGCGGCCTCGACCTCCGTCCCCAGGTGCAGCCGCAGGGCGTTCGGTTCACCCAGGCTGGCGGTGAGCAGCTCGACCGGCTGCCGGTAGCTCGATCCCGGCGCGGCGGGGCTGAGTCCGAACTGCCGGAAGCCGTCCTCGATGTGCCGGGCGGCCCGGCGGTTCTCCGGTGTGGCGGTGAGCCGGCCGCGCATCGCGTCCGACGCGAGGAACGCGACCTCGCGCTCGAGGTCGGCGGCGGTGATCGAGTCTCCGGCGGCCGGCGGCGGCTGGCCGCCGACCGCTTGCAGGCCGAGCAGGCCGAGCAGGCCGGCGCAGACGGCCAGTCCGGTGAGCAGCGCGCGCGCGGGCATCGGAGCGGCCATTATCGCAGAAGCGGCGCGGCGGAACAGCGATGTCCACGCGCCGGCGGCATGGCTCACAGGTACAGGCCGGCGCCGGGCCCGACCGGGATGCCGAGCAGCATCCAGGCCATCAGCAGCACGGACCAGACGACCAGGAAGGCCACCGTGTAGGGCAGCATGGTGGCGACCACCGTGCCGATTCCCGACCCCTTGTCGTAGCGTTCGAAGAACGCGACGATGAGCGCGAAGTAGGACATCATCGGCGCGATGACGTTCGACGTGCTGTCGCCGATGCGGTAGGCCACCTGGGTCAGCTCGGGCGTGTAGCCGAGCAGCATGAACATCGGGACGAACACCGGCGCCATGACGGCCCACTTGGCCGACGCGCTGCCCATGAAGAGGTTGATGAGCGAGGACAGCACCACGAACGCCAGCATGAGGGGAATGCCCCCCAGCCCCGAGGCGCGCAGCGTGTCCGCGCCCTTGACGGCGATGATGAGGCCCAGATTCGTCCAGTTGAAGTACGCCACGAACTGGGCGGCGAAGAACACCAGCACGAGGTACGTGCCGAGCGTGCCGATCGTCTTGCCCATGCCGTTCATCACGTCCGTGTCGTTGCGGAACGTGCCGGCGCCGGCCCCGTACGCCACGCCGACGGCCGTGCCGCCGGCGAAGAGGAACGCGACGATCCCGGTCAGGAACGGCGAGCGCAGCAGGCTGCCGGTCTCGGGGTTGCGCAGGAAGCCGTCGGCGGGGACGGTACCCCACAGCAACAGGGCGCCGAACGCCGCTGCCGCCGCGGCCGCGAAGCGCAGGCCCCGCCGCTCGGCCGCGCTGAGCTGCTCCAGCCCGATCTCCTGCTCCCCGGCCTCGTACGGCCCCAGGCGCGGCACCACGATCCGTTCCGTCACCCAGGTGCCGGTGCCCGCGACCACGAACGTCGACGCGACCATGAAGAAGTAGTTGGCGGCTGGGTTCACCCGGTAGCCGGCGTCGACGATCTGCGCCGCCTCCTCGGACAGCCCTGCCAGCAGGGGGTCGATGGTGCCCAGCAGCAGGTTCGCGCTGTAGCCGCCCGACACGCCGGCGAACGCGGCCGCGAGCCCGGCGATGGGATGTCGTCCGGCGCCCAGGAAGATGATGCCCCCGAGCGGCACCAGCAGCACGTAGCCGATCTCGCTCGCGGCGTTCGACAGCACGCCCGCCAGCACGATGACGAAGGTGAGCAGCCGTTGCGGCGCGGAGAGCACGAGCAGCCTGAGCGCGGCGCCGATCAGGCCGCTGGCCTCCATCACGCCGATGCCGAGCATCGCCACGAGCACGGTGCCCAGCGGCGCGAAGCCCGTGAAGTTGCCCACCATCTCGGTCACGATGCGATGGAGCCCGGCCAGCGTCAGCAGGCTGACCGGCCGGATCGTCTCGCCGGTCCCGGGATGGGCGGCCTCGATGCCCGCCGCCGCCGCGAGGCCGGAGACGACGATGGTCAGCAGGGCCAGGATGGCGAAGAGCGTGGCCGGATGCGGAAGCGCGTTGCCGACGCGCTCGATCGTGCCGAGGAAGACCGTTGTCCAGTTGCCCAGGAAGGCCAGTCGCCGTGCCATCGAGGTGCTATCCTACCTTTCTTTGCGGCCCGCGTTTCAGTTCCTTTCCCGATGACGGACTCAGCGGCCGAGTGGGGCAGCCTCGAGAGCCAGCGGCGGGCGGCGGCTGCCGTCGGCGTCGACGCGGCGGTCCGCCATATCTTCCTCTGCTGCGATCAGACCAGGCCGAAGTGCTGCGGGAAGGACCGCAGTCTCGCGGCCTGGGACTACCTGAAGCGGCGCCTGGGCGAGCTGGGCCTGGCCGGCCGCGGCGGGGTGCTGCGGACGAAGGCCAACTGCCTGCGGGTCTGCGAGGGGGGACCGGTGGCGGTCGTCTATCCCGAAGGCGCGTGGTATCGTGAGTGTGATCCGGCGGCGCTGGAGCGCATCATCCAGGAGCACTTGGTGAGCGGACGGGTAGTGGCCGACCTGCTGATCGCCGAGCACGACCTCCGCGGCCGCCCCCCGCCGGCGAACGACCGCGACTGACATGGAGCTGAGAGGCGTTTTTCCCCCCATTCCGACTCCGTTCCACGACGGCGAGCTCGACGTCGAGGCCCTCGGCCGCAATTGCGATCGATGGCTGGCGACCGGTCTGCACGGGCTCGTCGCGCTGGGCTCCAACGGGGAGGCTCCGCTGCTCGACGACGCGGAATCCGACCGCGTCATCGAAGCCGTCCGGGCGCGCGTGCCGGCGGAACGGCTGCTGATCGCCGGCGTCGCGCGCGAGTCCACCGCCGGGACGGTGCAGGCGGCGCGGCGCGCGGCCGCCCTGGGTGCCGACGCGGTGCTCGTGCGCACCCCGTCGATCTTCAAGGCCTGGCTCGCGGACGAGGCCATGGTCGAGCACTACACGGCAGTGGCCGACGCCTCGCCCGTGCCCGTCCTGCTGTACAACTTCGCGGCGCTCACCGGCGTGAGCCTGACGGTGGCGACGGTGGCCCGGCTGGCGGCCCACCCCAACATCGCGGGCATGAAGGAGTCCGGCGGGGACATCGGCTTCATCTCGGAGCTGATCGACGCGACGCCGGACGGTTTCCACGTGCTGGCCGGCTCGGCGCCCGCCTTCTACGCGAGCCTGCTCTCGGGCGCGGCGGGCGGCATCCTCGCCCTGGCGTCCGCGGTGCCGGAGCTGTGCGTCGAGCTGTTCGACCTGGTCAACGCGCGGCGGCTGGCCGAGGCGCGCGCCCTGCAGCGCGAGCTGACGCCGCTGGCGCGGCTCGTCACGCGCGTGCACGGCGTACCCGGCCTCAAGGCGGCGTTGACCGCCGCGGGGTACGCGGGCGGCGACCCGCGGCCGCCCCTGCGGCCCGTGGGGCCGGCCGCCGCCGAGGAGATCCGCCGGGCGCTGGCGGCGCTGGCGATCCGGACATGAGCGTCTCCCGCGCGGCGGCGGCGATCGGCGCGCTCGTGCTGGCGGCGGCCTGCGCCACGAATCCGGTCACCGGCAGCCGCGAGCTCGCGCTGATGACCGAGGGCCGGGAGCTCGCGATCGGACGCGACGCGGACGAGCAGATCCGGGAGCAGATGGGCGTGTACGACTCGCCCGCCCTGCAGGCCTACGTCGAGGATCTCGGCCACCGCCTGGCGGCGCTCTCGCACCGCCCGAATCTGCCGTGGCAGTTCGCCATCGTCGATTCGCCCGCGGTCAACGCGTTTGCCCTGCCCGGCGGCTACATCTACCTGACGCGCGGCATCCTGGCGTATCTCGGCGACGAGGCCGAGCTGGCCGGCGTGCTGGGGCACGAGATCGGCCACGTCACCGCCCGCCATTCCGTGCAGGCCTACTCGCGCGCGGCAGGCGCGCAGATCGGACTGGTGCTGGGGCAGATCCTCGCACCGCCCATGCGGGCCAATCCGTACGGTGCGCCCGGCTGGGTGGACGCGGCCGCCTCCGGCCTCGGCGTCCTGTTCCTGAGGTTCGGGCGGGACGACGAGCTGCAGGCCGACCGGCTCGGCGCGGAGTACGCCGCGGCCGGCGGCTGGCATCCGGAAGGCGTGGCCGGGATGCTGGCCACGCTGGGCCGGATCGGCGAGGCCAGCGACCGCCGGGGGGTTCCCAACTGGCTGTCGACGCACCCCGAGCCGGCGTCGCGCGTCGCCGAGGTGGAGCCGATCGTGGCCGCCCTGCTGCGCGAGGGCGACCCGGGCGCGCTGCGCGTGGACCGCGCGGGCTACCTCGACCGCATCGTCGGGCTGCGCTTCGGTGACAACCCGGAGGACGGGATCGCCCGGGCGAACGAGTTCCTGCATCCCGAGCTCCGGTTCGGCCTGCAGTTTCCCGCGGGCTGGGAGATTCGGAACAGCGCGGCGGTCGTCGCGGCGCGCCCGGCCGGGCAGGACGCCTACATGGTGCTGCGACTGGTCGAGGACGCCGGCGATGCGGATCTGCACGCGCTGGCCGAGCGCGAGATGGGGCGCGAGGGGCTGGTCGCGCCGGGGAGCCGCACGGTCATCAACGGCCTCGACGCGTATCTCGGCTCGTACCAGCTTGACGTCGACGAGGTGGGACGGGTGCACGCGCGGATCGCGTACATCCGGCACGCCCGGCGAGTCTACGTGCTCGCGGCGGTGGTGCCGGTCCGCGAGTGGGCGCGCGTGGAGCGCGACGTCGACCGCAGCATCCGGTCGTTCAGGCCGCTCACGGCCGAGGAGGCCGACGGCATCGTCCCGAACGAGATTGCGCTGCACGTCGCCGGTCCGGGCGACACGTGGGAGCGAATCGCCCGGGTTGCCGGCGCGGGGACCGTGGAGGCGGCGACGCTGGCCATCATGAACGGCTATGCCGCCGACGACCCGCCGCCGCCGGGCGAGCGGCTCAAGATCGTCGTGCCCGGCTCGGTGAGATGACTGTAAACGTCTGTTGAATAGTGTTTTACAGGCGTACGTGAGCTTGACACCCAACCCGTCTCGGGCGAGAATGGGCGCGGGCGATCATGGAACAGGCCCTGCTGCTGAACGCCACGTACGAGCCGCTCAAGATCGTCGACTGGCGCAAGGCCATCACGCTCTGGTGCCAGGGGAAGGTCGAGGTCATCGCGGTCCACGACCGCGAGGTCCGCTCGGTTTCCGTCAGCTTCAAGCTGCCGTCGGTCATCAGGCTGCTCCGCTACATCACGATCCGGAAGCGGTTCGACTACGTCCCGTTCTCGCGCGCCAACATCTACGCGCGGGACGACCACCGCTGCCAGTACTGCGGCGAGCACTTCCCGGTCTCGGAGCTGACCTTCGATCACGTGGTGCCCGTGTCGCAGGGGGGACGGAAGGACTGGGAGAACATCGTCACGTCCTGCGTGACGTGCAACCGCAGGAAGGGCGGCCGTACGCCAGCGCAGGCCGGCCTGCGCGTCATCCGGCCGCCGCGCCGGCCGGCCCGTCCGCCCGTGGTGCGTCTGACGATCGGCCTGCGCAACGCGCCGGAGTGCTGGCGTGACTACCTGTACTGGAACGTCGAGCTCGACGATGCGTAGCAGCCTGCGCCGTGCAGCGGCGCGGGCTCCCGCCGAGTCTGGTTGGGCGAGGCCGGCCCCCGCCAGATGAGCGCTTCCGCAACGGCGGGGACCCGGCCCCGCATCGACGGCGTGCGTCCGCCGTGCGCGGTCGAGGGCGGGCGGGTCACGATCGAGGGCGCCAATCTGCCGGCCGACGACTCGACGCCGCCCGCGGTGCGCCTCGGCGCGACACCTGCCCGCGTCGTGCACGCGTCCAGGCAGGCCGTGTCGGTCATCGTGCCGCCGGGACTCGACGGCGGTCGCACGGCGGTTCATCTGCAGGGCACGCACGACGAACCGGCCTTCGTCGACATCGGCGCGCGTCTCGCGACCGGCCTGCATCAGGTCGACAACCCGGCGATCGACGGCGACGGCTCGGTCTACCTCACCTACAGCGGTCCGCGCGGCGAGCAGACGCCGGTGTCGGTGTTCCGCGTGCGGCGGGACGGTTTCCGCGAGCCGTTCCTGTCGGGCATCACCAACGCGACGTCGCTCGCGTTCGCGCCCGACGGCCAGCTCCACGTGTCGAGTCGTTTCGAGGGCTCCGTGTACCGGGTCCATGCCGACGGCTCGTTCGACGAGCGGGTGTCGGAGCTCGGGGTTGCCTGCGGGCTGGCGTTCAGTCCCGACGGCACGCTCTATGTCGGCGACCGGTCCGGCACCGTGTTCCGGGTCGGGAGCGCGGGCCAGGCCACGGCGTTCGCGACGCTGCCGGCCAGCGTGGCCGCGTTCCACCTGGCCTGGGGGCCGGACGACGCGCTCTACGTGACCTCGCCGACCCTGTCGACGTACGACCGCGTCTACCGGCTCGATCACACGGGACGCATCGACGAGGTCTGCACGTGCTTCGGGCGGCCGCAAGGGGTGGCGTTCGACGGTCGCGGCACCCTCCACGTCGTCGAGGCGCTGGCCGGCGCGAGCGGTGTCTACCGGGTGGCGCAGGACGGCGCCGCCACCTGCGTCCTGGCGGCCGAATCGCTCGTCGGGCTCGCGTTCGACCCGACCGACGGCAGTCTGGTCGTCGCCTCGAACGAAACCGCCTACCGTGTCGACCCGACCGGCACGGCAGCCTGACCGGCAGCCTGACCGGGCCCGCCAGGCGCGCACAGCGCGC
>CAYGCV010000179.1:1811-9051 GCA_964348425.1 uncultured Vicinamibacteraceae bacterium | reverse complement strand
TCACGACCTCCGGCGGTATCTCGTAGGTGCGAGGCGCCTGAACGCTTTCCGCCCGCGTGCCGATCGCGCGATTGATCTTGCTCAGCACGAAGTCCACGGCCTGATCCACGAGCTCGAACGCCGTGCCCTTGTACACCTGGTAGGACGGGATCGGCTTGGCGACGCGCGTTCCGTGAAAGTGTGCGCACTTGATCTCCGACGACAGGAGAAACCGTTGCGGGGAACGCCCGAACAGCAGCACGGCGGCGTTCGTCGGCCGGCCGTTCTTCAGCAAATGCAGATGCGCCAGCAGATCGGTAGGGGAGATGGCTTCGGACAACGGGAACTGCCTGGCTCTGCGCGCGGTGCGAATGAAGAGGGTCATCCGCTCGCCGTCCAGGTCATCCAGCGCCGCGTCCGCGCACGGCGCGGCATCGAACGGTCCCCAGCGCAGCAGTTCCCGGCCTTCGAGGTACTCCACCAGTGCCGCGTAGAGCGCCGCCACCAGCTCGGCAACATCACGGAACCGCTTCCGTACCAGGCCGGCCTGCGCCCTGTCGACCAGCGCCTGCATCTTCGGATGCCGAGTGTCTCCGTCCGCACCCTTCACGAAGACGAGCCGGTGTTTCGCGACTGCGCCGGCGCGATCGAACTCCCGCTCCGTCGGTGACAGCCCCTCCGCGTCTTCCGACCCGTACTCGCGCCCGAACAGCCCGACGTACACGTCGCACCGCTCGATCTCGTCCAGGTAGAGGTCGTCGGGCCGTCGATCCGTCGCCGGTACGTCCTCGAACAGGAACGCCTCGAAAAACCGCCGCATCAGCGGGTCGCCGCGCAGGTAGTCCCGCAACGCCGCGCGCTCCTCCGCGAACTCGCGCTGGACGCTGCTGATGAAGATGCGGAGGGGGGTCATGGCGCGGCCGTCGCATCCTGTCTTGGGGGCTCGCCCAGCCGCAGCACCGTGCGCGGCTGCTTCATGTCACCTCCGGTCCAGATTGATCGTTGCACGGACGCCGACGGGATTACGACACCGGATTACCCAGTACAACCTGAACCCCAGCAGCAGCGCCAGCAGCGCCGCGTAGACGAGCGGCGGGCGCAGGTCCGCCTTGACGAGCCAGAGGTAGTGGACGACGCCGGCGCAGGCGCTGACGTACACCAGCCGGTGCAGCGCCTGCCAGCGCCGGCCGCCGAGCCGGCGCACCATCGCCTGCGTGGAGGTCAGCGCCAGCGGAATCATCAGCACGAAGCCGGTGAAGCCGGCGGTCACGAAGCGCCGGTCCGTCAGGTCCTCCAGCATCGAGCCGAACGCGAAGAAGTGGTCGAGCACCACGTAGGTCAGCAGGTGCAGGCTGCCGTAGAAGAAGGCGAACAGGCCCAGCATCCGGCGCAGCCGGATGACGGCGTTCCAGCCGGTCAGCCGCCGCAGCGGCGTGATCGCGAGCGTGACGAGCAGCAGCCGCAGCGTCCAGTCGCCCGTGCGGTGGGTGACGAACTCGATCGGGTTGGCGGTCAGCCCGCCGCTGAATCCGCGCCAGACGAGCAGCCCCAGCGGGACGAGGCAGGCCGCGAAGACGAGGGGCTTCAGCAGCCGCATGGGGATGCCGGAGCCGGGCAGCGTGCCCGGGCTAGTAGTTGCGCCGTAGGTCCATGCCGGCGTACAGGTGCGCCACCTGGTCGGCGTAGCCGTTGAACATGCGCGTCTCCTGGCGGAAGAAGCGCCCGATGCGGCGCTCGTTCTTCTGGCTCCAGCGCGGGTGGTCGACGTGCGGATTGACGTTCGCCCAGAAGCCGTACTCGCTGGGAGCCGACACGTTCCACGACGTGCGCGGCCGGTTCTCGACGAACTGGATCCTGACGATCGACTTGATGCTCTTGAAGCCGTACTTCCAGGGCACGACGAGGCGTAGCGGCGCGCCGTTCTGGTTCAGCAGCGTCTTGCCGTAGAGGCCGACGGCGAGAATCGTCAGCGGATGCAGCGCCTCGTCCATGCGCAGCGCCTCGACGTACGGCCACTGCAGGATCGGCCGCCGCTGTCCGGGCATCTCGCTGGGCCGGAACAGCGTCTCGAAGCGGACGAAGCGCGCCCGCGACGTCGGCTCGAAGCGCCGGATGAGGTCGCCGAGCGGAAAGCCGACCCACGGCACGACCATCGACCAGGCCTCGACGCAGCGCAGCCGGTAGACGCGCTCCTCGAGCGCGTGCGGCCCGAGGATGTCCTCGAGCGCGTAGTCCGCCTCGGGCACCCCGATGTGCCCCTCGACGCGGACGGTCCAGGGGTCGGTCCGCAGTTGCCCGGCGTGGCGCGCCGGGTCCTCCTTCTCGGTGCCGAACTCGTAGAAGTTGTTGTAGCTGGTGATGTCGCGGAACGAGTTCCACCGCTCGTCGGTGCTGAACGGGCTGGGCGCGATGGGCGCCAGCGGCTCCTGCGCGGTCGCGGCGCCCAGCGGCCGGCCCGGCAGGGCGGCCGCCGCCGCCGCGAGCGCCGCGCCCGAGGCCGCCTTCAGGAAGTCGCGCCGCCGCAGATAGTCCCGCTCGTCCGTGATCTCGGAGGACCGGATGGCCGGCGTGCGCTTGATGAACATGGTCTCGATCCTCCGGGACGCGGTCCGTCAGCGGGCCCCGTCGGTGGCGCGGGCGCCGGCCAGGATGCCGGTCAGGGCGTAGTTCCCCTCGTGGCACGCCGACTCGAAGATGCGGTTCTCGCGCGCGTCCTGCAGCGTAAGCGGAATCTCCATCGTCCAGGGCCGCGTGAACACCGTCTCGTCCTCGACGGTGACGCGGTACAGGACGAAGTCCGGCCCGACGCGCGTGAAGCGCTCGGTCAGGCGCAGGTTGTCGCGCGCGCCCTCGTAGCTGGTCCGATCGCTGAAGTTCGCGGTGTCGACCACCAGGGTGTCGCCCTCCCAGCGGCCGCGCGCGTCCCCCAGCCACTGCCGGATGCGTCCCGGCAGGTGCGGGCGGCCGTCGAGCGGGATGGTGCGATACGCGCCGCCGTGCGGGCCGTACTCGTAGTAGATGGTCACGGCGCCCGGGGTCTGCACGATGCGGTGATGCCCGCCGCCGGCCTCCCACGTGCCGAAGCGGTGGGGCAGGACCACGCCGCGGCAGCGATCGTTCGGCCGATCCTCCGGGCCGTCGGTGCCTTCGCGCCGGAACCTGCCCCGGACGCCCGCGGCTGTCGAGATCTCGTCGGCCACCTGCTCGCGCACGCCCGGCCGCCAGGGAATCCTGGCCTCGGGCGGATCGACGATCAGCGAGTTTCGCCGGGTGCGAATGACGTCCCGTCCCCGGCCGCTGAAGACCGTGTTGTAGGTGCCGGTGTCGCCGGGCCGGGGGGTGGTCGGCAGCGTGCCGCCCGTCGAATGGTCCTGCTGCGCGCTCAGCCGCTCGCGCTCGCCCGCCACCTCGGCTTCGGTCAGCAGCTCCCGGCTGCCGTACTCCTCCGGACGCTCCAGCGGCACCTCGACGTAGCCGGTGCTCCAGATGCCCTGGAGGTCCGGATCGCCCCAGGGCGTGCTGGGCGCCGTGAAGTCGCCGGCGTCGGCCGCCGGCGGCTGCGCGCGGGCAGGTCCAGCCCCCGGCACGCCGCCGGCAAGCGCAACGGTCACCAACCCGGCCGCCGCCGCTATTCGGACGGGCCACCGGCCGGCTCGTCGCAATAGCCTCAGGGCGCGCACGGCGTGCCTCGGCGAGAGCGGCGCGGGGCCGAGGGGGCCCCGCGAGCGGCCGCCGGGGGTTCGGGGCGCAGCCCCGTCTGGAGTTGGACGCATCGCTCCAGCCCGGCGGCTACTCGAGCTCGGCCGGCTGCCGGTCCCAGGAGAGGTAGGTCCTCTCGGGCACGAAGTACATGTGCGCCGTGTACCGTCCCGGGCCGCCGTCCTCGCCGTTGTAGTGCAGCAGGTGCAGGTTGTTGATCGGCGGAATCGGCAGGCCGTTGAGCGGTATGGCCGGCCACGAGACGCCGTCCATCAGGTCCTGCTGCCGGAAGACGTACTCGATGAAGATGAGCTTGCCGGCCGCCTCGCCGTAGATCACGCTGTCATCTCCGGTCGCCGCGGGGAGGCGCGTCGAGCCCCCGGACAGGTCCCGGTGATGCCGTCCCATGCGCGGGCAGAAGTCCTCCGGGAACTCCTCGCACGCGTAGAGGGTGAACCGGTCGGGCAGGCTCGTGACCGGCGGCAGCGGTCCGAGCGGCAGCGTCGGCCCGGCCTTGCCCTCCAGCGGCAGGAAGTGCCACAGCAGCAGGTAGGCGTTCTCGACGCCGTTCTCGCTCGCGACGAAGTCGACCGTCAGGTGCTGGGGCGCCGGGAAGTTCTGCCCCCGCAGGCTCAGGTTGCGGAAGCTGTTGCCCGCGACCAGGTCCGCCTGCCGGACGAGGTACCCGGTCGAGACGATCGCGCCGTCCTCGACGCCGAACACGGCGCCCTGCGTGTGGGCGCCGCCCCGGATGCGCTGCTCCCAGAAGGGCAGCGAGTCGGAGCCGTGGGTGTCGCCGCCGTCGTGCTGCCGGAACGTCCACTGGCCGCCCGCCGTGTGGAGGACGCCGCGCCCCGCCAGCTCGCCCGCGGCCGGGAAGCCGGCCGGCAGCGCGCTCGCCTGCGGCAGCGACGCCAGCAGCGCCGCGCGGTCGGGCTCGGCCTGCTCGGCGGCCGCGGCGCCGCCGAGCACGGCCGACGCGCAGAGCGCCGCCACGGCGGCCCGGACGCACCGGCGGAATCGCGCGGCGATGACCGAGGCGGTGGATCCGTTCCGATTCTGGAGTGTGCTCACGATGTCGCCTCCCGGAAACGCGCCGGCCCGGGTTGCAATCCGTCCCGGAGACGGCGGAAAAACGGCTGGCGTCATTGTATCAGCCGGGGCCTCTTCTAGATGAGGCTGCGCCCCAAGCCCCCGGCGTGCGCTTGCGGGGACCCCTTCGCCGCGCGCCGCAGACTGCTCGCGTGCCGATTGGTGCGGATTCGGCGGTAAGATGGGGCCGAGCGTCGGCGCAATGAGCTAATGAGCGGTGATTGGAGAACGAACATGAGAGGCATGCGTTTCGCGTTCTCGAGCGTCCTGGCGATCGCCCTTGCCGTCGTCGTGCTGGCGCCCCAACCCGGGGCCGCCCAGGAGCGCGCGGCCGGGGCGTGGACGGCGCCGCGCACGCCGGACGGCCAGCCGGACCTGCAGGGCGTGTGGGTGAACACGAGTGCGACGCCCTTCGAGCGGCCGCCGGCCCTGGCGGGGCGCGAGTTGCTCACCGACGAGGAGGTGGCCGAGCTGCAACGGCGGGCGGACCGCATCTTCAAGGAGAACGACGCGGACCTCGCCATCGGCGACACGTTGTTCCTGACCGCCCTGGCGGATGTCGACGCCTTTCGGAGACGGGGGGCGAACCGCAGCTCCAACTTCATGGTCGAGCGGGAGTTCGACAACCGCACGTCGCAGATCGTCGACCCGCCCGACGGAAGGCTGCCGATGCTGCTGCCGGCGGCGGCCGAGCGATGGGCCGCGCTGACTGCCCGGGACGTGGACCCGGCGGGACCGGAGGACCTGAACACGCGCGCCCGCTGCCTGACGCCGGGGATGCCGCGCATCGGCCCCGGCCCGCGCGGCGACCCGCTGTACGGCTACTACCACATCTTCCAGTCGCCGGGGCACTTCGTCTTCATGATGGAGACGAACCACGACGCGCGCATCGTGCGCCTGGACGGGTCGCCGCATCCGTCCCCGCGCATCGGCCAATGGCACGGGGACTCGGTGGGGCGCTGGGAAGGCGACACGCTGGTCGTCGACACGGCGAACTTCTCGCCCAAGACGAACTACCTCGGCGCCGCCGAGAACCTGCGCCTCGTGGAGCGCTTCACCCGCGTGGGGCCCGACGCGATCCGCTACGAGGTCACCTTCGACGACCCGACGACGTGGGCGCGGCCGTGGACGGCCGTCGTCACCCTCACGCGGCAGGACGCCGCCATCTACGAGTTCGCCTGCCATGAGGGCAACGCGGGCATCATGCTGGGCATCCTCGGCGCCGCACGCCAGTTCGGGGCGCGGAACGCGGCGACCTGGGAGAGCCCCGGCGCACGTTGACAGCAAGAGGAAAGCAGGAGGAAAGCATGACCAGGCTTGGCTTCACCGTTGCGGCGATCCTGTCGGCGCTCGCCGTCTGCGCGGCTCCCGCCGGCGCCCAGACGCCGTTCGATCCACCGCGCCTGCCCGACGGCCGGCCCGACCTGCAGGGCGTGTGGGACTTTCGCACGCTGACGCCGCTGGAGCGGCCCGCGGATCTGGCCGATCAGGCGGTCTACCGGGAGGAAGAGGCCGCTGCCATCGAGGCGGAAGCCGCCGCCCAGAGCGCGGCCGCCCTGGCGCCGACCACGGAGCGGTCAGTGCTGCCGGTCGGGGGCGACGTCGGCGCGTACAACAGCTACTGGATGGACCAGGGCGCCCGCCTGGTCGAGGACCAGCGCACGTCGCTCATCGTCGATCCGCCCGACGGCCGCGTGCCGCCGCTGCAGCCCGGGGCCGTGAACCAGGTCCTGTCGCTGTCCGAGGACGTGGGCGGCAGCCTGCCGGTCCGCGTCCGCTCGGCGGGGATCAGCGCCGACAGCCACGAGGCCCGGGGCCTCGCGGAGCGCTGCATCCTCGGGTTCAACACGGGGCCGCCGATCCTGCCCGGCTTCTACAACCAGAACATCCAGCTCTTCCAGACCGGCGACCACCTCGTCATTCTCCACGAGATGATCCACGATGCCCGCATCGTGCCCCTCGACGGGCGCGCTCACGTGCCCGAGGGCATCCGCCAGTGGATGGGCGACTCGCGCGGCTACTGGGACGGCGACACCCTGGTGGTCGAGACGACGAACTTCACCGACAAGGTGGCCAGCTTCAACCCCACGGTCGCGATCGCGGCCGGCACCGGCGCCACCCTGCACCTGACGGAGCGCTTCAGCCTCGTGGCCGAGGACACCCTCCAGTACGAGTACACCGTGAACGACCCGACGACCTTCACGCGGCCGTTCAGCGCGGTCCTGCTGATGAAGCGGGGTGGGACGCTGTTCGAGTACGCGTGCCACGAAGGGAACTACGGGCTGTACAACCAGTTGGCCGGCGCCCGGCAGGAGGAGCGGGAGAGCGACGGCGAGTGATACGGCGCGGCGGCCGCCTGCCCGGCCGCCCGACCCGGGGCATCGCGGGCGTGCGCCCCCCCCCCCCGCGCCGCCCCCCCGCCCCCCACAGGGACGTGGACACCCCCCCCCCCGCGCCCCCCCCCCAGGCC
>CAYGCV010000179.1:0-1801 GCA_964348425.1 uncultured Vicinamibacteraceae bacterium | reverse complement strand
CCGGGGGCTGGGCGGGGGGCCGCGCCGCGCGCCGGCGCGGACGCCCGGCCACCTACTGCTCGTTGACCTCCGCCGCGCGGGCGCCCGCCAGGATGCCCTCCATGCCGTAGTTGCCCTCGTGGCAGGCGTACTCGTACACCGCATCCTCGGACTTCCGCAGGATCACGAGCGCGGTCCAGGGCGACTGCCACGTCGTCGGGTCCGTCACCGTGATCTCGTAGTGCATCGCCTCCGGCCCGACGCGCGTCAGGCGCTCGACGAGGTGCAGGTTGTCGGAGGCGCCGCGATAGTTGTGCCTGGGATCGAAGTTCGTCGTCTCGATGACCAGCGTGTCGCCGTCCCAGTGGGCGCGCGAGTCGCCGTGCCACTGCCGGATGCTCGCCGGCGCGTGCGGGCGGTCGCCGATGGGGATGACGCGCGCGTCGTGGATCAGCTCCCGGTACAGGACCACGTGGTCGCTCGTCTGGAAGATCTGGTAGTAGCTGTTGTAGCCCGCCCCGAGCCCGCCGACGCGCGGCATCCCGAAGGTGATGCAGCGGGACTGCAGCGGCAGGTCCTCGGGCCCGTCGTAGGTGCGCTGGCGCCGCGCCGCGCGCGCGGCGGCCTGCCGCTCGGCGGCGGCCGGGGCCAGGGCCGGGAGGCGCCCGTTGCTCGGGCTCGTGATCAGCGAGGTGCGGTTGTCGAAGTCCCGGTCAACCATCCAGACCGAGCCGTAGTTGCCCGTCCCGACGCAGACCGACTCGTGCTCGGTCTCCTCGGCCAGCGCGGCGTTGAAGACGCCGTCGGCGAAGCCCGCGTCGTTGCCGCTGCCGAACAGCCGCTCCGCGGCGGCCGCGAGCGACGCCACCTCCTCGTCGCTGAACGAGGCCCTGTCCGCGAGCTGCGCGGGACGCTCCAGCGGCGTTGCGGCGTTGTTGGCCCAGACCCCCTGGAGATCGGGGCGACCGTCGGCCGTGCGCGGCACCGTCCACGACTCGTCGGCGGGCTGGCCGGCCGCGGCGATCGGCGCCAGCAGGAAGGACACGGCGGCAAGTGCGCAGAGCGGAAGGGTTGACCAGCGACGCATGGGACGACCTCCTTCGGTGATGAGGCGGATGCTCTCGGCACATCATCGCACGCCGCCCGGCCGCCTGTCACAGGCGGGCCGGGCGGCGGCCGCGCCCGCACCGCGGTCGGCTGGTGGAGCCCGCACACCCGTTGGGCATAGAATGGGGCGGCAACGGCGCAGGAAGAGACACACGAAGGAGAGACAGATGAAGCGCGCAACCATCGTTCTGCTCGGGCTCGGGCTGGTTTCGATCGGGGTCGCCGGTCTGCACGCCGAACGCGCGGCGGCGGGCCAGGACGACGACGGCTGGATGACGCTGTTCGACGGCTCGACCCTCGACGGCTGGAACGTCCTCGGGGACGCGAACTGGGAGCTGGCGGACGGCGCGGTGCGGGCCGACAGCGGCAGCGGCTTCCTGGTCACCCCGAAGTCGTACGGCGACTTCGTGCTGACGCTGGAGTTCTGGGTGGACGAGCCGGCCAACAGCGGCATCTTCATCCGCTGCCAGGACCCCGAGTCGGTCCGCGACAACAACTCGTACGAAGTGAACATCTACGACACGCGCGCCGACCAGACCTACCGCACGGGGGGCATCGTGCACTTCGCCGCGCCGTCGGCCATCATCAACGCGGGCGGGCAGTGGAACACCTACGAGATCCGGGCCGAGGGCACGCAGCTGACGGTCACGCTCAACGGCACGCAGACCGTGGACATGGAGGACTCGACGTACGCGGACGGGCCCATCGCGCTGCA
>CAYGCV010000178.1:0-9152 GCA_964348425.1 uncultured Vicinamibacteraceae bacterium | reverse complement strand
ATGGCGCGGCGGCGGGCGGCAGCGCGAACGCCGGAGCCGTCGCGCTGGCGGCGGCCGTTGCCGCGCCCGCGCAGGAAATCGACATCCCCGATACCCAGATCCAGTACAACCGCGGCATGCGCGTGGCCCCGATCTACGAGGGCTGGACGCGCAACGACGACGGCACCTTCGATCTGTGGTTCGGCTATCTCAACCGCAACTGGGAGCAGACGCTGAACGTGCCGGTGGGGCCGGACAACCACATCGAGCCCGGCGGGCCGGATCGCGGTCAGCCGACCGTCTTCGTGCCGCGCCGCCGCTTCGGCCGCGCCGTGGAGCGCCGCGAGACGATGGTCTTCAGCGTGCGCGCGCCGAGCGACTGGACCAGCGACGACGAGATCGTCTGGACCGTGCGGGCGAACGGCAAGACCGACCGGGCCATCGGATTGTTCCTGCCGATCTACGAGCTGCCCGGGCCGCGCGGCAGCAACACGCCGCCGCGGCTGACCGTCGACACGTCGGTGGCGTCCGTCGGGCTGCCCGACACGCTGACGCTCGCCGCCACGGTCAGCGACGACGGCGAGATGGAGCGGCGCCGCGCGATGTCCGGGATGCGCTGGGTCCACTACCGCGGGCCGGGGCGGGTCACGTTCACGCCTTCGCGCTCGCCGTTCCCGCAGGCGCCCGGGCCGGTGGAGCTGGCGAGCGTCACGACGGCCTCGTTCAGCGAGCCGGGCACGTTCCTGCTGCGGGCGGTGGCCTACGACGGGGACTGGTACGACAGCTACAACGTCACGGTCACGGTGACGGAGTAGCCCGGCGGCGCAGCACGAGCACCTCGCCGCCGCCGACCGAGCGCCGGATGCCGGTCGGCAGCGGACCCACCGCGAGCAGCACCAGATCCCCGCTGACCGCCACGTCGCGCACCGGCTGCGCCGGCTGGTGACTGCCGGCGACACGCGGCGCAGCGGGCGCCGTCAGGTCGACGGCCAGCACGCCCTGCAGCCCGTCGGCCACGTAGGCCAGGGGGCCGTCCAGCGCAACGCGCAGCGCGCCGCCGGGCGTGGCGTACGTGGCGCGGTGGACCGGCTCGGTGGGGGCCGAGAGGTCGTACACCTGCAGCGCGCCGTGGCCGAGCAGCACGGCCAGCCCGCCCGTCGCGGTGTCCGTCACCTCCACCATGCGCGGGCCGTCGGCCGACTGCAAGGCGACAGCCGGCTCCCAGGAATCGGTATCCGCGAGGTCCAGCACGTAGAAGCCCGAAGGATCGTCGACGGCGTACGCCAGCGGCCCGGCCGTCGCGACGTCGCGGCTGTAGCCGTCCAGGTACACCGAGCCCAGGGCGAGCGGCTCGCGCAGGTTGGAGATGTCGACCAGGTCGACCCCGGACATGTGGTCGGCGAGCACCGCCCGGTCGCCCGAGACGTCGACGTCCTTGACCTGCCCGGGGGTCTTCACGGAGCCGAGCAGCCGCGGCGTCTGCGGGTCGGACACGTCGACGATGCCCAGGCCGAAGAAGTCCGCGGCCACGTAGACGAGCTCGTCGCGCACGACGAAGCCCCAGATCTTCTCCGGAAACGTGTAGGAGCCCGCGCGTCGCGGCGCACTCAGATCGGACAGGTCGTAGACCGTGAGCGTCCGGTCCGCGGCGACGTAGGCGCGCCCCTCGCCGGCCTCGATGAGGTCGGCCGGCCCCGGGAGCAGGGCGATCTCCTCGAACGCCAGCGTCTGCGCGCCCGCCAGCGTCTGCGCGCCGGCCGCTGCCGGCGCCGCGAGCAGGAAAGACCCCAGCCCGAGCAGAAGCAACACGCCCGACGCCGTGGCACGCCGGGTCATGGCGCTGCCGACCTCGAGATGCGGTACAGCGACGACTGCGTCCGGATGAACAGGTTGCCGCGCACGACGGCCGGCGTCGCGAGCGTCATCTCGTTCAGCGGGTTCGTGTGCAGGACCTCGAACTCCGGCCCGGCCTTGATGACGTACGTGTCGCCCGCCTCGCTGAGCAGGAACACCTTCCCGTTGTAGCCCCAGGGCGACGCGGTGAAGCCGCTCCCGACGCGGATGCGCTGCCGGCCGTAGACCTCCCGGCCCGTGCGCGCGTTGTGGTTCAGCAGCAGGCCGCGATCCAGCAGCGTGTAGTAGTAGCCGCGGTACACCAGGGCAGACGTGTTGTAGGTGCCCAGCAGCGGGTACGCCCAGGCGACGTACTCGGACGAGGCGCGATTGCCCGGAAAGCGCCGCGACCAGGTGCTCTCCTCGTCGGCCCAGATGGAGATGTCGCCCTCGGCCCCCGGATGGATGGCGTACACGGGGCGCAGGGCGCCGCCGGGGTAGCCCGAGCTGATGTAGACGAGGCCGTTGCTGACGAACGGCGACGGCGTCGTCAGGTTCGACATCCCGTAGAGCTCCCAGAGCAGGGTGCCGTCGAGGTCGTAGGAGCGGACCCCGTCGCTGCCGGCGGTCACGATCTCGGTCCGGACGCGGTTCTCCCAGACGACCGGCGTGGACCAGTTGTTGCCCCGCTCGTCGCGCTCCACCCGCCAGATCTCCTCGCCGGTGCGCTTGTCGAGCGCCACCATGAACGACGCGGTGGTGTTGTCGTTCACGATGTACAGCCGGTCGCCGTGGAGCGCGGGCGACGCGGCGGTGCCGAGCTCGATCAGGGTGTTGAAGACCCCGATCTGCCGTTGCCAGACGACCTCGCCTTCCATGTCGAGGGCCGTGACCAGGCCGATGCTGCCGAAGTAGACGTAGAGGCGCTCGCCGTCGGTCACCGGCGTCTCGGAGGCGTAGCTGTTCTTGATGTGCCGCCGCAGCCGCGGCAGCTCGCGGTGCAGCTCCCGCTCCCAGCGGAGGGCGCCGGTCTCGAAGTCGAAGTCGTACACCACCCAGCGGTGGACGGTGTTCGCGCTGATGTGATCGTGCTCGTCGTACAGCCCGGGCACGGGGATCTCCTCGGCCCCGGCGGCGACCGCCGACGTCAGGAAGATGTGATCGTCCCAGATGACCGGCGAGCTCCAGCCGAGCCCGGGCACCGCCGTCTTCCAGACGACGTTCTCGGTCTCGCTCCAGGTATCGGGCAGGGACGGATCGTCGGGCACCGCGCCCGAATGGAGGCCGCGGAACCGGGGCCACTGATCGTCGCTCGCCGAGAGGCCGGCGAGCCCGACGACCAGCAGGCAGACGATGGCGAGTATCGTGCGTCGCATCGGCACGCAGTCTAATACAAACGGCCGCGGCATGGTCACGGCGCCGTCACCGCGCGCGGTCGATCTCCTTCGTCTCGAACGCGTAGCGCTCCCGCCCGCGCTGGAGCTCCCAGGGCAGCCCGCGCTCCCGGAGCAGGTCCTGCAGCAGGGCGACGGTCCAGGGCCGGATGTTGATGTTTGCCACGCGGCCCTCTTCCTCCCCGTTGGCGATCTCGAGCGGCGTGAAGCCGCGCCCGTTCTCCACGTGCAGCGCCGCGCCTTCCTCGACCAGCCGCAGGATGATGTCGTTCGCGCCCCGCCAGGCCGCCCCGTGCAGCGGCGTGTCGCCGTCGTCGTTGGCGGCGTTCACGTCGCCGCCGAGCGCGAGCGCCACCTCGAACGCGTCGAGCGCCTCGGCGTTGGTGCCGCTGTCCTCGTCCGGGTTGAACATCTCCACGCCGCAGGCCGCCATGATCGGCGTCGTCCCGCGCGCGTTCGCCAGCGAGACGTCGGCCCCGTGCTCCGCGAGCAGGCGCATCATCGCCGCGTCGGCGCCCTTGGCGGCCGCCAGCAGCGGCGTCGCGCCGGTCTGCGTCCAGAAGTTGCGGTATCCGTCGACGATCGGCCGCGTGATGCGCGCATCGACGTCGGCCCCGCGCGCGAGCAGCAGGCGGGCGAACTCGAGGCTGCTCAGGCGCCCGGTCGGCTCCGGATGCGGGAAGAAGCCGATGTTGAGATTCCGCGTGCGGACGACCTGATGCAGCGGCGGCCAGCCCTGGGCGGCCGCGTTGGGGTCGGCGCCGGCGTCCAGCAGCAGCGCGCCCAGCTCCCAGTGGGCGTTGGCGGCCGCAATCACGAGCGCGCTCGTGCCGTCGGACGCGGTCTCGTTCACTTCGGCACCGGCGGCGAGCAACGCCTCCACCGCGGCGCTGCGGCCGGCCCGCACGGCGAACAGCAGCGGGGTGAAGGCGTCGATGCGCGCGACGCGGCGGGTGTACGTGCCGGCGCCGGCAGCGGCCGCGGCGGCGGCGGGGCCGTGCGAGCGGGCGTCGCGGTCCGCCCCGGCGGCCAGGAGCCGGCGCACGACGTCCGCGTGACCCTCGCCCGCGGCCCACATGAGCGCCGTCTGCCCGCGGGTCTCCTCGGCGGCGTTCACGTCGGCGCCGGCGGCCAGCAAGGCGTCGACCGTCCGCACGCTGCCCGTCCGCGCCGCCGACATCAGCGCCGTCTCGCCGCCGGGTTGCGTGGTGTTCGGGTCGGCCCCGGCGGCCAGCAGGCGCTCGACGACGGCGCCGTGGCCGCGGGCGGCGGCGAGCGAGAGCGGCTCGACGCCGTAGCGGTTCGCGGCGCCGCCGGCCGCGCCGCCGCGCAGCAGCAGATCGACGAGCTCCGGGTCGTCGCGGTAGGCCGCCCAGTGGAGCGCCGTGGTGCCGTCCGGCTGCGCGGCGTTCGGGTCGGTGCCGGCCGCCAGCAGGCGGCTCACGGCCGGCCGGTCGCCGGCCTTCACGGCCTCGATCAGGGGCAGCTCCGGGGGTGCGGCCGACGCGCCGGCCGCCGCCTGCAGCAGTGCCGTCCACACGGCCGCGCGAAGGGTAGTCCGCATGTCCGATTCTACGGCGCAGACTCCTAGACGTCCGCCAGACGCCCGGTGCTGTCGCCGATCTGCTCGACGTCGCGGCCGGCGCCCACCGTGTCGAGCAGGCTGAGGCCGAGGTTCATGAACGGCGTGTCGAACGTCGCCCTGACGTGGCGTCCGGGCCGCAGGCGGCCGCCCCCGCCGCCGAGCAGCGCGACCGGCAGGTTGTGCGGCACGTGCAGGTTGCCGTCGCCGAACGCCGCGCCGTACAGCAGAATGACGTTGTCGAGCAGCGACCCGTCGCCGTCGGGGGTCTCGCGCATCCGCTCGACTAGGTGCGCGAACAGCCCCATGTGGAACTCGTTGATGCGCGTGTTCTTCTCCATGGCCTCGGCCCGGTTGCCATGGTGCGAGATGTCGTGGTGCGCCTCGGGAACCCCGAGCTCGGTGTAGGCGCGGTGGCTCAGCTCGCGGGCGATCTGGAACGTGGCGACGCGCGTCACGTCGGTCCGATAGGCCAGCAGCAGCAGATCGAACATGAGCCGCGCGTGGTCCTCGAACACGGGCGGTATGCCCAGCGGCGCGTCCTGCTCGATCTCCGGCGCGTCGAGCGCACGCCTCTCCGTCTGCTGGATGCGGTGCTCGACGTCGCGGACGGCGTCGAGGTACTCGCCGACCGTGCGCCGGTCGGCCGGCGCGAGCGAGGCGTGCAGCCGGGCCAGATCCGCGGACACGCCGTCGAGGATGCTGCGGTCGATCCGCCGCTGCAGGCGCCGCGCGGCCGCATCGCCCGGCTCGCCGAACAGCCGCTCGAACACGACGCGCGGATTCGTCTCCATCGGCAGCGGGAGGGTGGCCGTGCGCCAGGAGAGCGTGTTGATGTACGCGCAACTGTAGCCGCCCTCGCAGTTGCCGGTCATGAAGTTCGGCTCGAGCGCGAGCTGGAGCGACGCGAGCGGCGTCTCCCGGCCCAGGACGTCCGCGGCGTACTGGTCGATGGTCTTGCCGGCCTCGATGTCCGCGCCCTCGGTCCGCCTGGCGCGCCTGCCGCTCAGCCAGCAGCCGCTGCCGCGGGAGTGCGGGCCGCTGCTGGCGTCGAGCGCGTCGCCGGCCGCGTTCGCGAGGCCGCTGACGACCGTGAGGTGGTCGCGGAAGGGCGCGAGCGGCGCGAGGATGCGCGGGAGATCGAAGCCGCGTCCCGCCGTCTGCGGGAGGAACTCGCGGAGGATCAGGCCGTTGGGCACGAACACGAACCCCAGGCGCACCGGCGGCGCGGCGGCCGTGCGGCCCAGCGCCGACAGCGCCGGCGCCATGGCGTCCAGCAGCGGCAGGGCGAGCGCGGCGCCCGCACCGCGGAGAAACGTGCGCCGCGGAAGGGTTGTCCTGGTGATGATCATGTAATGGCTCCTGAGTGCCGGCTCCCGGCGCCGTTCTACGGCGCGGACTCCTGCTGCGGCCGCGCCGCGGCCGCGGGGGGCTCGCCGCTCGCGCGCTCGCCCGCGCGGGCCGACCGGCGCATCCGGAACGGAATGCTGTCCGCGATGCCCAGAATCACGTCCTGGAGCCGGTAGTCCGGCGCCGCGCCCCGCACGATGCGGCGCACGGCCGGCATGTCGTACGGCTCGAGGCCGCGGCCCAGCGCATACGTGAGCAGCTTCTCCGTGACGTTGGTCACGAACGACTCGGGGTCGGCCGCCAGCGCGTCGCGGAAGCCCACGACGCCGTCGAACGCGGTGCCGTCCGGCAACCTGCCCGACGCGTCGATCGGGCGAAACGCATCGTCCAGCTCGCGCCAGCGCCCCACGGCGTCGAAGTTCTCCAGCGCGAAGCCGGGCGGGTCGATCAGCGCGTGGCATCCGGCGCAGGCCGGATTGCGCCGGTGCCGCGCCAGGCGCTCGCGCACCGTGTCCGCCCGGCTGTGGTTGCCTACCGCGTCCTCTTCGAGCGCCGGCACGTCGGCCGGCGGGTCCGGGGGCGGGGCGCCGAGGACGTTCATCAGGATCCACTTGCCGCGCAGCACCGGCGACGTCCGGTTCGGGCGCGACGTCACGGTCAGCACGCTGCCGTGCCCCAGCAGCCCCCGGCGGTTGGGGTCGGTCACCGCCACGCGGCGGAAGCGGTCGCCGTAGACGCCCGGGACGCCGTAGTGCCGCGCCAGCCGCTCGTTGAGAAAGGTGTAGTCCGCCGTCAGCAGCTCCATGACGCCGCGGTTCTCGCGCAGGATGCTCTCGACGAACAGCTCCGTCTCCCGGCGAAACCCCAGCCGCACGCCGTCGTCGAAGTTGGGGAACAGCGCCCAGTCCATCTCGACCGCGTCCAGGTTGCGGAGCTGCAGCCACTGGCCGGCGAAGTTGCGGACCAGCTCGGCGGCCCGCTCGTCGGCCAGCATCCGCCGCACCTGGCGCCGGTAGATGTCCGGGTCGCTCAGCTCCCCGCGCGCGGCGGCGGCGAGCAGCGGGTCGTCGGGAATGCTGCTCCACAGGAAGAACGACAGGCGCGATGCGAGCTCGAGATCGCTGATCCGGTAGTTCGTCCCGGGCGCGATGCCGGCCGGGTCGCGCTCGATGCGGAACAGGAACTCGGGGCTGACCAGCAGCCGCCGCAGCGCGGCCCCGATCCCGGCCTCGAAGCTGCCCGCCTCGAAGCCGCCGGCCTCGAGGTGGCTGCCGGTCTCCCGCCCGGCCCGGTAGACCGGCATGAGCGTGGCAACGTCGGCCGCGGTCACCGGCCGGCGGAAGGCCCGCCGCATCAGACCGGACAGGATTTCCTCGGCGCACGCCGTCTCGTCCGCCGCGCGCGCCGGCCGGCAGGTGAGAATGGCCTGCCGGCTCGGCGTGTCCCCCGCGCCCGCGGCCTCGAACGGACCGGTGATGGTGACGCGGTCGACGAACGGCTGGTAGATCATCTGGCTCGGCTCGCCGACGACCCCGGTCACGTAGTGGGGCTTGAGGAACCGTTCCACCCGCGAGTCGGCCTCGCGAATCGACGGCAGCTTCAGGAAGGCGGCGCCGACCTCGTGCGGGCCGGCCGCCACCGGCAGGCGGACGCGCCAGGTGCGCTCCGCGTGCGGCCGGAACTCGGCCCGGGGCTCCAGGGTGAACAGCGTCACCCGCTCGCCGTCGATGGCGACCTCGAGCTCGTGCGCGTCCGGGAAGCCGACGCTCCCGTCGCACTCGCCCTGGATGCGGCAGAGCAGGTCGATGGCGATCTCGTAGGTGCCGTCGCGCGGAAAGTGGTGGGTCACGAGCAGGCCGCCCCGGGTCCCGAACGGCAGCCCCTCGATGTGGTCGTACTGCGGCCGGGTCTCGGCGACGCGGTACTCGGCGACGGCCGGCGCCGGCAGCTCGCCGCCCAGCGCCTCGCGGCTGATCTTGCGCGCGGCGGAGAGATACTGCTCCAGTTGCGACTGGCTGATGCGCAGCACGCCGGCGATGTTGTCGAACCCGTAGCTCGCGTCGTCGGCCGGCAGCAGCGCAGCCACGTCGACGTCGAGCGCCAGCAGGTCGCGGACGGCGTTGCGGTACTCGGCCCGGTTGAGCCGGTGGAACGGCTCCTTCCGGCCCGGGTCGGGATGCGCGGCGGCCGCCCGGTCGAGCGCGGATTCCAGCCAGGCCACGAACGACGCGCGCACCGGGGCCGCGGGGCGCCGCCTGCCGGCCGGCGGCATCTGGCCGGCGCGAAGCCGGCGCACGACCTGCTCGAGCACGGCCGCGTGCGCGCCGGCGTCGGCGAGATCGACGGCGTCGAGCGCCAGTCCCCCGTAGCTCTCCTTGAGGCGCTCGTTGTGGCAGCCGACGCAGTAGCGATCCAGCGTGGCGCGGGCCACGTCCGGGGAGTTCACGGTGGAGCCCGTCGCCTGCGGTTCGGCCGCCTGGAGGGGCTGCGCGTCGAGCCAGACGGTTGCCATGGACACCACGCAGGCGACGATGAGCGCACGCTGCCAGCCCATGCAGTAATGCTACTACCGGCGGCGAGGTGCGTCACGGCGAAGCGAGCGTCCACGGGCCTCGGTGTGTTGTCGCGACTCCGTTTGTTGCGGTGCCGGGAAAGTCGCGGGAAACGTCGGGGCGCCGTCTCTCACGAGACCGGCGCCTGGGCCGCGCTGGGTCGCTGAAACAGCGCGGCCAGCCCTTCCTCGAACAGGGTGTAGACGACCGGCACCACCACCAGCGTCACGAGCGTCGACGATACCAGCCCGCCGATGATGACGCGGGCGAGCGGCGCCTGCAGCTCGGAGCCCTCGCCGATGCCGAGCGCCATCGGCACCATGCCGAGCAGGGTCGTCGTCGTCGTCATCAGGATCGGCCGCAGCCGCGTGCGGCCGGCCCGCTCCACCGCCTCGCGCAGCGCAAGCCCGTCGCGGCGCCGCAGGATGTTCGTGTAGTCGACGAGCAGGATGGCGTTGTTGA
>CAYGCV010000177.1:0-9211 GCA_964348425.1 uncultured Vicinamibacteraceae bacterium | reverse complement strand
AAGCGGGGGCGCCCGCGGGGTGGCCGGGGCCCGGGCCGGGGTGCGGCGGGACCGAAACACACCCGGTGGGGGGGCGCCTCCGCCGGCGCCCCCCCAGGACTCTCCCGCCTTCGAAGCTGGCTCTACTGCTCCTCGGCGTACTCCACGAGCGCCCCCGCCATGATGTTGTACAGCCCGTAGTTGCCTTCGTGGCAGGCGTACTCGTAGAGCGGCTGGTCGTTCAACTGCATCGGAACCTCGTACGTCCAGGTGCTGGACCAGACCGTGGGGTCGTCGATCGTGGCCCGGTACAGGAGCGTGTCCGGCGACACGCGCGTGAAGCGCTCCGTCAGGTGCAGGTTCCCGCTGGCGTTGCCGCGCATGAAGCTCGTCTCGCGCAGGAAGTTCGTGGTCTCGACGACGAGCGTATCGCCGTCCCAGTAGCCCCGCGAGTCGCCCGTCCACTGCGGCAGATCGATGCTCGGCCTGCCGTCCAGCGGCACGATGCGCGCGTTGTGGTTCATCTCGTTGAGCAGCACCACGTGGCTCTCGGTCTGGAAGAGCTGCACGTTGTTGTTGTAGCCGCCCGGCGTCATCGGCGGCCCCGAGTTGAACCCGGTGATGCAGCGCAGTTGCAGGCCGTTGGCGCCCAGGTCCTCCATCCAGCCGCCCGGGGTGGGTGCGTGCGGGTCCACGCCCCGGCGGGCCCGCTCCAGCTCGGCCACGCGCCGCGCCGCGGCGGCGGTCATGGCGGGAACGCGTCCGTTGGGCGGATCCACGACCAGCGAGGTCCGTCGGGTGCCGACCGTGGTCGTGCCCCGGTCCAGCCAGAAGTTGTTGTAGGGGCCCGGCGCGCCGTCCTCCCCGCGGTCCACGCTCCGGCCCGCAACCGTCCGGCGGGCCTCCCGGTTCAGCAGCTCGTCGTTCCGCTCCACGGCGGCCTGCTCCAGTTCAGCCGCCTCTTCCGGCGTCAGGAAGGCCTTGTCGGCCAGCTCCTCGGGCCGTTCCATGGGCGTGATGGAACGGAAGTCCCAGACGCCCTGCAGGTCGGGCGCGCCCCACGCCGTCCGGGGCGTTTCCGTGGCCTCCGTCGACTGCGCGGCTGCGAACGCTGGCGCCAGCGCCACGACCGCGAACACCGCCAACACCGCTGCGAGACATCGATGGCTCATCTTTCCCTCCTGCCTCGAATAGTGGGGCAAACCGTTGTTCGCGTCAACCGGCGCGCGTCCGGCGCTGACGCCGAGTTGCACCGTGGTATCGTCAGCGACACGGAAGGTGGAGCAGGGAGGAGACCGATTCGATGGAGCCGAAGTTCGGTACGACACAGCTCGCGGCGCAGCCGATCGTGGGCATCCGGACGACCGTTGCGATGAACGAGATCGGGAAGGTCATGGGCCCGCTGTTCGGGGAGCTGCAGGGTCACATCCGGCAGAGCGGGCAGCAGGCCGCCGGCGCGCCGCTGGCGCTCTACTACTCCCCCCCGGGCGACACCGTCGACCTCGAATGCGCGATTCCCGTTGCGGCGCCGATCGCCGGCGCGGGCCGCGTCCGGGCCGGCGAGCTGCCCGCCGGCAAGGCGGCGACCGTCACGCACGTCGGGCCCTACGACACCCTCTCGCAGACGTGGGCGGCGCTGACGGCGTGGATGCAGTCGCAGGGCCTCGCGGCAGCGGGCGCGCCGTGGGAATCGTACGTCACCGATCCCGGCGCCGAGCCGGATCAGTCCAGGTGGCGCACGGACATCTTCTTCCCGGTGCGCTGAGCAGTGGAGTAATGGCCACCTTATCTGCATCGTCAACCCGTTTCGTCGTCGTCGCCTTGGCCGCGCTGGGCATGGCGATCGTGGCCGTCACGGCCGGCGGGCAGAATCAGGCCGACCGGTTCGCGGGCGTCGAGCTGACCATCGTGCCCGTGGCGGGCCAGGTACACATGATCCAGCGCCCGGGCGGCGGCGGCAACGTCGGCGTCTTCGCCGGCCCCGACGGCGTGCTGCTCGTCGATTCGCTGTTCGCGCCGCTGGCCGAGCGGCTGGTGGCTGCCGTGCGGCGCGTGTCGGACGGCGAGATCCGCTTTCTCGTCAATACGCACGTCCACCCCGACCACATCGGCGGCAACGAGCCGCTGGCCGCGCTGGACGTCCTGATCCTCGCCCACGACAACCTCCGCGTGCGGGCGCTGGAGCGGCTGCGGACCCCGCGCCGGGGAGGGCGCTTCGCGCCGCAGCCCACCGCCGGGGCGCGGCCGGTCATCACCTACGACTCGGCGGTGGGCTTCCACTTCAACGGCGAGGAGGTGCGGGCCTTTCTCGCGCCGGCGGCCCACACCGACGGCGACACCTTCGTCCACTTCCCGGACTCGGACGTGCTGCACTTGGGCGACGTCTTCCGCACCACGAGCTATCCGATCGTCGACGTCTACAACGGCGGGACCGTGGCCGGCACGATCGCGGCGCTCGAGACGGCCATCGCCATGGCGGGACCCCGCACGCGGGTGATTCCGGGTCACGGCCTCGCGGTGGTGGGCCGCGACGGCCTCGTCGAGTTCCTCGACATGATCGTCGACGTCCGCGACCGGGTGCGGGCGCTCATCTCCGAGGGCCGCACCCTGGACGAGGTAATGGCCGCGGCGCCGACGGCCGCCTACGACGCGCAGTGGGGGCAGGAGGCGACGTGGACCGCGAACGACTTCGTGCCGATCGTCTACCACGAGCTCGGCGGCGGGTCGCTCTTCGTCCGCTGACGGCCGCGCGGCGACGGGCTGTCACCCCGGCGGGGAGTGTGGTACAGTGACGTGCGGGTACCTGTACCGAGCGGCCGTACCCGTCTGCCGGCTGGCTCGGCCGGGCTTCACGGAGGACCAAATGACGAGGATGTTTCTTGCCCTTTCCGTCGCGGCGGGCGTCGCGTCGGCGCTCGCGTTCCCCGCACCTGCGTTGGCGCAGGATTCGACCGGCGCCGAGGTGACGTTCACGAAGGACATCGCGCCGATTCTGCAGCGGAGCTGCCAGAAGTGCCATCGGCCGGACTCGCTGGCGCCGATGTCCCTGATCGACTACGAAGAGGTGCGCCCCTGGGCCAGGGCCATGAAGCAGCGCACCGGGCTGCGCGACAAGCCGGGCGTCATGCCGCCCTGGTTCATCGAGCGCGAGATCGGGATTCAGGAGTTCAAGAACGATCCCTCGCTGACCGAGGAGGAGATCGCCAAGATCGCGGCCTGGGCCGACAACGGCGCGCCGCGCGGCGACCTCGCCGACATGCCGCCGCCGGTGGCGTTCATCGACGTGGACGAGTGGGAGATCGGGCAGCCCGATCTGATCGTCTCGTCGCCGAGCGTGCACGTGCAGGGTGAGCAGCCCGACTGGTGGGGGGCGATCGGCGAGACCCGGACCACGCTGCCGGAAGATCGCTACGTCGCCGCGGTGGAGTACAAGGAAATCACCGAGTTCCGCGGGAGCGGCGGGCGCGACACGGTCGGCGGGCTGTTCGTGTTCCACCACGCCACCATGGGCGTCGTCGACCCCGACGCCTCCGCGGAGGACCAGGAAGCCGCGCGGCTGGGCGGCTGGCCGGTCCACGAGGTCGGACGCAACGCGGACTACTTCAATCCCGACGCGGGCCGACTGATGCCGGCGGGGGCGACGGTCGTGTTCCCCAACAACCACCTGCACGCGAACGGCGCGGAGACGCGGGCCCACCTGAACGTCGGCTTCAAGTTCCACCCGCGGGGCTACGAGCCGACGTTGAAGGAAGAGGGCATCTCCTGGGCGATCGTCGACATCGACCTCGAGGCGATGGACCCGGACCAGGAGCTCGAGAGCTACTTCGTCGTCCCCAGGCCCCTCAAGATGACCATCTTCGAGCCCCACCTGCACGCGCCCGGCGTGCGGATGTGCCTCGAGGCCATCTGGGGGCGGCAGCGCGAGATGATCAACTGCGCGGGGTACGACCACGGCTGGGTCAGGGTCTACACCTACGAGGACGACGCCGCGCCGCTCCTCCCGCAGGGCACGATCCTGCGCCTGGTCGGCTACTTCAACAACTCGCCGTCGAATCCCAACGTGCCCGATCCGCGGAACTGGTCCGGCGACGGGCAGCGCTCGGTCGACCAGATGTTCATCAACCTGGCCCGCGGCATCTACCTGACCGAGGAAGAGTTCGAGGTGGAGCTCGCCGAGCGGCGGGAGAAGCTCGGCCTGAAGCGGGGAGACATGGTCGCCGGGTGCCCGCTCTGCGGCCTGTTCGACGAGACGCCGGCCGCGTCCGGCAACAACAACGACAACTAGGGGGCAGCGCATGACGAGCCTACTTGCTTGGCGCCGGGCTGCCGCGCGCGGCGGCCTGCTGCTCGCGGTTGCCGTCCTGGCGGCAGGGGTCGGGGAGGGCGCGGCCCAGCCGGTGCGGCACGCCACCGGGCAGGAAGTCGTGCCCGCCTACGAGGGCTGGGAGCAGAATCCCGACGGGTCGTTCAACCTGGTGTTCGGCACGATGAACCGGAACTGGGACGAGGCCCTCGACATCCCGATCGGCGCGAACAACAGCGTGGAGCCGGGCGGTCCGGATCAGGGTCAGCCGACGCACTTCCTGCCGCGGCGCAACCGGTTCCTCTTCCGGGTCCGCGTGCCGGCCGACTTCGGCGACCAGGAGCGCGTCTGGACCCTGACGAGCCCCAACGGCGAGACGAAGAAGGCGTACGCCTCGCTCCACCCGGACTACTTCATCGACGACATCATCCTGCAGAGGAACAGCGGCTCGCCCACCGCCGACTGGCTCCTCACGAACGAGGCCCCCAGGCTCGAGGTGCTGGGCGGGACCGCCCGGACCGTCGCGGTGGGCGAGCCGCTGACGCTGACGGCCGTGGCCACGGATGACGGCGTGCCGGAGTGGTTCCAGCTCCCGCCCCGGCCCACGCACGTGACCACGTTCGGGGCCAGGGGGCTCAGGGTCGCCTGGTTCGTCTACCGCGGCGCGGGCGCGGAGGCGGCGTTCGAGCCGGAGCAGTTCGATGTGTGGGAGGACCGCAGGGTCGGCGCGAACTCGCCGTGGGGGCCGGGCTGGGGGGCCCCGCCGCTGCCCCCGGACGACAAGTGGGTGGTCCAGGCGACGTTCAGCGAGCCCGGCACCTACGTCGTGCGGTGCCTCGCGCACGACGGCGGCCTCATGGTCGCCGAGGACGTCACCGTCGTCGTCAGCGGCGACGCGCAGTAGGTCTCCCCGGGAGGCCCCCGCCCGTCGCGGCGGTCACGAGCTCTCGGCACGCGGCTTCCGGTGCTCGACCGGGAGCCGCGTGCCGGGTTCCGTAGCGGCAGCCATCCGGGTTCGCCGGGACCGGTGGCGGAACGGTCGACACGCATTCCGATGCAGCGGTGATTCAACCAGGTCGCGGAAGGAGGTCGTGATGAGCCATCGTGTCCTCGGGACGTTGCTGGTGCTGGTCGTGCCCGTGTCGTTCGCCGCGACGCCGGCCGTTGCGCAGCCGCAGGCAGCCGCGGGCGAGACCGGGTCGCCGCCGCGGACTCCGTGGGGTCATCCGGACCTGCAGGGGACCTGGTCGAACACCACGAGAACGCCCCTGGAGCGGCCCGCGGAGCTCGACACGGAGTTCCTCACCGAGGAGCAGTGGGCCGATCGGAATCAGCGACGGTCGACCCCGGACCGCGGCTCGGCGACGATGCCCACCGGCGCGTACAACAACTTCTGGCTCGAGCAGGGTGCGTTGTCCAGGCGGACCTCGCTGATCGTGGACCCGGACGACGGCCGGTTGCCGCCGGTCACACCCGCCGAGGCGGCCCGCGCGAGCGAACGAACCGATTCCTACGTGGAGGCTATCGACCGCAACACCCGGATCGACTCCTGGGAGGATCTGAACGTCTACGATCGGTGCATAACGCGCGGCATGCCCGGCCTGATGATGCCCGGGTACTACAATCACAACTACCAGATTCTGCAGACGCCCGACTATGTCGCCATCGTCGTGGAGATGATCCACGATGCGCGGATCATCCCCCTCGACGGGCGGTCCAACCTGCCCCCGCCGCTGCGACAGTGGCTGGGCGACTCCCGCGGGCGCTGGGAGGGCGACACGCTGGTGATCGAGACCACGACGTTCACGGATGCGCTGCACGGGAGCGTCGTCAGGAACAACGGCACCGTCTTCGGAGGCCACGACCATCACGTGGTCGAGCGTCTCACCCGCGTCGACGCCGACACGATCGACTACCGGGTGACGGTCACCAACCCCGCGGTGTGGACACGGCCCTGGACGGCGGCGATGCCCATGCGCGCCATCGAGGAGACGCTCTTCGAGTACGCGTGCCACGAAGGGAATCGCTCGGTCCCCAACATCCTCAGCGGCAACCGGGCCGAGGAGCAGGCCGCGGTCGCCGGATCGCGATAGGGAGCTTCAATTGGACGGGGCTGCGCCCCGAACCCCCGGCGTCCGCTTGCGGGGACCCCTTCGCCCCGCGCCGCTTCCGCCGAGGCGCGCTGTGCGCGCCTCGTGGCCGGGTGGTGCCCCCGGCCACCCGGTCGCGGCAACGTCACCGCTGCTGCCGTGACGCCTCCCACTGCTCCAGCTCCCGATGGAGCCCCTCGTACTGCGGGAGGCGCACCGCGCGCTCGTCCTCGCGGGCCTGCACGGCGTACTCCTCGTCCGCGCGGGCGGCGCTGAGGCTGTTCGGCATGCCGTAGTTCGCCTCGTGGCACGCGGGCTCGAGCAGCAGATAGTCGTCGGCTTCCTTCCCGAGCGGCCGGATGACGGTGTAGGGCCTCACGTAGGTCCGCGGATCGTCCACCGTGTACTGGTACTCGATCCGCTCGTCCGAGACCCGCGTGTAGCGCTCGATGTAGCGCAGGCCCGCGCCGGACCCCGGGTAGTAGTGGACGTGCTCCGTCAGCCCGCCGTGAATCGGCAGGACATCGCCGCCGTCCTGCTTGCCCAGGATGTTGGCGGTCTCGACCACCAGCGTGTCGCCTTCCCAGCGGCCGCGCGAATCCCCCAGCCACTGCCGCAGGTGCGGGGGCAGCGGCGGGCGGCCGTCGAGGGGGACGACGTACACGTCGTTGTGGTTCAGGGTGTTGACGCGAATCACCACGTAGCCGGGGCTCTGCAGGACGAGCCTGCTTCCGCGCAGGCGGCTGCGGGCCGAGCTGAGACAGCGCTCGCCCAGGTTCGCGTCGAGCCAGTCGTCGCGCTGGCCGCGCCCGCGGGCCGCCTCTTCTCTCCGCTCCCAGCGTTGCAGCAGCTCCCGCGTGAACGGCGGTATCCGTCCGTCCGGCGGATCGACGACCAGGGACGTGCGCGGCCAGGGCTCCCGTTGCCGTCTCGGTCCCGTGTCGGTCCAGAACCGGTTGTACTCCTGTCCGACGATGTTCCTGTCGTAGCCGGTGACCCTGTCGAGATCCCGCGGGCGGACGGCGCCCGCGAGCTCCTCCTCGGTCGCCCCGCGGGCGAGCAGCGCATCCCGGCCGGCCTTCTCGGCGAGCTCCTCGGCGGTCAGCAGCTCCCGGTCCCCGAGCCCCGCCGGTCGTTCCAGCGGGGTGGAGGTCACCTCGTTTGTCCAGATGCCCTGGATGTCCGGGTCGCCCCAGGGCGTGCGGGGCGGCGTCCAGTCCTGCGCCCCGGGGTTCGATGCCGCCGCGCCGAACGCGGCGAGCAGCGCCAGCGTCGCAACCGTTGCCAACCTCATCGTCTCCCCCTTGTTCGCGCCTTCCGCGGCGGACGGCGCCGTTGCGGTCGCCCGCCGGCGGCGTGGGACGGCGTGCTCAGGGCGCGCCGGCGCGCGCCACGTCGAGCCCCGCGACCACGGAGTCCGTGATCGTATCGACACCCACGCCGTTGGTCACCTGGGCGAACACGAACGGACCGTCCTGCCGCATGCGGCGGGAGTCCCGCGCCATGACGTCGAGGTCGGCGCCGACCAGCCCGGCGAGGTCGGTCTTGTTGATGACCAGCAGGTCGGACTGGGTGATTCCCGGACCGCCCTTGCGGGGAATCTTGTCACCGCCCGAGACGTCGATGACGTAGATGGTGAAATCGGCCAGCTCGCGGCTGAACTGCGCCGCCAGGTTGTCGCCCCCGCTCTCGACGAACAGCAGCTCGGGCCGCACCAGGGCCATGAGTTGCTGCAGCGCGTCCAGATTCTGGCTCACGTCGTCGCGCACCGCCGTGTGCGGACAGCCGCCGGTCTCCACGGCCGTGATGCGCTGCGCCTCGAGGGCCTCGTGGCGCACGAGGAACTCGCCGTCCTCCCGGGTGAAGATGTCGTTGGTGACGACGCCCAGGCTGTAGCGGTCGCGGAGCCTGCGGCACAGGGCGAGGAGCAGCGCCGTCTTCCCGCTGCCGACGGGCCCGCCGATGCCCACGGTGAACGCGCGCCGCTGGTAGTCGCGCTCGTGCGGCCGGTCCCGCGTCTCGAACCGACCGGGCTCCGCCGGATCATCGTGCTCGTGCGGATGCTTGAGCTTGTCGTGCATCGCCGTTCCTCCTCGGCAGACGAACCGAAAACCTACGATTGGAAGAGTCTCGAGTACAGCCGGTCGTGCGCCCCCTGCAGCAGATCGATGAGCGGCGCCGTCTGACAGATCGCCTCGGGCGGCAGCCCGCGGCACGTCTCGAGCGTTGCCTCGAGGCGCGTCGCCGCCTCGTGCTGCAGGCGCTGCGCCTGGTAGCTGCCGACGATGCCGAGACGCACCGCTGCCGACAGGACGCCGCGCGCGGCGCCGTGGAGCACCGCCCGCTGCGCGACCTCCTCCGCCAGCCCGATCGTGCGGAAGACGGCGCCCGAGAGGGGCGCCACGTGGGCCCGGGTGGCCTGCGCGCGCGCATTGAGAGCGGTCATCGCCGGCGACGGCCAGACCCGGTCGGCGGTGGCGGCCAGCGTGCGTCCCTGCACCCGGCTGGCGCGGTTGGCCACGCCGTTGACGAGAAACGCGTGCGTCAGCTCGTCGAGCTCCTCCAACCGTTCCGGCGCGCGATGCGCCGCGCTCATGACCGGCAGCGCGCTCCATCCGGTTTGCTGAATCGACTCCGTCAGGAACCGGCGCAGCGCGGCAGCATCATCCACGTGGCCGGCCTGCCACGCGGCCTCGAGGCCCCACGAATGGGCGAACACCCCGACCGGGAACGCCGAGTCGACGACCTGCCACGCGAGCCAGTCCGACGTTTCCACCACACGCGCCTAGTGTCCTGACCCGCAAATAGCCATTATAATGGGCAGTCTTCAAGCAAGGGA
>CAYGCV010000176.1:0-9213 GCA_964348425.1 uncultured Vicinamibacteraceae bacterium | reverse complement strand
GTCGAGCGTGTAGACCACGCCCGTCTTGCCCGGGATGCCGGTGACCACCCGGCGCCGCTCGCCGGGCAGCAGCCGGGGGTTGATCCAGCTCACCGCGCCGGAATCCGGGGCCACGGCCGTGTCGACCAGCAGGCGCTCGAAGGGATGATCGAGGTCCCAGTGGTCGTTCAGGTGCTGGTAGTGCCAGACGATCTCGCCGGTGTCCGCGTCCAGCGCGAGCGTCGAGTTGTGGTACAGGTGGGTCAGGTCGGTCCCGCCGAGCATGAACTTCGGCGCGGGCGAGGTCACCGAGGTGCCGACGTAGACGAGGTCGAGCTCCGGATCGTAGGCGGGCGCGATCCACGAGCCGACATGGCCCCGCTGCTCGTACGGCACGTCGCCCCAGGATTCGTACCCGGGCTCGCCGGGACGCGGAATCAGTTGGGTGCGCCACAGCTCGCGTCCGGTCAGCGGATCGTGCGCCGTGATGACGCAGGCTTCCGGGCCGCCGGCCGGCATGCAGCCGCGGCCGGAGACCACCCTGCCGCCCGCGATGATCGGGCCGGACGTCTGATGGGCGGGGTTCACCTGGTAGTCGAGGATCTGCGTCTCCCAGACCTGGCGTCCGGTGACGGCGTCCAGCGCGAAGATGTAGTCGTCCGTGCTGGTGTTGATGATCAGCCTGTCGTAGATGGCGATGTTGCGGTTCGTCGTCGTGCCGATCGTGACGTACTCCGCGAGGTCGTCCGGCTGCGGGCGGCGATGCTCCCACAGCAGATCGCCGGTGACGGCGTCGATGGCCTGGATGACGTCGCGCGGGTTCGGCATGTACATGACGCCGTCGTAGACCAGGGGGGTTCCCTCCTGGCTGCCCTGCGTCAGGGCGCGGGACCAGACCAGCCGCAGGTCCGACACGTTCTCGCGGTCGACCTGATCGAGGGGGCTGTAGCCCCAGCCGTTGGTCGTCCGGCGCCAGCTCAGCCAGTCGCCCGGGGCCGGATCCTCCAGCATCGCGTCCGTGACGGGGACGAAGTCGTCGCCGGACTGGGCAACGGCGGGCGCCGGGAAGTGCAACGACAGTGCGACCACGACGATCCACCTGCTGGCAGACATGCGTCCCCCTCTCCCGGGCTGGAACTCGGAAACTGCGTCAGTATACGTCCGATCGGGCCGCCGGCAGCCCGCCCGCGGCCGGCGGAATTGGAGGCGCCGCCCGGATTTGAACCGGGGATGGAGGTTTTGCAGACCTCTGCCTTACCACTTGGCGACGGCGCCGTGCGGGCAGTCAGCCGCGACCGCGCGAGCAGAGGAATGGAGCGGGAAACGGGATTCGAACCCGCGACTTCGACCTTGGCAAGGTCGCACTCTACCACTGAGTTATTCCCGCTCGCTCCGCAGCCCGCGCCCAGGCCGGGGCGCACACTGCCAGCCGCCTGACAGCGTACCATGCGGCCCGTCATGGCATCAAGCCGGGAGGGTCAACCGCTGGTCGCGGGGAAGGCGTTGGTGACGACCTCGACGCGCGGGCGCCGCTCCCCCACGTCGACCGCCACGACGTCGAAGCGGCAGGGGACGCCAGCGGTCCGGCTGCGGGCCAGATAGTCGAGGGCCATGCGCGTCAACTTGCGCTGCTTCAGGCGCGTGACCGCCGCCAGCGGCCCGCCGAAGCGCTGGTGCGAGCGGGCCTTGACCTCGACGAAGACGAGCACGCCGGCGTCCATCGCGACGATGTCGATTTCTCCGTGGCGCGTGCGGTAGCCGCGGGCAAGAATTGCGTACCCCCGGCGGCGCAACTCGCGGCAGGCCAGCTCCTCGCCCTGCTTCCCGAGCTCCGACTGGTGCTGGGTCGGCACCCAGCAGGGAGACGCAAGAACGAGGCCGCCCCGGGGCTACCTCCGCTTCCAGCGGGTGCCCGCGGCGCCGTCCTCCAGAACGACCCCGCGCGCTTCGAGGTCGGCCCGGATGCGGTCGGCGACCGCGAAGTCCCGGCGGCGCCGGGCGGCCTGCCGCTCGGCGACCAGCCGCTCGATCTCCTCGATCGGAACCGGCGGCGCGGCTTCCTCGGCGCGCCGCAGGGCCATGACGCCGAGCACCTGATCGAAGGCATCGAACGCCTCGCGCAGCAGGCGCACGTCACTTTTTCCAATCTCGCCGGCGTCGATGGCGGCGTTCACGTCGCGCACGAGCTCGAACACCACCCCCAGCGCGCCCGGCGTGTTGAGATCGGCGCGCAGCATGTCGGCGAACGCGGTCCGGGCGGCCGCGGCGCGCGCCTCGAGCGCCGGATGCGAGCCGTCCGCCGCCACCGTGTCGAGACGCGCCAGGCAGTCCGTCAACCGCGTCAGCGCCTCCTCGGCCTGCGCCAGGCTGCCCCACGTGAACCGCAACTGCTTCCGGTAGTGCGTCGACAGCAGGACGTAGCGCAGCGCCGACGCGCGATGCCCGCGCTCGAGGATGTCGCGGACCGTCAGCACGTTGCCCTCGGACTTCGACATCTTGCCGCCCTGATCGATCAGGAGGTGCTCGACGTGGACCCAGAAGCGAGCGAACTGCTTGCCCGACGCCCCCTCCGACTGCGCCACCTCGTTCTCGTGGTGCGGGAAGATCAGATCGACCCCGCCGGCGTGGATGTCGATGGGCGGCTCGCCGAGCAGCCGCAACGCCATGGCCGAGCACTCGATGTGCCAGCCCGGCCGCCCCGGCCCGATGCCGAAGTCCCAGGTCGGCTCGCCGGGCCCGGTCGCCTTCCACAGCACGAAGTCGCGGGCGTCCTGCTTGGCGTACTGATCGGCGTCGATCCTGACGCCGGGCTTGATCCCGTCGTGATCCAGGCGCGCCAGGCGGCCGTACCCGGGCAGCGTCGCAATCGCGAAGTAGACCGAGCCGTCGCTCCGGTAGGCATGCCCGCGCGCTTCGAGCGCCTTGACCATGTCGACCATGGCGCGGAGATTGTCCTCGTCGGTCGCCCGCGGGTACTCCTCGACCGGCTCGATGCCCAGCGCGCTCGTATCCTCGCGAAACGCGGCGATGTAGCGGTCGGTGTACTCGCGCAGCGAGACCCCCGCCTCCCGCGAGGCGCGGATGGTCTTGTCGTCGACGTCGGTGAAGTTCACCACCTGGCGGACGTCGTAGCCCGCGACATGCCGCAGCGTCCGCCGCAGCACGTCGAGGGCGACGAAGGTGCGGAAGTTGCCGATATGGCCCCGCGCGTAGACGGTCAGCCCGCAGGCGTACATGCGCACGGTGCCGCCGCGGGCCGGCGCGAACGTGTCCTGACGGCGGGTCAGCGTGTTGTAGAGCAGCACGGTCTCTGACGTCTCTAGCGGGATCGGTCCGGCAGGGGCCTGGTCAGCGTGCAGCACTCGGCGCCGGGCTGCCCGGCCCGGCGGGCCTGATCGCTGCAGAGGTAGCGAACCCGGATCTCGAGCTCCCGATCGCTGGTCGCGAAGCTCAGGCTCAGGCCCGCGTGCGCCCGCGGCCCGCTCTCGCTGAAGGCACCGGCCGTGGCCTCGGCAACCGTCTCGGCCAGCGTTCTCGCTTCGACCCGCGGGTAGCCGACGTAGCTGGCCATGCGCTCGCACATGACCTCCAGCAGGGGTCGAAACCGCAGATCGCAGGGCACCGTCAGCTCGAGTCGCAGCGGTCCGACGCCTGCCGGCTGAGCGTCAACCATAAGATTCGGCGCAGACTCCTAGAGCGACATGCGGCCGAAGAGGGCCCGCGCCTCCTCGCAGTCCGCGACGATCTGACGCTGCAGGGCACGCGCATCGGGAAATGCCCGTTCCCCCCGCAGGCGGCGAACGAACGCGAGGCGCACCCGGCGGCCGTACAGGTCCTCATCGTAGTCGAACAGGTGCGCTTCCACGACGCGCTCCCCGTTCATTTCGAAGGTGGGCCGGAGCCCGACGTTGGTCACCGCCGGATGAATCAGCCGATCGACCGTGACGGCCGCCGCATATACGCCGTTCAGCGGCAGGATCTCGTTCTCGGTCCGCAGGTTCGCCGTGGGAAACCCCTGCCCGCGCCCGCGCCCGGCCCCCGGCACCACCTCGCCGTCGATGAAGTAGTGGTGGCCAAGCAGCGCCCCGGCCTCGTCGACGTCCCCTTCGTCGACCAGACGCCGGATCCGCGTGCTGCTGACCACGAACTCCTTGTAGCGCACCGGGGCGACCTTCTCGACGCGAAAACCGCAGCGCGCCCCGAGCGATCGCAGCAGCGAGAAGTTGCCGCTCCGGTCATGGCCGAACAGGAAGTTGTCGCCCACCCACACCTCGGCGACTCGCAGCCAGTCCACCAGCACGTTGCGTACGAACGTCTCGGGCTCCCAGCGCGACAGCTCCGGCGTGAACCGCACGATCGCGGCCCCGTCCATCCCCGCCTTCGCGAGACAGTCGAGCTTCTGGCCGAGCGTCATCAGAAGCGCGGGCGCCCGGTCCGGGCGGACGACCCGGGGCGGATGCGGATCGAAGGTCAGGACCGCCGCCGTCGCCGCCAGCTCCTGCGCGCGCCGCCGCACCCGCTCGACGATCTTCGCATGCCCCCGGTGCAGCCCGTCGAAGTTGCCGAGGGCCAGCACGGTCTGCGTCCACTGCGGCGGGGGGGCGTCGCCAGGATAGTGAATGATGTCCACGATCGACCTTCGATCATAGTCCGATCGACCCGAGGCTGGCGGCGGCGGCGCGGCACGTTGCCTCGCCCGTCCGCTCGTCCGCGTCCAGCACGAGCCCGTCGTGAGCGAGGCACATCCCGGCCGGCAGGCGCTCGCACGTGGCGGCATGCCCCAGGTCGTGCGCCATGTGCGTGAAGTAGGTGCGCCGCGCCCCGATGCGCCGCGCCGCCGCGACCGCCCCCTCCACGTTGAAGTGGGTCTTGTGCGGCCGGCGCCGCAGGGCGTCGAGGACCAGCACGTCGAGGCCGCGCAGCAGGGGCCACGAGACGGCCGGAATCTCGCTGCAGTCGGTCAGGTAGGCGAACGTCCCGACGCGGTAGCCCAGCACCGGGCGCCGCCCGTGCCGCAGCGGGATCGGCACGAACGTCCGGCCGGCGGCGGAGAACGGCCCCGCCAGCTCCCACAGGGCGAGCTGGGGCAGGCCGCCGCCGCGCGGCGTGGCCGGGTCGAAGACGTACGCGAACATCCTGCGCACGTCGGCCAGCGTGCGGGCGTCCCCGTAGCATGGAATCGCTCCGCCCTGCCGGAAGTTGTAGATGCGCACGTCGTCGAGGCCGAGGACGTGGTCCGCGTGGCTGTGGGTCAACAGGATCATGTCGACCCGGTCGATGCGGAACCGCAGGGCCTGCGCCCGCAGATCGGGCGACGCGTCGACCAGGACGGACAGCCCGCCGTCGAGCCGCAGGTGCACCGACGGACGCCACCGCCGGTCGCGCGTGTCGACCGACGTGCACGTCTCGCAGTCGCACCCGATGACCGGAACGCCGGTCGATGTCCCGGTCCCCAGGAATGTCACGCGCACGAGTCAGGATTCAGCGCCCTTGCTGGCGGCGAGGTAGCGCTGCTGCAGCTCGTGGAGCACCTGTCGGATGAAGCGCTCCTCTTCCGCGGTCAGGTTCCCGCGGGTCTTGTCCCTGAGCAGCGCGAGCAACTCGATGGCGCGGCCGGCGGCATCGAGATTCGGCGGCGGCTTCTCACCGGATTCCCGATCGGCGATGTCGCCGAAGTGGACGGCGGCGGTCGTGGCGAGCGACACCACGAGCGCGTTGAACGACACCGGGGCAGACACGGCCAAGCCGCATGCTAGCATACCAGCCACCATGCCCGAGCCGGCCGGCCCGCCCAGCGGCGCGAAGTTCGAGCGGCTGGTCGACATCATGCGCACGCTGCGGGCCCCCGGCGGGTGCCCGTGGGACCGGGAGCAGACCCTGGCGTCGCTCCGGCCGTTCGTGCTCGAGGAGGCCTACGAGGTGCTCGACGCCATCGATCGCGCGGATGCCGCGGCGCTGTGCGACGAGCTGGGCGACCTGATCTTCGAGGCGATCTTCCTGGCGCAACTGTGCGCCGAGGAGGGGCGGTTCACCATCGCCGACGCGCTCGACGCGGCCGCGGCGAAGCTCGTCCGCCGGCATCCCCACGTATTCGGCGCCGGCGACCGCGCGGGCGCGGACGGGCTGACCGCGGCCGACGTGAAGCGGCGCTGGGAGGAGATCAAGGCCGGCGAGCGCGAGGCCGCCGGGCAGGCCCCCAGCCTCCTCGGCAGCGTCCCGCCCACCCTGCCGGCGCTGCTGCGCGCCTATCGCATCGGCAAGCGGGCGGCCACGGTGGGCTTCGACTGGACGCGGCCGGACGACGTGCTCCGCAAGGTGCGCGAGGAGCTGTCCGAGGTGGAGGCCGCCATCGGGCAGGGCGCGCCGGACGCCGTCGAGGACGAGATCGGCGATCTGCTGTTCGCCGTCGCGAACCTCGCGCGCCACCTGGGCATCGAGCCCGAAGGCGCGCTGAGCCGCGCGACCCGCAAGTTCTCGGACCGGTTCGCCGCGCTCGAGCAGAGCTTTCAGGCCCGCGGCAGGGCCCTGCGGGACGTCCCGGCCGACGAGCTGGATCGGACCTGGACCGCGATCAAGCGCGCGGAGCCCTGACGATCGCGCCGGCCGCCGGCCGAGCCGGGCATCAGCCCGCCGGGCCGGACGCGGCCCGGACGCGGATGTCCTCGCCGTCGGAGCAGACCTCGATCGCCCCCTCCTGCCCCGTCCGGTGGATGACGGCGTCCGCCTCCTCGTATCTTCGGACCACCGCGGGCGCAGGGTGGCCGAAGCGGTTCTCCCGGCCGGCGCTGACGATGGCCACCGCCGGATCGAGCGCGGCAAGGAACGCCGTCGAGCTGGAGGTACGGCTCCCATGGTGGGGCGCCTTCAGCACGCGCCGCGCGGCCGGCGGCAGCACCCCGGCCAGCCCCGACTCGACCTCGGCGCCGATGTCGCCGGGCAGCACGAACGAAACGTCGCGATGCCGAACCTCGAGCACGAGCGAGTCGTCGTTGCGCACGCGCTGCCGCTCCCATTCCGGGGCCGGCGGATGCCAGACGGTGACCTGCGCGTCGCCGATCCGCAGCGTCTCGCCGGCCTGCAGCGTGCGCCAGACCGCGCCGCCGGCAAGCGCGAGCGCCTTGAGCCGGCGCAGCCGCCCGGATGCCGGCACCGGGACGCCTTCCCAGACCTCCCGCGGCCGGAAGTCGCGCAGCACGGCCTCGGCGCCGCCCACGTGGTCGGGGTCCCCGTGCGTCAACGCCAGGTAGTCGAGCCGGCGCACGCCCGCCCGCCACAGCGCCGGAGCGATGACGCGCTCGCCCACCGCGGAGGCGCCCCACGGCACGCCCGCGGCGTCCACCAGCAACGACTCGCCGGTCGGGAACTGCACGAGCGTCGAGTCGGCCTGATCGACGTCCAGGAACAACGCGCGGACCGACGACTCGCCCGGGCAGGCGCGCGCGCCGGTGCCCGAGACAACCCCGACGGCCAGCGCGACGCCGGTGGCCGCGGCCAGCCCCGCGCCCGCCGCGCGTGCTGCCGGCCAGCGACCGGCAGCCAGCGCGAGCGCCCAGCCGCCGTAGTAGCCGATCGTCAGCAGCGGTCCCGGCGGCGGCACCCGCCGCGCGAGCTGCGGGAGCAGGTCCACCAGGTGCGCCGACGCGACGATCCCGGTCGTGGCCAGATGCGCGATCTGGCCGCATGCGGCCGCCGCGGCCGCGGACACCCCCGACGCCGCGACCGCCAGCAGGCCGGCAATCTGCGTGATCGTCATCAACGGGATGGCGGCGAAGTTGAGGATCAGCCCGGCCGCGGTGACGCGCGAGAACGCCGACGCCGCGACCGGCAGCAGCGCAAGCTCCGCGCAGACGCTGGCGGCCAGCAGTCCCGCGGGCGCCAACAGCACGCGCCGCGCCCATCCTTCGCGCGGGAGCCGCAGGATGCCGAGGATGCGCGGCACGCCGACCAGGATCCCCAGCGTGGCGCCGAACGTGAGCAGAAACCCCGTATCGGTCAGCGCCAGCGGCGCCGCCGCCACCAGGCACATGGCCGACAGCGCCAGCGTGTTGAGCGGCGACGTGCGCTGATCGGCGGCGCGCGCCGCGAGAAACAGGGACGCCACGAACGTCGCGCGGGCGACGGACGCCTCCGATCCGACGATCTGCCAGTACGCGAGCAGGCACGCCAGGGCCCCGACGGCCGCCGCCCGCGGCGGGACGCCGGCCAGACGCAGCACGGCCAGGAGCACGCTGGTCAGAATGGCGATGTTGCCGCCCGAGATGGCGATGACGTGGAACGTGCCGGCCGCCTGCAGCCGCTGCCGCGTCTCGGCGTCGAGACCGGCCCGGTCGCCGATCAGGATCGCCGTCACGATGCCGGCGGATCCCCGGTCGTGCCGCCCCACCGCCGCTTCGATGGCGCGGCGCACGAACGCCCGGGCCGCGGCCGAGGCCTCCTGCCAGGGCGGCCCGGCCTCGACGACCTCCACGAGCAACGCGCTCTTGACCGAGCCCAGCAGCGCGACGCCGCGCCGCATGAGGACACGCTCCTGGTCGGCCACGCCCGGGTTCAGGAAGCGCGGCGCGCGGCGGAACGCGACCGGCATGCGGACCCGCCGGCCGGCAACCCACTGCTCCACGCGCTCGCCGACGTAGCGGCCGCCGACCGTCACCCGCGCGCCGCCGGACACCGGACGCTCCCGCCCGCCGTCACGGACGTGCTCCACGCCGACCAGCAGCCGGGCGCCGAAGTCGGTCGGCGTCGCATCGCGTACGAGGCGCCCCTGCACGACGACGACGTCGGCGTGGTGACTCCCCCCCTCGCGCCAATCCGCGTACCAGCTCCGGAGGCTCGGCGCGGCCGCGTCCGCCGCCGCCCGCGCTCCGAGCAGCAGCCCGGCGAGGGCGAAGCCCAGCGCAGCCGCGGGCAGGAACACGCGCCGCGCGTCCAGCACCAGCGCCGCGAGCGCGCACAGCCAGACCACCACGCTGGCCGCCAGCGCGGTCCCCGCGGCAAGCTCGGGGAACCGCCCCCCCACCGCGGCGCCCAACAGAAAGGCGAGCGCCGGGACCAACGCCGGACAGCGCATGCCCCCGCCCGATGCAACCCGCCCGCCGCTTCCGACGCCACGCGCCGACCCGCGGAGAACGGCACCCCGCCGCCGACGGGAACGCAGAATCCGCCACCCCCCGCCCCGGCAGACGCCGCAAGGCGCGCACAGCGCGCCTCGGCGGGAGCGGCGCGGGGCGAAGGGGT
>CAYGCV010000175.1:0-9215 GCA_964348425.1 uncultured Vicinamibacteraceae bacterium | reverse complement strand
AGTCGATCGACACCCCCAGATAGGGCGCCTTGTGCAGGCCGTTGATGAAGCCGTCCACCACCGTGCGCGCGAGCAGGTTGAGGCTGGCGATGCGCCCGAGAGCCTTCGGGTCGACGAAGCGGGCGCCGGGTGTGGTGGAGGGTGCGTCCACGGCAGTTCCCTCACATCTGCGAGGTCGGCGTCGGCACCGCCTCGAGGAGCTGGTCGACCACCTGGTCCGACGTGATCCCCTCCGACTCGGCGTGGAAGTTGAGCAGCACGCGATGCCGCAGCACGGGGTGCGCGAGCGCGCGAATGTCCTCGAAGCTGACGTGGTAGCGCCCCTGCGTCACGGCGCGGGCCTTGCCGCCGAGGATCAGGTACTGGGCGGCGCGCACGCTCGCGCCGTACGCCACCCACTTCTTCACGAACTCGGGCGCGTTGTCGGCCTTGGTGCGGCTCGTGCGCACGAGATTGAGCGCATACCGCAGCACGGCCTCCGAGACCGGCACCTTGCGGATCAGCTCCTGGAAGGCCACGAGGTCCGCGCCGGTCACCGCGTGCCGGAAGTCGTGCTGCTGCACGATGGTGGTGGTCCGCACGACGTCGAGCTCCTCGTCTTCCGGCGGGTGCTCGATGACGATGTGGAACATGAAGCGGTCGAGCTGCGCCTCCGGCAACGGGTACGTGCCCTCGAGCTCGATGGGGTTCTGCGTCGCGAAGACGAAGAACGGCTCCTCGAGGTCGTAGGTGCGGCCCTGCACCGTCACCCGGTGCTCCTGCATCGCCTCGAGCAGCGCCGACTGCGTCTTCGGCGGCGTCCGGTTGATCTCGTCCGCCAGCAGGATGTTGGTGAAGACCGGCCCCGGCGCGAAGACCATCTTGCGGCCGCCGGTCTCGGCGTCCTCCTGGATGATGTCGGTGCCGGTGATGTCCGACGGCATCAGGTCGGGCGTGAACTGGATGCGGGCGAACTTGAGATCGAGCACCTGGGCCATCGTCTGGATGAGCAGCGTCTTGGCCAGTCCCGGGACGCCGACGATGATGCTGTTGCCGCCGACGAAGAGCGTGAGCAGCGCCTGCTCGATGACCTCCTGCTGGCCGACGATCAGCTTGTGCAGCTCGGTGAGGATCTGCTCCCGGCCGGCCTTGAGCTTGTCGGCGAGCGCGATGTCGTCGGGCGACTCGAGATCGACGGGTTCCCCGACGGGCGCCGCGGCAACAGGTTCTTCCGCAACGGGTGCCGCGGCAACAGGTTCCCCGGCGGCCTCTCCGGCCGGCTCCTCGGCTGCCGGTTCCCCGGCAGCTTCGCTGGCAGGCTCCTGGACGCGCGTATCGTCTTCCAATGGACGCTCCTTCGATCGGTCCGCGGGACCGTCAGTGGGTCAGTGCATACATCACGTAGTTGACGCCGAACTGGTACGAGTCGTTCGTCAGGTCGATCGGATACCAGCCGGTGTCCGAGAACTCCCAGTACTCGCCGATGTCGTTGTTGTAGTTGGCCACGATCATGAGCCGCCGGCGCGGATCGTTGTCTTCGTACACGCCGAAGAATCGCACGGGGAGACCGTACATCTCGTACATCTCCAGCGTGTCGATGTCGAAGAACGAGTGGAACACCGGATGCGAGACGTCGAGCTCGACCAGCTCCGCGTCGGGCAGCACGCGCCGCAACTGCTGCTCGAAATTGAACCAGTGGTCGCCGCGAAAGTCGTCGAAGAGGAGGAAGCCGCCCTTCTGCAGCCACGTCCGCAGCCCGCGCGCCTCGTCGTCGTTCAGGGTCCAGTAGCCCGGCTCGGACATGTAGGCGAACGGAAACTTGTGCAGCTCCGGATCGTCGAGCATCAGCACGTTGCCGCCGTTGGGTCCCAGGAACGGATTCAGGCTCGTCACCTCGCCCAGGATCCTCGAGAGGTTGCGCTCGGCCCGCGGATAGTCGTGGGCCCAGGGCAGATCGCCGCGGAGGAAGCGCGCGGCGCGGAGCCCCATCTCGTAGCGCAGCCGGACGAAGACGAAGCGGCCGTCGTACGCCGTGTTGCCGGCGTCGAAGTAGTCGTCCGCCGCGGCGGGCCGGGCCGGGGCACGCCCGGCCGCCGGCATCGCGTAGCCGGCCACGCCCGCCAGCACGAGCGCCGCCGCCGACAGCAGCCACCCCGACTTCCGCGTCATGGCTGCTGCGCGGCCTCCCGCTGTCGAATCTCGCGACTCTTGAGCGCCAGCTCGATGAGCAGCCGCTCGAGCTCCTGCTCGTACTGCTCCTGGGATGCGCCGCCGCGAAGCCGCCGCAGCTCGTCCACTCGCGCCTCGAGCGCCTGCCGCTCCTCGTACAGCGCGCGCAGCTCGGGATCGTCCGGAAACGCCATCTCCGCCCGCAGGCCGGCGCCGCTCGTGAAGAACAGGGTGCGGGCGACGGTGCCGTCGCCGCCGAGGGCGTCCGGCTCGCCCGTACCCTCGCCGTCGCCGTTGTCGTCGAGCAGCGCATGCTCGGTGGCGAGCCGGCCGTCGGCCTCGTACGCCTGCTCGACCTTCAGGCGGGCGTAGGTGAACGCCTCGAGCATCGACACGCGCTCGTCCTTGTTCTGATCGGCGTCGCCCTGCCCGGCGGCGAACGCCTCGACGAAGTAGCCCCCGAACACCGCCGCGTTCCGCTCGCCGCCGCTACGCGTGGCCGTCATCACGACGCGGCCCTCGCCGGACAGCTTTTCGAGAAACGGTCCGCTGGCGCTGGCGGTGTTCACGAAGGTCACGTGCCCGACGTCCAGCCGCTCGAGCAGCCCGGCGAAGTCGTCCGCCGACAGGTCGCGTCCGGGCAGGTTGATGCGCGCCTCGTTCGCGTAGCTGCCGTGGCCGAACAGCACGATGACCACGTGGTCGCCCGGCGCGGCGCGCCCCGCGATGGCGTCGATGGCGGCCGCGACGTTCTCGCGCGACGACCGGTCGGCGATCGCCTCCGGCGCTAGGTCGGGCTTCTCGCCCAGGTAGGTGACGTTGGCGGCGGGCACCTCGTAGCGCGAGGACGCCGCCCCGATCAGGGTCGTAGCCCACTCGTGAAACTGCGTCGTGTAGTCGGGGTCACCGCCCAGGCCGGTCACGACCAGCACGTGCGTCTGCTGCGCCGCCGCCGGCGCCGCCGGCAGGCACGCCAGCGCCACCGCCAGCAGGCTGACCGCCACTCTCATGCCAGCCCCCGGAAGCGGCGGTAGCCCCACTCGCCGAGCACCAGCGTCACCAGCAGGAGCAGCAGGGCCGGCATGTCCCAGAGGTCGCGTTCCTCGACGACCGTGACGCCGCGCCCCACGTACTGGATGTCGTCGGCCAGCGCCGCCGCCGTGTCGGCCGTGTAGAACCGCCCCCCGGTCTCCTCCGCAACCCGCTGCAGCAGCGGCGCGCGCATCGTCGAATCGTAGAACTCGCTGTCGCTCGGCGCCACCTGCACGTAGGCGGCGTCCTCGCCGAGCAGCTCGCCGTCGATCGACGCCTCGACCCGGACCTCGTAGAACCCCTCGTCCGCGGCGGGGAACGTCGTCCGGTACTCGCCGTCCTGCTCCGCGGTCCATTCCATCCGCCGTTCGGTGATGTCGCCCGCCGGGTCGGTGACGATCGCGAGGACCGTGCTGTTGTTCAGCTCCTCGAAGCCGGGATCGACCACGTCCGCCAGCACGGTGACGGTCTCGTCCGGCTCCACCCGCTCCTGTGGCACGCGGGCAACGACCTGGTCCGGCACGCCGTCGACCACCCAGCGCAGGAGGCGGCGCCAGAACGTCTCGTGCGTCATGTCCTCGACCGGGATGTCGGCGTGCATCTGCCACATCCACGAGTCCTGGATGGGCAGGGCCAGCGACTTGCCCGCGCCGTAGCGCTGGAACGCCAGGACGACGAGGTCGTCGGGCTGCGCCGTCAGCAGCACCGTCGCGCCGGGTTTCGGCTCGGTGATCGGGTTGACCACCGTCACCGGGGGCAGCGTGTCCCAGCGCTCGACCGAGGCGTCCTCGGTCTCGGCAATCTGCGTGGCGGCATGGCTCGCACCGGCGCGGGTGGTGGCCACGCGCACCTCGGCGAAGAAGCTCTCCTCGGCGTCGGCCGCCAGCGGATCGAGCACGACGGGCAGCACGTCGGCGACCGGCGTGCCCGCGTACCCGCCCTGGGAGAACGACCGGTGGCTGCCCAGCATCAGCAGGCCGCCGCCGCGCCGGTTGACGAAGTCGGCGATCATCCGGAGCTGATCCGGCGTGAAGTAGTTCGCCTCGATGCTGCCGAGGATCAGGCCGCTGTACCTGAAGAGGTCGGCGCGCGTCGTCGGGAAGCCCCCGGGCAGCTCGTCCGGCCCCTCGACGCCGAGGCGGAAGAACTTGTTCTCGGCGGTGCGCTGCAGCAGCGTGACGTGCAGGTTCTCGTCGTCCGCCACCCCGCGCAGGAGAAACTTGACCTCCCAGCGCGGCTCGCCTTCGAAGTACAGGATCCGCTTGCTCCGGTCCTCGACGACGATGAGGGCCTGGCGGAGATTGTTCTGGGTGACCATCTCGCCCGGCTGCGGCGCCACCCGGAAGCTGTAGAGCCGGGGCCCGGCCTCGGCGGCGGTGAAGCGCATCCGCACGGTCTGCGGCTCGCCGTCGGCGGGCAGCTCCACGTCCTCCGTGGCGACGATGCGGCCCTCGTCCTCTATCTGAACGGCCACCGTCTCGCCGCGGTAGCCGCGGTGCGTGACCACCAGCTCGACCGCCAGCGCCGCCCCGCGCAACACGCGGCGCGGCGTGGCCACGCGGCTCAACTGGATGTCGCGCTCGAACTCCTCGCGGCCCAGCCCCACCGTGAAGACCGGCACGCCCTCCGCCTGCAGCGGAAGCAGCGACTCGCCCAGGCCGCCATCCAGGTTGTCGGCGCCGTCGCTCACCACGACCAGGCCGGACAACGGCACGCCCGACAGATCGTCGTGCGCCCGCTCGAGCGCCCGCCCGAGGTGCGTCCGCGTGCCGCGGAACGTCAGCTCGTCGAGCGCCGTCATGCGATCGGTCTCCCCGGCGAACCGGAAGAACCGCAGGGCGAACCGGTCGGCGAGGGCGGCCCGCAGCTCGCTGTCGGCCGCGCCGAGCTGCTGCCGCACGAACTCGTAGCGCGGCGTCTCGTCGCGATCAGCGATCTGCATGCTGCGCGAGTCGTCGATCAGGACGCCGAGGAAGTTCTCCTGCGGCACCACCGACGAGAGCACGAGCACCGGCCGGAGCAGGCAGAACGCCAGCACGCCCAGCGCGGTGATGCGGATCGCGGTCAGGACGGCGCGGTCCAGCCGCTGGCTGTTCCCGCGCACCGCGAGGTAGGTGCGCAGCGTGAGGTAGGCCGCGCCGGCCGCCGCCGCGATCGCCAGCAGGCCGACCCACGAAGCGCGGAGCGCGAGCTCGCCCTGGTCGAAGATGAGCGGGCGGTACTTGAACAGGAACTCGAAGAGTGACTCGAACACGATCCCTCTACCGTCCCGGTCTCGACGGTCAATGGCTCATCGCGTAGACGATGAAATTGATGCCCATTCTGACGGCGAAGCTCGAGTAGTTCAGCGGGTACTCGGGCCGTTCGAACCACTCCCAGGCGTCGCCGAGATCGGTGTTCCAGTTGATGATCACCATCAACCGGCCGTCGTGATCGAAGATGCCGCGGGCGTGCGCCGTGTACCCGTCCTGCTCCCACGTCCGCCCGTACCAGTGGTTGCCGATGGCCGGCACCTGCAGGATCTCGTCGATGCGGTACACGGCGTTGAAGATCGGGTGATCGAGCGGCATCTCCTGAATCGGGAACTCGGGCAGCACGCGCCGGATCTCCCGCTCGAAGTTCGCCCACTCCCACGAGCCCCAGAAGTCGTCGATGACCAGAAAGCCGCCGGCCAGCAGGTAGTCGCGCAGCCCCTTCACCTCGGAGGCCGTCAGCGCCATGCTGCCGACCTCGAGCGCGTACAGGAAGGGAAAGCGCCGGATCTCGGGGTCGTTCAGGCGCACGACGTTCTCGTGCTCCGCGGCGTTGATGTCGATGAAGCTGTTGACCGCCAGCATGAACTGGCGGTCCGCCTTCGGATAGTCGGTCGCCCACGAGCTCCAGCGCCACCCGGACGAGTACGCGCCGCGCGTGAAGTAGAACTCCCGGGGGCCGCCGGGGTGCCTGAGGGATGGGCGTTGCCGATCGAGCAGCCTCCGGAAGTCGGACTCCGGCTGCTGCGGCGCCGGGCGCAGCGCGGCGTAGGCGCCGCCGGCCAGCGACGCAACGAGCAGGGCGATCAGTCCGATGCCGGATGGCCGCACGTGCTGTCCCGCTAAATCGGGGGGAGTGGGCCGAAACCGCACTACCCCTTATCGTTCCGACGGAAAGGCCGCAGCATAGCACATGCCCCTGCGGGCGGCTCCGCCCGCCCACGGGCTGTCGCCCCGCGGTCCGTCGGCATTGCCCGTCCCGGGGTTCGCCGGATGCGGCCCCGGGCGGCGATCAGGCCCGCCGCCCCACCGCCGCGGCGGCAGGAGCACGGCGTGCCTGCCAGGTCGAGAGACGCCCCGGCCCACCGGGAATCGGTGGCAGCACCCCGCGGGGCGCCGCCACGGACGCCCGGGGGCCGGAGCGCAGGATGGTCTGCGTCGGCGGCGTTGGGTTACCCCGCTTGCGGGGTCCCCTCGACAACCGCCAGGGCGCCGAAGGGCCCCTACGAGGACGCCACCTCCGCAGAGCCGGTACTATGGTCTTCCACAGGATCACCTCCTTCGCCGGGGCGAACATCGCAAGCGGCGGGCCCCAACCCGCCCGGCCGCCGTCCCGCCCGGTGAACGGCCGCCGCCGCGTCGAGCGCGGAACCCCTCGTGCCATCGTTCGTCATCCGGCGCCGGATGTCAACCTGCGCGGCGCGATTGCCCGCAGGACTCGCCCGGCGAATCCCGCGGGCGGCGTATTCGGGATCCGTTGCGACGGGCTGCCATGAGCGGCTACGATGGCCTTGATGCGCATGGACGCGCGCCGCGCGGCGCGGCACTGGACCCGGCTGGCGCTGCTGGTCGCGGGGATGCTCGCGGGCGGCGGCGCGGCAGCCGCCTCCGAGGCGGAGAACGCGGCGCTGCAGGATGCCGACGGGCGCGATGCCGGCTTCCTGTTCGGCCGGCCGGGCAACTCGGTCGCCGTCCACTGGCTGTGGCACCGGGCGCGCGCCGAGAGCGACGTCCATGCCTTCGTGACCGAGCACCTAGATCTCGAGGCGCGCGACTTCGACGCGGCGGGCATCGGCCTCGACCTCGGCTTCACCCTCACGCCGCGCGTCGACCTCCACGCCGGCTTCGACTACGTGCGGACGACCGCCGACTCGGAGTCTAGGCATTTCATCGGCGAGGACGGGGTGCCGTTCGAGCAACAGACCGCGCTCAGCCAGGCCGCCCTCACCGCCAGCCTGTCGGTCGCCCTCGCGCCGCGCGGGCGCGCCATCGGGCAGTACGTCTGGATCCCCGCCGCCGTCGTGCCGTACGTCGGCGCGGGCGGCGGCTTCCTGCGCTACGGACTGGATCAGTTCGGCGAGTTCGTCGACGAGATCACGCTGTTCTCCTTCGAGATCCCGCCGGAGCAGAGTCTGCAGTCCAACGGGTGGACGCCGACCGGGCACCTCTTCGGCGGCGTCGACATCCGGCTGACCCAGCGCCTCTTCCTGACCGCCGAGGCGCGCTACGTTCTGGCGGTCGCCGAGCCCAGCCTGGACTTCGCAGAGTTCGAGTCCATCGACCTGTCCGGGCTCCGGGTGGCGACCGGCATACGGTTCACGTTCTGACCCGCGGAGCACTTCCAGGGGAGCGACATCATGATCGGAATCATTTCGGGCCTGGTTGGCGGGCTGGTCGTCGGCGCGTTCTCTCCCGCGGCCCACACCCCGGCGAACGTGACGTCGGCGCGCGCGGCCGCGCCGGCCGCGGCGCAGGCGGACGACGCGGCGGGGACCCTCGACGCCCGCTGGCGCCCGTGGCTCGGGTGCTGGCATCTCTGGGAGGAGCAGCTCGACCCGTCGGCGACCGACGACGACAGCGAGTCCGCCGCCCTGCTCGACCGCACGGTGATCTGCGTGCGGCCGGCCGCCGGCGGGCGCGGCGTCAACCTGACCGCCGTGGCCGGCGCGGAGGTGCTCGTCGACCGGACGCTCGTGGCCGACGGCGTCGAGCGCGATGTGCGCGAGCCCGACTGCACCGGCCGCGAGCGGAACACGTGGTCGGCGGACGGGCGGCGCCTGTTCACCCGCGCGCAGGTCCAGTGCGGCGACCAGCCGGTGCGCCGGGCCTCCGGCGTCAGCCTGCTGTCGACGCCCGCGACCTGGGTCGACATCCAGGTGGTCGAGGTCGGCGGACGGGAGCTGCTCGAGGTGCGCCGCTACGCGCCGGTGCCCGACCGCGAGCAGGCGGCGCGCCTGGGACCGCCGAGCGGGCTCGCGGCCGCGCCGGCCGCCATCCAGCGCGCGCGGCGCGCGAGCGCGGCGCAGCCGGATCTGTCCGACGTGCTGGACGCCAGCGAGAAGACGTCGCCGCGGGTCGTCGAGGCGCTGCTCGGGGAGACCGAGCCCCGCCTGCCGCTCGACCGCGACGCGCTCGTCGCGCTGGACGACGCCGGCATCAACGGGGGCGTGATCGACCTGCTCGTGGCGCTGGCGTACCCCGACCGGTTCGTCGTCGAGCGGCGCGACCGGGGCGGCGCGTGGTCGTCGGGCGGCTGGGGCGGATTCGGCGGGTTCCACGATCCGATCTGGTACAGCGGCCACTACTACCCGTACTACGTCACGCCGCTCGGCTACTACTTCTGGAACCGCGGCTACGACCCGTATCTGTTCGGCGGCCTGGGCTCGCCGTTCGTGGTGGTGTCGGACGACGGCCGCAGCGCGGAGCGGGGGCGGCCCGTTCCGGGCCTGGGCTACACGCGGGTCTCGCGCCGCGGCTGGACCGGCGAGGGCGGGTCGACACCCTGGATCGGCCGCACGTCGTCCGGCGGTTCGTCGGGCGGCCGGACGGCGAGCGGCGGCTCGTCGGGCGGGGCGGTGTCGCGCGGCGGCTACTCGGGCGGCTCGTCGGGCGGCTCCTCGGGCACGTCCACGCGCTCGGGCGGAACCAGCACCGGCCGCCGGGCCGTGCCGCGGCGGTAGCCCGCCAATCGTCGCCTGCCGGCTCCGCTCGGCGCCCAACCACCCCTGCAGGAGTCCGCGCCGGTCTACGGCGCAGACTCCTGGGGCCCGGCGGGTCCTCGCC
>CAYGCV010000174.1:1885-9259 GCA_964348425.1 uncultured Vicinamibacteraceae bacterium | reverse complement strand
GCCCCGCGCCGCTCCCGCCGAGGCGCGCTGTGCGCGCCTTGCGGAGTCGGCGCCGTTCTACGGCGCAGACTCCTGGCTGCCCTCCGGCAGCGCGAAGACGTGCATCACGGAGCCGCGGGTGCGGGGCCGCCGCACGTCGTCGAACACGAGCTCGGCGTTGCGCCACGCCAGGAACCAGCCCGGGCCGGACGGTATCGCGACGTACTGGCGGCCGTCGACGGCGTACGTGATCGGGAAGCCGTCGGCCGCGGTCGGCGTGCGCGTCTGCCACAGGACGTCGCCGTTGCGCGCGTCGAGGGCGTAGATGTGGCGGTCGAGGTTGCCGGCGAACACGAGCCCGCCGCCCGTCGTCAGGGCCGACGTGCCGTACTGCAGCTTGCTGGGCCGGCGCCACAGCACCTCCCCGGTGCGGCTGTGCAGCGCCACGAAGATGCCGAGGTGCTCGGGGCTCTGCGGATGGGCCAGGAAGCGCCGGTCGTTCGGGCCGACCCCACCGCCCCCGATTTCCGCCGGCTCGGGCATCGGCCCGAAGACCGAGTGGGCGCAGCCGGGTGTCAGCGGAATGTAGAACGCGTCGGTTTCCGGATGATAGGCCATCGCCCACAGGTTCTTGAGGCCGCCCGGGCCGGGGCAGTAGTCGACCGGGACGTCGAGCTGCGGGATGCGCTCGCGGCGCAGGATGCCCTGACCGGTCGTCGGGTGCAGGTCCACGATGTCCTGGAAGCCGAGGTCATGGGCGGCGAGGTACTCGCCGGTCTTCGGATCGAGCTCCCACAGGACGCCGATCTTGCCCATCTTGAACAGCGCCCGCCGGTCGCCGCGGTCGACGACCACCAGCTCGAACACCTCGTCGAGGTCGTGCGTCTCGGCCGGGATGTGCTGGAAGTACCACGCGATCTCGCCGGTCTCCGGGTCGAGCGCCAGCGTCGAGTTGCTGTAGAGCGCCGCGCCCTCGGTGCCGCGCTGGGCGCTGGCCCAGGGCTTGGGCTGCGCGGTGGACCAGTAGATCAGATCGGCGTCCGGGTCGTAGCTGCCGGGGATCCAGGCGTCGGCGCCGGCCCGGAAGGTGAGCGTCAGGTCGCCCCAGGTGTCGCCGCCCGGTTCGCCGGGACGGGCCACCGTGGAGGTGCGCCACAGCTCGGCGCCGGTCTGGGCATCGTGGGCCGAGACGAAGCAGACGTCGTTCTTGTAGTACTCGCAGCCGGTGATGCCCGCGACCACCATGCCCTTGACGATGATTGGGCCGCTCGTATAGCGGTAGCCCAGCTCGTTGTCGGCAACCTGCTGCTCCCAGACCACCTCCCCGGTCCGAGCGTCGAGCGCGATGAGCTGCGCCTCGCTCGTGCCGGCGTAGATCTTGTCGTCGTAGATGGCGATGTTGCGCCGCGCAAGCCCCGGCTGCCGGTTGGTCGGCAGGTCCGGGTTGGAGGGCATCGGCCGGCCGGTGCGCAGGTGCGCCCAGAGCTCGTCGCCGGTGACGGCGTCTAGCGCCACGACGCCGCTGCGGCTGGGGATGTACATCACGCCGTCGTGGACCAGCGGCGTCACCTCGTCGGTGCCGGCCAGCGTCTCCCACGACCAGACGAGCTGGAGATTCCCGACGTTCTCGCGGTTGATCTGGTCGAGCGGGCTGTAGCCCTGACCGTCGATCGTGCGGCGCCAGTTGATCCAGTCGCCCGGGTCGGGATCGAGCAGCTCGGCGTCGGTGATCGGCTCGAAGCTGCCGAGCTGCGCGGCCGCTACGGCCGCGGATCCGGCCAGCAGGCAAACCGCGATGAGGCACGAGAGTATCGGACGGGCCATGCGGAATCTCCCTCGGTGGTGCGTTGTTCTATTCGGGCAAGGCGAAGGCGACGAGCGACGCGTCCGGGCCGGCGCCGGTGGCGATGGCGACGAACTGCCGGCCGGACCGCGTGCGGTACGTCATCGGGTTGCCGCTGGTGGGGAAGGGGGTGGCGCCCCGCCACACCTCTTCGCCCGTGGTCTTGTCGAACGCGTACAGGTGGGGGTCGCCGCCGCCGATGAAGAGCAGGCCGCCCCCGGTGACCACGGAGCCGTTGTTGCCGGGCGTGCCCAGCCGCGCCGGCAGCTCGACGCCGGCCAGCAGCGGATGCCGGCGGACGGCGGGGCTGCCCTCGCCGAACGGCACCCTCCAGGCGATCTCGCCCCGGTTGAGGTCGATGGCGGCCAGCCAGGCGTACGGCGGCTTGATCAGCGGGATGGCGCCCAGCCGCGCGCGCACCCGCTGGCGGGCCTCCGTGCAGGCGCTGCCACCCACGTACTCGGCGTCCGCCGCGGGATGTTCCTCTTCGCTGCGCTCGCACACCTGGATGACGCTCGTGCCTTCCGACGCTCGCACGTACAGCCAGCCGGTCTGCGGGTCGAACGCGGCCCCGCCCCAGTTGGCGCCGCCGGTGACCATCGGCCGGATCAGCGTGCCGCGCATCGCGGGCGGCGTGTAGAGCGGACCGAGGCGGAACCCGCGCATCGTTTCCTCGGCGAGCGCCCTGATCTCGGGCGTCAGGTCGTTGGCGTCGGCCAGCGCGACGCCCTGGCCGCTGAACGGCGGCGGCTTCGTCGGGAACGGCTGCGTCGGGTAGGGCACCTCGCCCGGCACGTCGGTGGTGGTGTCGACCGGCCGCTCCTCGATCGGCCACACCGGCTCGCCGGTGACCCGGTCGAAGACGTACGTGAACCCGATCTTGGAGACCTCGGCCACCGCGTCGATCGTCCGGCCGTCGACCTCGATCGTGACGAGGTTGGGGGGCGAGGTGAGGTCGTAGTCCCACAGCCCGTGGTGCACCGCCTGGAAGTGCCACTGCCGCTCGCCGGTGCGCGCATCCAGGCAGACGAGCGATTCGGCGAACAGGTTGGCGCCGAGCCGCCGCCCGCCCCAGTAGTCGCTGCTGGGCGTGCTGGTCGGGACGTACAGGAGCCCGCGCTCCGCGTCGAGCGACATCAGGCCCCACACGTTGGCGTGTCCCGTGTAGCGCCAGGACTGGTCCTCCCAGGTGTCGGCGCCGAAGGCGTCGTTCGACTGCGGAATCGTGTGGAAGACCCACCTGCGCTGCCCCGTGCGGGTGTCGAACGCCTGCACGGGGCCGGGCGTGTCCATGCGGCGCTTGATGCGGTCGGGCACGCGGCTGCCGACGATGACCAGATCATCGAAGACCACCGGCGTCGAGGTCTGGTCGAACGCGTCGCGCAGCACGTCCCGGCCGTGCCCTTCCGTCAGCGCGATGCTGCCCCCGTCGCCGAAGCTGCTGACGAGCTGTCCGGTCTCGGCATCGAGGGCGTAGAGCCAGTAGCGGCTGTTGAGGAACAGCCGCACATGCTCGCCGTCACGCCAGTAGGCGACGCCGCGGTGCTTGAAGCCGCCCGGCGGCGTGCCCTCGCCGCCGTAGCGGAACGTCTCGGGATCGAACCGCCACAGTTCTTCGCCCGTTTCCGCGTCGAGCGCGACGACGCGCGCGTACATCGTCGAGACGTAGAGCGTGTCGTCGATCATCAGCGGGGTCGCCTCGAAGCGCCCCGGCCGGGTGCCGTACTCGGGCAGCGGCAGTTCGCCGGCGTCCCATTCCCAGGCGATCTCGAGATCGGCGACGTTGGCCCGGTCGATGTCGGCTAGCGCCGAGTACTTGCTGTGGGCCTGGTCGGCCCCTACGTAGGGCCACTCGACCAGGCCGGACTCCTGGGCGCCGGCCGTCCCAGCCCCGAGCGCGAACGCGAGCACGCAGCACGCCCCCCTCGGTGTTCGTCGCATCGGTACCACCTTTCCTGGTGATTCACACCGGGGAGCTTCGGCATCGTTCAGACGACAACTTCAATCTCCCGGCTGGTTGTTCCCCGAAGCAGTTCGTCACGTGCCGCGACGTACTCCCGGATCGCTGTCCGGATGTTCTCGACGGCCTCCTCCTCCGTCGTTCCCTGGGACCAGCAGCCAGGAAGACCTGGAACCGACACGCTGTAGCCCTCTTCGCTCTGCAGAATAGCGATCCGATACTTCATGGCCCTTGAGTGCCTCTGAAGACCTGTTTCGCGGCAGCTCACTTCGACAGCGTGAAGGCGACGAGGGCGGCATCCGGGCCGGCGCCGGTCGCGATCACGATGAACTGCCGACCCGAGGGCGTGCGGTACGTCATCGGGTTGCCGCTCGTGCGGTGCGGGGTCGCGCCGCGCCATACCTCCGCGCCGGTCGCCTTGTCGAAGGCGTAGAGGTACGGGTCGCCGCCGCCGATGAAGACCAGCCCGCCGCCCGTCACCATCAGCCCGTTGGCGCCGGGCGTGCCGAGGCGGTCGGGCAGGTCGACGCCCCGCAGCAGCGGGTGGTTGCGGACGATCCTGCTGCCCTCGCCGAACGGCACCCGCCACGCGATCTCGCCCCGGTTCAGGTCGATGGCGGTGAGGTAGGCATAGGGCGGCCTGATCAGCGGGATCGGTCCCAGCCGGCTGCGGGCCACCTCGGTCGCGCCGGGCCGGCCGGCGAAGATCTGCCCGGCCGCGCCGTGCGGGCAGTTGTTGCTGAACGCGACGTCCACGTCCGGGTCCTCGCCCAGCACCTCGCACACCTGGTTGGCGCTGGTGCCCTCGGACGAGCGGACGTACAGCAGGCCGGTCTCCGGGTCGAAGCCCGCGCCGCCCCAGTTGGCGCCGCCGTCGATGCGGGGCCGCTGCAGGGTGCCGCGCAGCGCGGGCGGCGTGAACAGCGGGCCGATCCGGAAGCGGCCCATCTCCTCGCGCGCGATGGCGTTGATTTCGGGCGTCAGGTCGTTGGCGTCGGCCAGCGCGACGCCCTGGCCGGCGAACGCGGGCGGCTTCGTCGGGAACGGCTGCGTCGGGTAGGGCACCTCGCCCGGCACGTCGGTGGTGGTGTCGACCGGCCGCTCCTCGATGGGCCACACGGGCTCGCCGGTGACGCGGTCGAAGACGTACGTGAAGCCCTGCTTCGAGACCTCGGCCACGGCGTCGATCGTCCGGCCGTCGACGGTGATGGTGACCAGGTTGGGCGGCGACGTGAAGTCGTAGTCCCAGAGCCCGTGGTGCACCGCCTGGAAATGCCACTGCCGCTCGCCGGTGCGCGCGTCGAGGCAGAGGAGCGACTCGGCGAACAGGTTGGCGCCGACCCGCCGGCCGCCCCAGTAGTCGCTGCTGGGCGTGCTGGTCGGGACGTACAGGAGTCCCCGCTCCGCGTCGAGCGACATCAGGCCCCACACGTTGGCATGTCCCGTGTAGCGCCACGACTGGTCCTCCCAGGTGTCGGCGCCGAAGGCGTCGTTGGACTGCGGCACCGTGAAGAAGATCCAGCGCCGCTCGCCCGTACGGGCGTCGAACGCCTGCACCGACCCGGGCGTGTCGAAGCGGCGCTGCACGCGGCTGCCCACGATGACGAGGTCCTCGAAGACGACCGGCGGCGACGTCTGGTCGAAGTCGTCGTCGCGCACCTCGCGGCCGTGGCCCTGCGTCAGGTGGACGCTGCCGCCGTCGCCGAAGCCGGGGAGCAACCGGCCGGTGGCGGCGTCGAGGGCGTAGAGGCGGACCCGGCTGTTGAGGAACAGGTGCAGATCGTCGCCCTCGCGCCGGAACGCCACGCCGCGGTGCTTGAAGCCGCCGGGGCTCGCGCCGCGCCCGCCCAGCTCGTAGACGCGCGGGTCGAACACCCACTTCTCGGCTCCGGTCTCCGCGTCGAGCGCAACGACGCGCGAGTACATGGTGGAGAAGTAGAGCGTGTTGTCGATCATCAGCGGCGTCGCCTCGAAGCTGCCCGGCCGCGCGCCGTACTCCGGCAGCGGCATCTCGTCGGGGTCCCACTGCCAGGCAATCTCCAGGTCGGCGACGTTGCTCCTGTCGATGTCGGCCAGCGCGGAGTACTTCGTGTGGGACTGCTCCGCGCCGACGTACGGCCACTCGACCAGGCGGCCGGCGTCGTCCTGGGCGGAGAGCAGGGCGGTCGAGGCCGCGATCGCGAGCGCGCACAGTCGTTTCATGCGGGTTTCTCTCCTGCGGGCGGAGGCTCCATCGTACTACAGGCCCCGAAACGTCCCGCGGTCACGGCGCAGTCGAGATCAGATACCGCTCCGGCCAGCGCGAGTAGCCGTCCACGGTGTAGATGTTGCCGGTCGAATCCACCGCCATCTCGTGGTTGCCGCCGCGGGTGTCGACGTCGCCGACCCGCGCCAGCGTGCGCCGGTCGAGGATGTAGATCTTGCGGTAGCTGGTCGCCGACCCGACGTACAGATACTGCTGCTCGGGATCGTGCGAGAACGCGACCATCGAGGCCGATCCGACGCCCGGGCCTGGCTCGTCGCGCGCCAGGTACTGGTTGTTCTCGAGGTCGAAGCGCCAGGGCGCCGGCGTGGCCCGCTCGACGAACACCTCCTCGACGAACGTCCCGTCCGTCTCGAAGACGTGCACGCGGTTGTGGCCGCGGTCGCAGACGTAGACCGTCCCGTCGCGCGCCACGCGGACGCAGTGGGTCGGGTCCCAGCGCTGGGGCGGTGGGCCGTCGGGGGAGAGCTCTTCGGCCGGACCGTCGTCGGGCGGCCGGCCGTACGCGCCCCAGAGGCGCTTGAACTCGCCCGTCACGGCGTCGAACACGATGACGCGCTGGTTGGTGTAGCCGTCGGCGACGAAGACCTCGTTCGTGCCGGGGTGGACCGCGGCGGTGGTGGGTCCGCCCAGCAGACGCTCGTCGAGGCTGCCGTTCGTCCGGCCGTTCTCGCCGATCTGCAGCAGGAACTCGCCTTGCGCCGTGAACTTGAGGACGACGCCGCCGTCGGCGCGGGTGCCGCCGCCGATGACCCAGACGTTGTCCTCGTGGTCGATGAACATCCCGTGCTCGGCCGCGAACGTATCCTCCATCCAGTCGTAGCCCTCGCCGGGACCGCCCCACGCCTGGAGAACGTTGCCTTCCTGGTCGAACTGGACGATCGGCGGCGCCAGCTCCCTGCCCTCCGCGGCGAGCAGCGCCTGGATGCGGTCGCTGTCGGCATGCGCGATCCAGGGGTTGTCGTGCGAGTCCACGGCCACGCCCCAGACGTCGCCGAGGGCCCAGTTGTTCGGCAGCGGCCGCGGCCACGACGCGTCGTGGGCGAACGTCGGCGGCGCTGCCGCCGCGGTTGCCGGCTCGTCCATCGCCGCGGGCGGCTCCTCCGGGGCGCCGCACGCGGCGGCCAGCAGCGCCAGCACGCCCGCGAGCGCCGGCAGCAGGTTCATGCGGTCACGTTTCGGGTTCATGGCACCTCCGCGGCGGTTCGCCGTAGACTAGCCTGGAGAGCGTCGCCTCGCGGCTCCGCTCGCCGCCAAACCAATCCTACAGGAGTCCGCGCCGTTCCACGGCGCGGCCCCGCGCGCCCGGGGCTCGCCGGACGCGCGGGC
>CAYGCV010000174.1:0-1875 GCA_964348425.1 uncultured Vicinamibacteraceae bacterium | reverse complement strand
CGCCGCGGGGGGCCCCCGTCGCCTCCCGGGCCCCGCGGCCCCCCGCGCCCCCGCGCCCCCCCAACCCACCCCAACCGCCGGCCGCCCCGGCCCCCGGCGCGGACTCCTGGCACGGTTGCTCCGGTCCGGCGGGCGCGCGGCGGCGCACCGGGCGGAGGCGACATGACCCTCGGCATCCGGAAGTTCATCGTCTTCGCGCTGGCGATCCTCGTCTCGTGGATTGCCGGCGCCACGGTCCCGCCGACCTGGAACGTCGACCAGGTGACCCTGGACGTCCGGAGGGACGACGACGGCCGGCTCTACTTCCTGTCCGAGGGGCGCCGGGCGTACTTCGAGCCGGTGCCGCTGGACCGGGCGCGACTCGATCCGGCGACGGTCCACGGCTCGCGCGTCGCCCCGCCGGTGACGGAAGAGTTCGTCTCGGCCACCGAGATGCGCGACGGGCGGGCCGAGCCCGTCTACTACCAGTTGCGGGCGCGGGCGCACTGGGGCTGGTGGTCGCTGCTGCCGGCCGCGGTCGCGGTCGTGCTGTGCTGGCTGACGCGCGAGCCGGTCACCGCGCTGGCCGCCGGCATCGTCTCCGGGGCGCTCCTGCTCGGCGCGTACGACATCACCGGCGAGGTGCTGATCCCGTCGCTGGCGACGACCAACTCGGCCGGCGTGCTGCTCCTCTATCTATGGCTGCTGGGCGGGCTCATGGGGGTCTGGTCGCGCACCGGTGCGGCGCAGGCGTTCGCCGAGTTCATGACGGCGCGCTTCGTCCGCGGCCCGCGCAGCGCCAAGCTCGTGGCCTGGATGCTCGGCATCGTCTTCTTCCAGGGCGGCACGGTCAGCACCGTGGTCGTCGGCACCACCGTCAAGCCGATCGCCGACAAGGAGCGCGTCAGCCACGAGGAGCTGGCCTACATCGTCGACTCGACCGCCTCGCCGATCGCATCGCAGCTCGCCTTCAACGCGTGGCCGGGCTACGTCCAGGCGTTCATCTTCGTCTCCGGGGTCAGCTTCCTGGCCACCGAGGCCGACCGCATCGCCTTCTTCTTCCGGAGCGTGCCGTTCTGCTTCTACGCGATCTTCGCCGTGCTGGGGACGTTCCTGCTGAGCATCGAGAAGCCGCTGTTCCTCGGCCGGCGTCTCGCGGCGGCCATGGCGCGCGCCCGGACGACGGGCCGCCTCGACGCCGACGGGGCCGCGCCGCTCAGCGCGCGGGAGCTGCAGGCGAGCCACGTTCCCGAGGGCTACGCGCCGCACGTCCTCGAGTTCTTCCTGCCGCTCGGCCTGCTCATCGGCGTCGCCGTCGGCACCTTCGTCGTCTCCGGATCGCCGAACGTGCAGTGGGCGTTCGGCGCGGCGCTGCTGCTGGCGTCGGGCATCGCCCTGGCCCGGGGCATGTCGCTCAAGGACCTGATGGCCGGGTTCCACGACGGCATCAAGGGCGTGGTGCTCGGCTCGGTGATCCTGCTGCTGGCCATCACCATCGGCAGCGTCAGCACGCAGACCGGCGGCGGCGTCTTCCTGGTCGATCAGCTCGGCGGCAGCGTGCCGTACTTCCTGCTGCCAGTGCTGCTGCAGTTGATGACGATGGTCATCGCCTTCTCGACGGGCACGAGCTGGGGCACCTACGCGGTGGCGTTCCCGCTGGCCATGCCGCTGGCCTGGGCGGTGGCCGGCGCGCAGGGGCTGGCGCACCCGGAGCTGTTCATGACGCTCTGCTTCGCGGCGGTCATGGACGGCAGCGTCTACGGCGACCAGTGCTCGCCGATCTCGGACACGACGGTCCTCAGCTCGGTCTGCACGGGCTGCGACCTGATGGACCATGTGAAGACGCAGATTCCCCAGGCCTCGGTGGCGGCCGCCCTGGCCGCGGTCTGCTGGACG
>CAYGCV010000173.1:0-9261 GCA_964348425.1 uncultured Vicinamibacteraceae bacterium | reverse complement strand
AAAACCGAGCGCTATGCCGAGGTTCTCGTCTGCGACGAAGCGCATCGAACCGCGCAGATCAAGCAGGTCAGCAGCAAGAAACTGGCGGAGCGCGTCCGCAACTTCACGCTCTGCCATGACCAAGCGGCCTTCCCGGCCCGGTACCGCCTATACCAGACGGCGACGCCGAAGGTCTACTCCGCCGAGAACACCCGCGTTCAACGCCTCGACCGGTCGCGCTACGCGGTCGCGGACATGAACGACCACAAGATTTTCGGCCCCACCGGGTACCGACGCTCGTATGTCTACGCGGTCGAGAACGACCTACTGACCGACTACCGCATCATCGCGTTCGCCGTCGACGAGCAGATGTGGGTCGCGGCCGAACGGATCTGCATCAACGTCGACGAGAAGCGCGCCTCGCAGAAGAAGAAGCAGGTGCAGCTGACCGTCAGTGAAGCCGTCGGCTGGCTGGTCTACGGGATCGTGCTTTACGGCGGTGCCGCCGAGGCGACTGACGGTAACCCCATTCGCACGTCGATTGCGTTCCTGAACAGGATCGCGCGATCGAAGGAGATGGCCGCGTGGTTACGCAGTGACGAGGGCTACAACGAAGTCTGCGAGTACTTTCGCCGGAAGGGCCTGGAGGCCCCGGCCCGCGACGCCGGCATCAAGCACCTCGATGCCACCGATCGGGCGGCGACACGCCGCATCGAGCTCGACAGGCTCGAGAACGGTGATCGCCATGCCGGCATCACCAACGTCGGCATCTTCGGGGAGGGCACAGACACCCCTTCCCTCGACGCGGTGGCGATCCTCGCCCCGCGCAAGAGTCCGACCGACGTCATCCAGATCGTCGGCCGTTGCATGCGCCGTTCACCCCGCAAGACCACCGGCTACGTGATCGTTCCCGTCGCGCTACCGCGTGGTCTCGATGCCGAGACGAGTCTCGGCATGGACGTCCTCGGGGACGAGTGGAAGCCCCTCGGCCAGATCCTGACCGCTCTGCGCGCGCACGACGGCCGAATAGAGGACCGCACGCAAGACCTGATGGACGTTTACGTTCCGCCCGACGCTCCGGGCAACGTCGAGATTCCGGTGATCGTCAAGGACGGCGACATCACGCGAACTGGCATCTGGACCGGGCCCAAGACCAAACGCCTCGAGGAGGAGATCGCACGTATAGCGCCGCCGGCGTGGACCGAGAAGGCAGACGACATCACCGTGTACTTGACAGGAAACCACGGTTTCACCTGGAGCGCCCAGCGGCTCCCCCGTGGGCGGGCGACTGACAAGTTCACCGACCGATCGGAGGGCGCCGATCAGGAGACGCTCGCCAAGCGGCCCCAGGTCTGCGTGCTCCGCCGCGACCGGGGCGGGGTCAAGTTGGTCGACACGACCCCGATCGCCCATGAGGATCCGGGGAAGGCTGGCTTTGATATTGCCGAGACCGTGCGCAAGGGGCAGCGACTGGCCGACGATCGAGGTGCCCTCCGCAAACCTCGTAAGCGTCGAGCCACGACGGCAAGGCCGACCCTCGACCGCGAGCAAGCTCCTAAGCTCTGGGAGAAGCTGGAATCCACTGATCCGACCCACAGCATCGCCGTCGAGATCATGGAAAAGTCGGGTCTCAAGGGCAACGACACGCGCGATTTCAACCTGCTCCAGGAGATCATCCATTACGCATCGGCCGAGCTCGACTCCGAGGCCGCGCTCGAGCAGCACTTGCGGTTGCATCTGCGGATGCCGGACAAGCCCGAAAACTCCGCCGATAGGCGGGCCGCGAGCGCCACGAAGGTCGCCACGTTGCTGTTGCTCAACGCCTTGATGCTGCATTCCCGCATTGAGCGCGCTGGTGGCCGAATCGCCGCTGAGCTTGGCCGGAAGCTCTCACGCATCGCACGGGCCGATGACCCTCTTTCTGCCCTGATCGACAGTTGGACCACCATTCTCGATCACGACTACAAGCCGGTATTTCAGCCCGCGCGTCGCGTTGCGACGGTCATTCGCGACAGCGAGTACCGCACGGCGGGATGGAGGGCCGTGCGCCGGCTGATCGAATGGGCCGAGGAGAACACCGACTACTACCAGCCGATGGGCATGGAGTACGCCGGTCAGCTCTTTAGTCGCGTGATGGGGCATCAGGCCGCAGACGGCGCGTATTTCACCCGGCCAGAAGCCGCGCGGCTTCTGGCCGAACTCGCCCTCGATCAGACATCAGTCGAGCGATTCGCCGACCCGCGCGAGTGGCGCAAGCTCAAAGCCACCGACCTTGCTTGCGGCAGCGGCACGCTTCTGGATGCGTGGATCGAGAGCGGCAAGGACCGCATCCGGGCCGAAGGTGGCGACGAACAGCGCTGTGCCATGTGGCACAGGAAGGCTGTCGAGCAGCTCACCACTGGGCTCGACATCAACCCGGTGTCGTTGCAGATGGCGGCTGGCCGCTTCATCCTCGGCAACCTTTCCGTGGACTACCGGAAAATCTCGCTCTACGAACTCGCGCACGGCCGCACCACTGACGGCAAGGTCCGGCTCGGGTCCCTCGAGCTGCTCGGCGACGACGAGATCGTGGGAACCACCTCCGACACATTCGTCTGGGAGGACGACGACGTCGTTGATCCCGATACCAAGGCAGCTCTTGCGAACACGAAAGTCGTGCTCACTAACCCGCCTTTCAGCGACAACATGAAGCGCAACCGAAACGTCGACGAGGACACCAAGCGCGCGATGCAACGCCGCGAGATGGACCTACGCGACCGCCTGCTCGCGAGCGACGAAGCCGCAGCGCGATTGATCGACACTAACAGCATCAGCACCTTCTTCACTCCGCTGATCGATTGCGTCCTGGATCACGACGACGGCGTGTTGGCGAAGGTCCTGCCCATGACCGCGTGCACGACTGCCCCCGGAACCGCGGAGCGAGTGTTCCTCGCATCGCGGTTCTGGCTCAAGTACGTCGTGATGTGTCATGACCCGAAGAACATCAACCTGTCCCAGGCGACAAACATCAATGAGTGCCTGCTGATCGGCACTCGGCGCGGTGCTGGCGAAGGAAGACCCACGACCTTCGTGAACTTGTCGCGGTACCCGCTGAACACCGACGACGCACGAGCTATCGCCACCGCGCTTCGCGAGGGGAATTTCGACGCCGTCGGGCGGGCGACAGAATGGCCCGCCGATCGGGTCGAGGTCGGCGATTGGTCGCCCGTACAGTGGTACTACGGCGAACTCGCCACGGCATGCACGGAACTCCGCACGAATCCGACGCTCGCCACCGCGGGCTCGCTGTACCAATTCAGCGTCCAAGGGCGCAACGTTTCACACTACTTTGAGCCGGTCGCGGGTAATCCCCGGACGCAGGGCCACTTCGGGATTTTCACCTCAATCAAGGAAGAAGCGAGAAGATCCCTTGCCGGCGATGCGGACGAAATCTGGCAGATCATGCCGGTTGAGAAGCGCGACAGGTCACGCCGAAAGCATGAGGTTCCACCATACGTGAACCAGCAAGGTTGGATGCTCGCAGCGGAACGACTCAGCACGACTAGTTCGCGCACCGCTAGCCAGTACGCGGCCGAGCAGGGTTTGGGAACGGCCTATGTCGCGATTCGGACGGACACCCCTGACGAGGCGAAGACCCTGAATCTGTTGTGGAACAGCACGCCCGTGCTCATCCAGCTGTTGAGCAGGCGGACGAAGAAGGCGGCCTACGTTCATTGGTCCGTGACGGAGCTCGCGAACGTCAGGCTGCCCTCCGACGCACGCGAGCCCACGCTCGTTCGGACCCTTGCAGGCGTACACGACGACCTAGCAGATTTGGAAATCGGCCGACTGCAGTACGCAGCAGACGATCCTGTCCGCGCCACTATCGACGACGCGGTGTCCGAGTTGTTCGGCCTCACTCCTGCGACCGTCGCCCAGTGGCGCACTTGGCTCAGTCAAGAGCCGTTCATGCACAACGCGTCGCCAGTCGACGCTTGAATCGGTCTCACGACCTGCGAAGCAACTCCGGGCCAGCAGGCCGCTACCACGGAACGTCGTTACCTCCGGTTCTGGCGCCGGCTTCCTTGATCCCTCGTCGCCGTCGTTTGGCGTCCAGGATCGCGTCCAGGATTCTTGTCTTGAGGGTCGTCGACCGTCGTCGAGCGTCGCTGGCTGTCGTCGGGCTTCGGAGCCTAGCTCCGTTCGTAGCCCATTTCGGCTCTCAGTTTACCCGCTCCGTCTCGCCGTTGCACGCCTTTGCGCGCGCGGGGCTGCCGTGGTCCTCATTCCTGCGCCGAGCCTTACAACACCTCAGCCTCGCGCATGACCGCCTCGCACTTGCGGCGGATCTCGGCGCCCATCTCGAAGGGGTCGGCCTCCACGACGTCGGCCCGGAAGAGCTCGACCGACAGCGCGCCCGTGTACTCCTTCTCCGCCAGCTTGCGCAGGATGCGGACGACCGGGGCGATGCCGTCGCCCGGAATCAGCCGCGAGTCGTTGTCGATCAGCTCGCGAGGCGTGTCGAGCAGGTCCTGGAAGTGCGCGTGCGCCAGCTCGCCCGGCTCGAGCAGGTCCAGATCGTCGAACTTGCTCAGGCCCGACCAGAAGTGGAAGAAGTCGAGCATGGGCCGGACGTTGGGATGCGCCGCGGCGCGAATCACCTGCAGCGCCGAGGTCAGCGTGGCCAGGTGGGTCGACGTGCGCACGAACTCGATCATCGCCGTCAGCCCGTACTCGCCGGCGATCTCCCCCGCCTCCCGGATGCAGTCGGGCGTGGCCGCGAAGTCGTCCGGCGTGACGGGCCGGGACGTGATCGACGGCGAGTAGATCTTCTCCAGGCCCAGGCTCGCGAACTGGTCGCAGCGCCGCCGCCAGGTAGCGAGCGACGCCGCGCGTTCCGGCCCGGGGATCCAGATGTCCTGCAGCGCGGCAGCGGCGCACACGGGCGTCATGCCCAGATCGTCGAGCAGGCGCCGGGCGCCGGCCAGCGTGTCGCCCTCGAGGAACTCGTCGAGCAGGCCGTCGTTGAGCTCGACGTAGCGAATGCCCGCCCGCGCCCAGCCCTCGAGCGAGCCGCGGAAGCCGGCCGCGCGCGACGTGTTCTGATGAATGGCCAGCAGCATCTTGCCGGACTCCGCGGATTGCGCGTGGACCAGGCGCGCCAGCGAGGCGGCCGGCGGCGCCAGCAGAAAGGTTCGTCTCGTCAGCATCGCCGTTGCGCTCCGTGCAGGTCGAACCGGATTCCGATGTTCGTGGGAACGATTGTATACGCGCGCTTCCCTGTCGGGGGCGTTTGATCAACAATAGACGGCAACATGCACATGCGATTGACTCTGCTCGCCGCCGCCTTCGCCCTGCTCGTCTCCGGGACGGCGGTCGCGACGCTGGCCGTCCAGGACAGCGCCGGACCGGTCGTCGAAGTCTACAAGTCGCCCACCTGAGGCTGCTGCCGGGTGTGGGTCGCACACCTGGAGCAGAACGGGTTCAAGGTCAGGGCCACCGACGTTCCGAGCCTCACGCCGGTCAAGCGTCAGGCCGGCATTCCCCGGGGCCTCGCGTCCTGTCACACGGCGATCGTCGACGGGTACATCGTGGAGGGTCACGTCCCGGCCGACGACATCAAGCGCCTGCTGGCCGAGCGTCCCGACGTGCGTGGCATCGCGGTGCCCGGGATGCCGATCGGCTCGCCGGGCATGGAAGGTCCCAACCCGCAGCCGTACGACGTGCTGGCGTTCGACGAGGACGGAGTCGTTTCGCACTTCGCCTCGCATTAGACCGCCACGCGGGCCGGACCGGCGGTCCGGCCCGCGTGCACCTACCGCAGCGCGGAATACTCTGCCGGGTCGAGGAACACGGAGGCGATCCGCATCACCTTGACCCCGGCCCGCGCGTAGTCCTCCCGGAAGCTGCGCAGGCCGTCCGCGTCCGCCACGAACGAGGCCCAGTTCCGCTCGGCCGCCGCCGGGCTGTCGTGCGCGAGCAGGTAGACGAGGGTGTCCCGCGACCAGGGGCACGGCCCGTAGTCGAACGCGGGCTCGCGGATGGTCGCGCCGGCGCGGAACGTCCCGCACTGCGGCTCGTCCCGCGGCAGCAGGTAGGCCGCGTTGGTCATGCCGTGCCGGGTGAACATCTGCGTCACGTTGTCGCGGAACACCTCGCTGAGCCGCCCGACCTTGCCGTCCTCGAGGGTGTACAGGCGGAGCTCGAACATGCGGCCGGCTTCCTCCGCCTGCACGGGCTCCGCCTGAACGGGCGGCCACCAGAACGCCGAGCCCCGGCCGAGCGCGAACGCCACCAGGCACAGCGCCAGCGTCAGGAACGCGCGAGGCGGGATCCTCATGACAACCCCTGCCCCCCCGCCTACGGCAGCTCGTCGTAGATCACCTGGGCGGCGGCCGCCAGGCGCTCGGGCATCGGCGCGGCGTAGCCGGCGAAGTGCGACGGCACCTCCCACGACGCCGCGAACTCGTCGGGCGTCTGCCCGGCCGCCTTCGCGCCGCTCACCGCATCGACGAACTCGTACATGAACGCGGCGAACTCCGCCAGATCGCCCCGCGTCATCTGCCCGCTGTGCCCGGTGATGATCGTGTCGATCTCGGTCAGCGCCGTGTAGGCGTTGTCGAGCGTGACCGGAAAGTCGACGCCGCTGCCGCCGTTGGCGGCATCGAGCAGCGGCAGGCCCTTGCTCGCGAACATGTCGCCGGTGTGCATGGTCCGCAGCGCCGGGAACACGATCCACGCATCGCCGCCCGTGTGTCCGCGGCCGAAGTAGTGGACGTCGACCCGGTCCGCCCCGCTGCCCAGGCTCATCCGGTCCGAGAAGGTGAGGTTGGCGATCCCGACGCCGTCGCTCGCGGCGAACACGTCCTCCCCGGCGAAGCCCAGGCCCGTGATGTCGTTCCACTCGCGCATCAGCCGCTGGGTGTTCTCGTGGGCCACGACCTGGACCGTGGCCGGGAACTCGACGTTGCCGCTCACGTGATCGAAGTGGGTGTGCGTGTTGATGATCGTCGTCACGGGATTGGGCGTCAGCTCCGCTATCGCGTCGATCAGCGGCTGGCCCCAGCCGGGCACCTTGGTATCGACCAGCACCACGCCGTCGCTGGTCACGAACGCCGCCGAGTTGCCGCCGCCGCCCCGCAGGACGTAGAGGTTGTCCTGGAGCTGCTCGACGTCGACGACCATCTCCTCCTGCTGCACGCCGGTCGCGGCGCCGAGCGACAGGGCGCCAACCGCCAGCAGCAGACCGAGCACGACCCCTCTCTTCATGGCTTCCTCCTCTTTCGTCTTTCTTCTCTAACGCCGCGGTCCCTACGCCGCGGTCGTCGCGCCGCCGCACGAGCTGCCGGCCCCGGCCGTGCAGCCGAAGCAGTGCGGGCCGGTCACGATGCGCCGCGCCTGCAGCGCGGCCAGCGCCTGCGCGGGCGACGCCGGCGGGGCGCCGGGCGCCGTCAGGCCGTGCGCCAGGTCCATCACCGTCTGCGGCGCCGACGGCTCCACGGCCAGATCGAGCATCTGGTTGAAGTCGCAGTCGTGGAGCCGGCCGTCCCAGCCGACGCTGAGCGTGAAGCGGCACATCAGGCCGTCGACCGCGGCCGGATTGAACGCCTGGACCAGCCGGTCCATGTAGCTCTCCAGGTTGCCGGACTGCTCGAGCCAGGCCAGGTAGCGGCTGATCGGCATGTTCGTGATGGTCAGCAGCCGATTGAAGCGGATGCCGTGGCGCCGCTGCAGCTCCCGCTTCCAGTCGCGCTCGAGCGCGGCCTGGCCGGCGGGCAGGAACGCGCCGACGGGGTTGGTCACCAGGTTGAGCTCGAGGCCCGAGTCCGGCATCCCGTAGCCCAGCCCGTTGAGCCGCTCCAGCGCCGCGATGGACTGCTCGAAGACGCCCTCGCCGCGCTGCCGGTCGGTCATCGTGCCGGTATAGGACGGCAGCGACGCGACGATCTCCACGCCGTGCTCCGCCAGGAACTCCGGCAGATCGCCGTACGCCGGCAGCGTCAGGATCGTCAGGTTGCAGCGGTCCATCACGTGCCGGCCGAGCGCCGCGGCCCGCCTGACCAGATCGCGGAACCGGGGGTGCAGCTCGGGGGCGCCGCCGGTGATGTCCACGGTGGGGATGTCCGTCGCCGCGAGCAGCGCGAGGCACGCCTCGACCACGTCGTCCGGCATCACCTCGCGGCGGTCCGGGCCGGCGTCGACGTGGCAGTGGTGGCAGGCCTGGTTGCAGCGCTTGCCGACGTTGATCTGCAGCGTGGTCGCCGCCACCGGCCGCAGCGGCGCCTGGCCTGCCCCGGCGGCCGCCTCGTCGAACGTCCGGGCCAGGGGCAGCGCCGCGAGGTGCGCCCGCTGGGCGACGGGCGGCGCCAGCGGCGAGCGCGTGTTGAGCAGCGTCGGCAGGGACATCGCTACACCGAGGCTACATCGAGAGCTTGTCGAGCCGGTTGCGCATCTGCACGCCGTGGACGAGCGCCGCGCCGCCGCGGATGGCGGCCGCGACGTGCACCGCCTCGGTCATCTGGTCGGGCCCGGCGCCCTTCTCCAGCGATGCCGTCGTGTAGGCGTCTATGCAGTACGGGCACTGCACCGCGTGCGCCACCGCCAGCGCGATGAGCGCCTTCTCGCGCTCGGTCAGCGCGCCCTCGGCGAACACCGCGCCGTACCACTCGGAGAACTTCTCCCAGAGCTCGGGCGCCTCCTTGCCCATGTCGCCGAACTTGCCGAGATCGGGGGGATGGTAGTAGGTATCCATAAGCGAGTCTTTCGCGGCGGGAAGCTGCCATCCATCGTATCACTGACGGCGGCGCCGTGGCGGCGGCCGGCGAGCCGCCGCGGCCCGCGGGCGCGCAGGTTCCGCGCGGCAATCCGGACCGTTATAATCCCCCGAACCGGAGGAGGTTCCCACCGATGAATATGGACAAGCTGGTGAAGATGCTCCCAGCGGTCGCTGCGCTCGTGATCGGCGTCGTTCTCGGCCTGGTGCTGGGGGCGTCCGGGGTCGGGAGGGCCGCGGACCCGGCCTCGCTCACCGACCTCGAACGCGACTTCACCGAGCGGATGCGCAACGTCGTGCTCGTCGGCCACTTCACCCTGGAAGGCGAGGAGCGGCGGGACGGCCTGCCCGAACGCTACGAGATCAGCCAGGTGACGAAGCTGGACGACGGCAACTGGCGATTCGATGCGCGTGTCACCTACGGCAGCGTCGACGTCACGCTGCCGATCGCGCTGCCGGTCGTCTGGGCGGGCGACACGCCGATGGTCAGCATCACCGACTTCGCCATCCCCGGCCTGGGCGAGGAGTTC
>CAYGCV010000172.1:0-9284 GCA_964348425.1 uncultured Vicinamibacteraceae bacterium | reverse complement strand
CGGAGAAGCGCATCGCGCCGATGCGGTGGAAGAAGTCGCGGTCGGCCGGCGTCAGGAGCTGCTCGCGGTCGAGCGCGCCGGGCGGCCGCATCGGCACCTCGTCCACCTCGCCGGTCGTGCCGTTCGCGTGGCCGACGATGTCCATGTTGAACTGCGCCCACCAGCCGTTCCCGAGCCGGTCGGCGGCCGTGCCGTAGGTCTGGCCGTCGCCGATGGTCTTGTTCTGGTAGTACGTGAACTCGCGGGAGTCGGGATCGAACTTCAGCGCGCCGTGGCGGTTACCGACCCAGATGTTGCCCCGGCCGTCCTCCTGCAGGCTGCCGCCGACGCTGAGCGGCCGCGGCGGCGTGTAGAGCTCGAACGTCTCCGTCCGCGGGTCCACGCGGCCGAGGCTGCCCTGCGTATCGAACCACATCATGCCGTCGCGCGCCTTCGTGATGCCGTGCGAGCGGCGCGCCCGCTTGCCGTCCGGCGCGGTCACCTTGAATCCCGTGACCTGGCCGGTCCGCGGATCGATCCTGGCGAGCGTCCGGAAGTCGTTCGGCACCGAGTCGGTGATCCAGACGTTGCCATCGTCGTCGACGGCCGCGTCGTGCATGCCGCCGCCCCCGCGCATCCCCGACGGAATGCCCTCGGACCAGTCGCTGCCGTCGATCGACGTGCGCTCGGTCGGCAGCTCCGCGATGGGGATGTCGTACTCCGTGACGACGTGGCGGGCGGCCTCGCCGCTGGGCCGGGGCTGCAGCTCGAACGTCAGGGGCGGCGACTCCGGACCGCGGGCCTTCGTGAGATAGGCCGCCAGCTCGTCCCGGTAGTACTCGATCGTGATCGACCGCCGGCCGCTGGAGCCGCGCCAGCCGTGGTAGCTGACGTTGGCCATCAGGTCGATCATGGCGCGCCAGCCGCGCTCGTCGAAGCGGTTCTGCAGCACCAGGCCGGCCTGGTGGCATTCCGTGCACGTGACGCGAAACAGCTCCTTCAGCCGGCGGTCCTCGCGCGTGTCGGCGGGCAGCGCATCCAGCCACTCCACCCCCGAGAGCTGGTGGGTGAAGTCGGCGGCGTCCGCCAGCGTGAAGTCCTGCGCCACCTGTCGCGCGGGGTCGAGGACCGCGTGCGCGCTGGCGCGCTCGTAGCCCACGGCCTGCGCCCAGACCTGGTACCGCCCGCCTTCGAACGGGGGTTCCAGCGCGGGGAAGTAGTAGCGGCCGGCCTCGTCCGTGAAGACGGAGGTCGTGGTGGACGCGCCCTCCGCCCGCGCGGAGACCGCCACGCCGGCCAGCGGCTCGCCGTCGGCCGCGGTGACGGTGCCGGCGAGCGGCGTGGGCGCGCCGGCCTGCGCCGCGGCGGGCGCCGAGGTCCCGGCCGACAGGAACAGGCAGACGCTGATGAGCGCTGCGGCCGGTCCGATGGACCGTCGGGTTTCGAGCATGTCGCCTCCTCGGCGCCTCACTCCGGCGCCACGGTGTTCATGTAAGCGATGACCTCGCCGATCTGCTCCGGCGACAGCGTGTACTGCCAGCCCGGCATGCGCGACGACCCGACCAGGATGACGGCGCGGACCCGTGCTTCGCCCAGGTTGCTGACGGTCTCGCGCGTGAGCAGGGGGGCGAAGCTCTCCGGGTACGAGGGCTGGCCCAGCGGGTCGTGACAGATCGCGCAGCGCTGCACGAACAGCTTCCAGCCGGCCAGCGCGTCGGCGGGAAGCGACGGCGGCCTGACGACCTCCGCCATGTCGTACTCGGTCCGCACGATCTCCGGGCTGGACACCTGGGTCTCCCGGAACGGATCCTGCGCCAGCAGGCCGAGCGCGATCAACGTGAGCGAAAGTACGGCATGCATTGGATTGATCCGGCTCTACTGCAGGCCGGCAGCCGCGGCCCGCTCGTCGGCGCGCGCGCCGCCGAGGATGCCCTCCATGGCGTAGTTGCCTTCGTGGCAGGCGTACTCGTACAGCGGCGCGTCGGTCTTCGTCAGCGGGACGACGGCGGTCCAGGGCTGCGTCCAGGTGACGGGATCGTCCACCGTGAACTCGTACAGGACCGTGTCCGGACCGACGCGCGTGAAGCGCTCCACCAGGTGCACGTTCGCGGTGGACCCCCGGACGCTCACCTGGCTATCGAAGTTCCGGGTCTCGACGACCAGCGTCGCGTCTTCCCAGCGGGCGCGGGAGTCGCCGTGCCATTGGGGGATGGCGCCGTGCTGACGCCCGTCCAGGCGCAGGATGCGCGCGTTGTGGATCATCTCGGTGAAGATGACCACGTGGTCCGGCGTCTGCAGGAGCTGGACGTTGTTGTTGTAGGCGCCGGGCGCCATCGGCGGTCCGGCGTTGAACCCCACGATGCAGCGGTCCGCCAGGCTGCGGTCCAGCCAGGAGTCGGCGGGGTGGTCGCGCCGGTGCGCTTGGCGGGCCTCGGCCCGCGCCTGCGCGGCCGGCGTCAGCCGCGGGAGCCGGCCGTCCGGCGGGTCGACGATCAGCGACGTGCGCCGGTCTCCGACCAGCCGGTTGCCGCGGTCGTACCAGAACTCGTTGTAGGGCACCACGCCGCCCTGCGACTCCGGCGGGTAGATGGCCCCGCCCTGCTTCGGATCGACGAGGTCGCGATTCAGGCGCCGGTTCTCGCTGGCCTCGAAGCTGGCGGCCTCCTCGGCCGTCAGCACCTGCTTGCCGGCGAGCTCGGCCGGCCGCTCCATCGGCGTGATGGTGCGGAAGTCCCAGACGCCCTGCAGGTCGGGCGCGCCCCACGGCGTGAGCGGCGGCGTCCAGCCGTCCGGCCCGGCCTGGCCGGCGGCGGCCATCGGGATCAGCGCGACGATGGCGGCGGTTGCGGCGACGCGCGGAAGACGGCCCTTCATCTCGAACCTCCCTGCCTGTCCCCGGCGCGCTGCGCGTTGAGACGGGCGATGTTGACGTCCCGCTCGATGCCCGGCGGCGTGGGCTCGGCGCCCAGCGTCCGGAAGAGCGCCGCCATGTCGTCCGAGCGCGTGTCGCTGGCGCCGAAGTAGACGCCCTCCGCGATGGCCAGGGGCGTCCATCCCAGGCCGTTCTCCAGGTTCAGCTCGGCGCCCAGCTCCACCAGGAGCCGGATGATCGTGTCCGACCCGCTGAGTCCCCGGTAGGCGGCGCCGTGCAGCGCCGTCTCGCCGGTCGCGTCGGCGGCCCGGACGTCGTTGCCGAGCGCGATGCACAGCTCGACCGCCGCGAGCGCGTCGGCCTCCGGCACCGGACTGTAGCCGCGGAAGCCGACGCCCGCGGCGATCATCAGCGGCGTCGTGCCCCGACTGTTCGGCCGCAGGGGATCGGCGCCGGCGTCCAGCAGCATCCGCATGAGGCGCGTGTCGCCGGTCCGGGTGGCAGCCAGAAACGGGGTGGCGCCGGCCAGGTAGCCGCCCCGTGCCTGGCTGCCCGCGTACCGTCCGGGCGTTCCCGCGGCCGGGGCGTTCGGGTCCGCGCCGAAGTCGAGCAGGAGCTGCACGAAGGCGCGGCGCGCCTGACCCTCCATGCCCTCCAGCCCGGCCCACTCGTTGTTGTCCGCCCGCACCGCGGCGTCGGCCAGGGTGTCGACGTTGCGCCAGTTGCCGGCCGCCCAGTGCAGCGGATTGAAGCCCGGTCCGCGGTCCGGGTCCGCGCCCTGCTCGAGCAGCAGCCTGGCCAGCGCCGCGTTGCTCCTGACGGTCGCCACCAGCAGGGCGGTGGACCCGTCGGCCGCCTCGTCGTTCACGTCCGCGCCGGCGTCGAGGAGGAGGCGCACCAGCTCCGGGTCGCCGCTGCGCGCGGCGAACAGCAGGGGAGTCGACCCCGCCTGCGAGCGGGCATGGAGGTCGGCGCCGCGCGCGATCAGCAGCCGCGCCGCGTCCACGTGTCCTTCGGCGGCCGCCCACATGAGCGCCGTCTGGCCCTGGCGCGTCTCCTGCGCGCCCGGGTCCGCGCCGTGGTCCAGCAGCGCTTCCACGACTGCCGCGACCCCCGTGCGGGCGGCCGTCATCAGCACGGTCTCGCCGGTGACCGGGGAGGCCGCGTTCGCCTCGGCGCCCGACGCCAGCAGCCGGCGCGCGACGGCCGCGTCGCCGTTCGTGCAGGCGAGCGACAGCGGGGTCACGCCGTAGTCGTTGGCCGCGGCCACGTCCGCGCCGGCGCGGAGCAGCAGCTCCACGCTGGCGAGGTCGTTCCAGTGGACGGCCCAGTGCAGCGCGGTCGCGCCGTCGGGCTGCCGGGCGTTCACCGGCGCCTGCTCCGCGAGCAGACGCCGCACCGCCGGCTCGTTGCGCTGCCGGACGGCCTCGACGAGCCGCAGATCGTCCGCGCCGGCGGCCGGCAGGGCCGCCGGCAGGAGCAGCAACGCGGCCAGGGCCGCCGGCGCACAGGCCTTCGCGGGCATGGTCATCCGCTTCGCTGCCGGGCCGGCTACAGGGCGGCGAGCCGGCCGCTGCTGTCGCCGAGGCGGTCGACCGCGATGCCCATCCTGTCCAGCACGGTCACGTGCAGGTTGGCCAGCGGCAGGTCCTTCGCCACCCGCAGGTGCCGGCCGCCGGCGATCTGCCCGCCGCCGGTGCCCACCAGCATCGTCGGCAGGTCCTGGTGATGATGCATGTTCGGGTCGCTCATGCCGGACCCGTAGACGAGCATGACCCGGTCGAGCAACGTCCCGTCGCCTTCCTCGATCGATTGCAGCCGTTCGAGGAAGTGCGCGAGCAGGCTCGTGTAGAAGGTGTTCAACCGCGTCAGCTTGGCCAGCTTCTCGGGCCGGTCCTGGTGATGCGACAGCGGATGATGGGGATCGGGGACGCCGATCTCGGGATAGCTGCGGCTGCTCTTCTCGCGGCCGTACATGAAGGTGCTCACCCGCGTCAGATCGCACTGCCAGGCGAGCGCCCACAGGTCGAACATGAGCCTGGCGTACTCGCCGTACGTGGGCGGCACGCCGGCGGGCTGGGCCACGACCGGCAGCTCGCGGCTGCTCTGCTCCTCGGCTATCTGGATGCGCCGCTCGATGTCGCGGACCGCGTCGACGTACTCCGTCACCTTCCGGCGATCGGCCGCGCCGAGCCGCTGCTGGAGCTGCGCCAGCCGCTCGCTGACCATGTCGAGGATGCTGCGCTCCATCTTGAGCCGGGCCAGCCGCGCCCCGCTCTCCGTGCTCTCGCTCGAGCCGAACAGGCGCTCGAAGACGGCCCGCGGGTCGTTCTCGGCGGGCAGCGGCGTCGTCGCGCTGGCCCACGAGACCGTCCCGGTGTAGGCGCAACTGTAGCCGTGCTCGCAGCCGCCCGCCAGATCGTTGGCCTCGAGGGCCAGCTCGAGCGATGCGAGTTGCGTGTGCCTGGCGAGCTGCTTCGCGGCCACCTGGTCCATCGAGATGCCGTTCTCGAGGTCGGCGCCCTCCGTCTTCTTCGCGTGCGCACCCGTCAGGTAGCCGGCCGACGAGCGGGAGTGGTCGCCCGAGCCCTCGCCCGGCAACTGATCGGCGGCGTTGTTGGCCAGGCCGCTCAGCACGACCAGCCGCTCGCGGAAAGGCGCCAGCGGCTGGAGAATCGGCGACAGCTCGAAGGCCGTCCCCTCCGCCGCGGGGGTCCAGTCCGTCATGTTCATGCCGTTGGGCGCGTAGAGGGCGCCCAGCCGCAGCGGCAGCGTGTCGGCTGCGCCGCCGGCCCTGGCGAACGCGGGCACCATGCCGTCCAGCAGCGGCAGGGCGATCGTGGCGCCCATCCCGCGCAGAACGGTCCGGCGCGCCAGATGCTTTCTCGTGACGATGTGGGGACTCATGGTTGAACCTTTCTGGATGCGGCGGCCAGCAGCGCCGCCGGCCCCTGCGCCGTTCGCATGCGAAACGGCACGCTGTCGACCAGCCCCAGGATCAGGGCCGACCAGCGGTAGTCGTCGTCGGCGGCGTCCGCGACGATGCGCCGGATGGCCGGCCGGTCGTAGTGCTCGGTCCCGCGGCCGAGCGCGTAGGTCAGGAGCTGCTCGACCAGCGTGTGCACGAACTCCGGGTGGCGGCGGACCAGCGTCTGCCGCAACTCCACCGGCCCCTCGAGCCGGGTCCCGTCCGGGAGGGCGCCGGCCGCGTCGATCGGCAGCCCGAACTCGCTGTCCCGCCACTTGCCGATGGCGTCGAAGTTCTCGAGCGCGAACCCGATCGGGTCCATCTGGGCGTGACAGCTCGCGCAGACGGCGTTCTGCCGGTGGGCTTCCATCCGCTCGCGCACGGTGGTCGCCGGCGCGCCGCCCGCGCCGGCTTCCTGCAGACCCTCGACGTTGGGCGGCGGCGCGGGGGGCGGCGAGCCCAGCAGGTTGTCCAGCACGAACTTGCCCCGTTGCACCGGCGACGTGCGGTTGGAGTACGACGTCACGGTCAGGATGCTGCCGTGTCCCAGCAGCCCGCGCCGGACGGGATCGGCGACCGGCACTCGCCGGAAGTGCGCGCCGTACACGTTCGGCATGCCGTAGAAGCGCGCGAGCCGCTCGTTGACGAACGTGTAGTCGGCATCCAGGAGGTCCACCACGCTGCGGTCCTCGCGCAACTGGCTGGTGATGAACAGCTCGGTCTCGCGGCGAAACGCCTCGCGCAGGCTGTCGTCGAAATCGCGGAACACCTGGGTGTCGGGCGCCGCGACGCGCAGGTCGCGGAGAAACAGCCACTGGCTGGCGAAGTTCGTGACCAGCGCCGCCGCCCGGCTGTCGGCGAGCATGCGCCGGACCTGCCGCTCCAGCACGTCCGGCTCGCTGAGCCTGCCGGCCACGGCCAGGTCCAGCAACTCGTCGTCCGGCACGCTGCTCCAGAGGAAGAACGACAGGCGGGATGCCAGATCGACGTCGCTGATGCGGTACGCCGAGCCGGGCGCCGCCCGCAGGGGATCGTGCTCGACGCGCAGCAGGAAGTCGGGCGAGACGAGGAGTCCTTCCAGCGCGAACTGGATGCCCGCCTCGAAGCCGCCCGCGTCCCGGCCCGTCCGGTAGAAGGCCAGCAGCGAGTCGAGGTCGTCGGCCGTCACGGCGCGGCGGTAGGCGCGGCGGGCGAGCGTGCCGAGCACCTCCCGGGCGCAGGCCTCCTCGTCGCCGGCGCCCGCCGGCCGGCACACGAAGATGCGGCGGCGGCTGGGGCTGTCCGGCGGCCCGGCGGCGCTCAGGGGACCGGCGATCTCGATGCTGCCCACGTTCATCGGCGCGAGCTCGGTATTGCGCAGCTCCGAGGTGGGCCGGCGCCCGGGCCCGGGTCCCTCCGGCGCCGCGACGGCCCGGTCGACGAACGACACGCCCACGAGCCGCGGGCCGCCCCTCGTCGTGAACCGCACCTGCAGGTGCTCGTCGGCCGTGCGCCCGTACTCGGAGACGGGCACCACGCCGGGCGGCAGGAGGCAGCGCGGCGCGTCCGAGCCGACGCATTCGCCGCCCACGTCGAACAGCTTCAGCCGCACGCCGTCGAGGCGGACGTCGAGCTGCTCGCGGACGCCGAGACCCTGGATGGCGTTGTTGTCGAACCGCCGTCCGAGGTGGACCCTCAGCAGGTACTCGCCGTCGGCCGGAAAGTTGTGGCGCACGGCGGCGCCGCCCCGCGATCCGAACGGCAGGTCCTCGCTGAGGCGGCTCTCCTGCAGGAGGAAGGGGGAGACCTTGTAGGTCGCAATCGACGGCGGCTGGGTCGGATCGCCCACGGCAAGACGGCTGATCTTGCGCGCCGCGCTCATGTAGCGCTCCAGCAGGCCGGGCGAGAACGACAGCACGTCGCCGACGTTGTCGAAGCCGTAGCCGGACTCGTCGGTCGGCAGCAGCGCCCGGCCGTCGACCTCCAGGGCCAGCAGGTCGCGGATCGCGTTGGTGTACTCGAGCCGGTTGAGGCGGCGGACGACCGGCCGCCCGGGATTGGGCCGCGCGTCGGCTGCCCGGTCGAGCTCCGTCTCGAGCCAGGCGGCGAGGCCGTCGTAGGCGGCCGGTTCGGGCCGCGGCCGCCCGGCCGGCGGCATCTGGCCGGCGCGCAGCTTGCGGACCACCTTCTCCCAGATCTCCGCGGCTTCGCCGACGTGCCCGACGTCGACCCGATCGAGCAGCAGGCCGCCGGTCCGCAGCAGCTCGTTGTGGCAGGTGACGCAGTAGCGGTCGAGCAGGACGCGCTGGGCGCCGGCCGCTTCAGCTTCCGCAGCTTCCGCGGACGCGGGCGCCTGCGCGTGGGCCGCCCCGGCGGCGAGCAGGCCGGCCGCCAGAACCACGCCGATAACGCCTGTGAGCATTCGTCGCATCGCTGCCGCTCCTGTCGATCGGACACGCTGGACGACCGGCGCCGGCCGGGCCGCCGCGCCCGGCGACCCGTCAGTTCTTCGCGAACTTCCGCAGCATGTTCCCGGCCACCTCGCCGGCGAAGATGTTGCCGTGCCGGTCGACCATGATCCCTTCCGCGTTCACCGGCTCGATGCGCGACGTGATCGAGCCGTCCCGGGCGCTGCCGACCAGCAGCGCCTTGTGCTGCTGGTAGTCGGCGACGTAGAGGGTGTCGTCGGCGCTGATGTAGATCCCGCTGACCATGCCGAACTGATCCCACGCGTCGAGGAAGTTGCCGTCCTGGTCGAAGATCTGGATGCGCGCGTTGGACCGGTCGCCGACGAACAGACGGCCCTGCGAGTCGATGGCGATCGTGTGCGGCAAGTCGAACTCGCCCGGCGCCGTGCCCTGCCGGCCCCAGGCCTTGATGAAGGTGCCGTCCGCGGCGTACTTGACCACGCGGTTGTTGAAGTGGCCGTCGGTGATGAAGACGTCGCCGTTGGCGGCGACGGCGATGTCGGTCGGGCCGTTGAAGGTGTCCGGTCCCTCCGCGCCGACGCCGGCGGTACCGAGCGTCATGAGCAACTCGCCGTCGCGGCTGAACTTGAAGACCTGGTGCCCCTTGCCGTCGGCGCCGGCCTGGTCGCTCGCCCATACGTACCCGTCGTGGGAGATGTGGAACCCGTGCGGCCGCACGAACATGCCGTCGCCGAACGTCTGGACCAGGTTGCCGTCGGGATCGAACCGCAGGATGGGGGGCTCCGACCGATGGAGCGCCCACACGTGCTCGCCGTCCGGATCGGGGTCGACGGAGATGACGTTGCCCCAGGTGATGTGCGCCGGCAGCTTGGCCCAGCCCTCGACGTGGGTGTAGTCGGCGGACCGGAACTCCAGGTCGCCCCGGGCCGCGCCGTCCGCGTCCTGACCCGCGGCCGCCGCCGGCGCCAGCGCGACGAGCGCGATGAGCAGGGCCGTGGCCCTGCGTCTCATCGCACGCCCCGCGGCGCGTTGTTCTCCGGCCGCAGCTCGTAGGGGG